>JBEKUO010000243.1:0-9786 GCA_049514955.1 Bryobacteraceae bacterium | reverse complement strand
GGCGGCGGCTCTCACCGTTCCCGCAATTTCACCCCTTAGCGGCACTGCCTTCAGTCTGGCGGGCGCCGCGCTGTCCGGGCCGGCTGTCCCGCCAGGCGCATCGGCGGAACTGGACGTGACATTCGCGCCTGGCGCCCCAGGACAGCAGCAGGCTACGTTGACGATCGGCGCGCTTTCGTTTCCGCTCGAAGGCGCGGGAATCGCCGCGCCTCCCCCCGTCTTACCTCAGCCGTCGATCCAGGTAAACCTCCCCACGGCGGCCAGCGCGCAGCAGGGGACTGTCTCGGTCAGCCTGGCCGCTGCCGCTCCCGTGAGCGCCAGCGGAACGGTGACGTTGGCCTTCCAACCTTCGGTGGCTGAAGTTGACGACGACCCGTCCATTGCCTTCTCGGACGGCACACTCTCCGCGAATTTCAGCGTCGCGCAGGGAGCGTCCAGCGCACAGTTCAGCGGAGGCTCCACGGCTTCTTTCGGAACCGGCACCACGGCCGGCACGCTGACTTTTACGGTGATGTTGGGAAGCAACACCGCGCAGGCCAGCGTTGTGATTCCCTCGGGGGTCATCGGCATCGATGCCGCCGTGGCTGCGCGCAATGTAGGCTGCCTCCCGAGCGAGTTGTACTGCACGGCTGTGAACGTGCAGCTTCAAGTCAACGGTTGGGATAACACCCGGAGCGCATCCCAGCTCGTGTTCCAATTCTTCGATCAATCCGGCAATACCATCGCGCCCGGCAACATCACGGTGGACGCTACGTCGGCATTCCAGCAATACTTCGCCGGAGCCGATCTGGGTGGCGTTTTTGGTCTGAGCGCTCTGTTCCCGGTCACCGGCAATGCCGACGACGTGGTCGCGGTGCAGGTGCAGTTCACCAATTCGGCGGGTACTTCGCAAACCGCCAGGATCACATTTTGAGGACTCGGATCGCCGGCGCTGGTTTGACAGAATAGCGCGTCTTGGCCGGCTACGGGGCTAAATAACAGCGCCACTCGCAGCCCGCGGCAGAAAGTCACCGTGAAGAGCGGTTGGCAGGCGAAAGCGCCTGCCCCACTGCTGCCAGGATTGGCTGCCCCGCATTTTTCTTCTTGACACGATTCAAACAGATGTTTTAAAATGCTGTTTGATTCATGCCGGATCCCAACCGATCGCATAACGGCGTCCCTCGCGACGCCACCGAAGCCCGGATACTGGAAACCGCGGGCCACGTCTTCTCCGAGACCGGATTCCAGGCGGCCAAGGTGCGCGACATTTGCGCGCGCGCCGGAGTCAATCTGGCCGCCGTGAATTACCACTTTGGCGACAAGCTGGGGCTCTACAACGAAGTCCTGCGTTATGCCGCGTGCGCGGCCGGGGCCGCCACGTTCGATCCCGTTCTGCCGGGCCGCACGCCTGAAGCCAAACTGCGCGCGTTCGTGCTCGGCATGCTGCGGCAGATGTATGGCGAAGACCGGCCGGCTTGGCCGGTGCGGCTGATGACCCACGAACTGGCGCAACCGACGCCCGCCTTCGACGGAGTGGTCGAGCAGGTGATGCGCCCCAAGCACGACGCCATTCGCGCGCTGGTGGGAGGGGTTATCGGCCGGCCGGCGGACGACCGCCAGACGCGTCTGTGCGCGCAAAGCATCATGGGGCAGATCATCGTTTATGCGCACGGCCGCGAGGTCCTGAAACGATTGTGGCCGGATCTGCGGTTCACCCCCGAGACGTTGGACGAAATTGCCGGCCACATCGCGGCGTTCTCCTACGCAGCGCTGAAAAGCATCGCCCGGCGCAACGCGGCGGCAAAACCGAAACGAAAACAAACTGCGAGGTCAGTATGAAGAATCCCACCCTTATGGATGCGCAGGCCGGCCGTGCCCGGACCGTGATTGTTCTGATCGTGCTGCTGCTAGCCGCTGGGGCCATCACGGTGTGGCGCGTAGTGCTGGCCGGGCCGCGCGATTCCGCCAACACCATCGTCTTGAGCGGGAGGATTGAAGGCGACGATTCGGCGGTGTCGTCGAAAGCGACGGGCCGGCTGCTGGAAGCCAAGGTGCGCGAGGGAGACGTAGTGAAGGCGGGAGACGTCATTGCCGTCCTGGACGATCAGCAAATGCGCGATCGCGAGACGGAGGCGCAGGCCACTGTCGCGCAGGCCGAGGCGAAGCTCGAATGGGCGCGCAAGCAGATTTCCGTGCTAGAAGACCAGTTGCGGCAAAACTCGGTAGAGACTGGACAATCCAAGGTGGATGCCAATGGTCGCGTGAGACAGGCGCAAGCGGAACTGGCGGCGGCGGAAGCCGAGTTGGCGCAGCAGGAGGCCGCTTATAAGCTGGCTCTGTTCGATAAGGACGCATACACGCGGCTGGCGCAAACGGGCGCGGTGTCGGAACGCCAGGGCAAGCAGGCGGAAACCACGGCGGAGACGCAAGCGGCGTTGGTGGCCGCGTCGAAGCGCCGGGTGGAGGCCTCGCGCGGCGCCCTCGCCATGGCCGAAGCCACTTTGAGCAATCCGGATATACGGAGCCTGCAAGCCGCCATGATCCGCCGGCAAATCGCGCAGCAGGAGGCGGACATCGCCAGCGCAACCGCAGATGAACAACACGCGCGGGCGGCCCTGCTGGAGGCCAAGGCCAATCGCAACGATCTCACGGTTACGGCTCCCTTCGATGGCACCGTGGTCACGCGGACCGCCGAACCGGGCGAGGTGCTCACGGCCGGTACGCCGATTGTCACGCTGCTCGATCTGCACAAGGTGTATCTGCGCGGTTACATTCCCGAAGGGCAGATCGGACGGGTCAAAGTGGGCCAGGCGGCGCGCGTGTATCTGGATTCGGATCCCAAACACCCGCTGGATGCTTATGTGCAGCGCATCGATCCGCAGGCCACCTTCACGCCCGAAAACACTTACTTCCGCGACGATCGGGTGAAGCAGGTGGTGGGCGTGAAGCTTGGATTGAAGACCGGATTCGGCTACGCCAAGCCGGGCATGCCGGCTGATGGCGAGGTTCTGGTGGCGGGCGACACGTGGCCGGCGGAAAGCCATCGGAGATGACGGGCGATCGCCATCTTGACGATGTCCACGGCGCCGGCGCCGCGGCGCTGGCTGAGCCGGCCGATGTCCAGGCGCCGGATCGCGTAGCCATTCGCGCGCGCGATTTGCGCAAGCACTACGGTCCCGTGGAAGCAGTGAGGGGGATCGATCTGGAGGTCCGCGAGGGCCAGATTTTCGGCCTGATCGGTCCGGACGGGGCGGGGAAGACCACCACCTTCCAGATCCTGGCCGGCATCATGGAGGCGACTTCCGGCGTTGTGGAGGTGTTCGGCAAGCCCGCGCGGCAATCGCGCGCCATGGTCGGCTACCTGACCCAAACGTTCAGCCTGTACCCCGATCTGAGTGTCACAGAGAACATTCGTTACGTGGGGGATCTGCGGCACGTGCCGCCGCGCGAGATCGCCGCGCGGGGCGACCGCTATCTGCAGATGTTCGACATGCACCGCTTCAAGGACCGTCTGGCGGGACAACTGAGCGGCGGCATGAAGCAGAAGCTATCGCTGGTCTGCGCGCTGGTCGCGCAACCTCGCGTACTGCTGCTGGATGAGCCGACCACGGGCGTCGATCCGGTCTCCCGGCGCGAATTTTGGGACGTACTGGCGCATCTTTCGGCGGACGGTCTGACGATCGTGGTGGCCACGCCTTATCTGGACGAAGCCGAGCGTTGCCACCAAGTCGCGCTGATGCACCTTGGCCAGATCCACCAGAAGGGCACGCCGGCGGAATTGCGGGATAGTTTGGGCATGCGGCGGCTGGAGGTGCACACCGCCAATCTGGCGGAGGCCGAAGACAAGCTCACGGAAGCCGAAGATGAAGCGGCAAACGGGGCGATCGGAGATGTGCAGCGATTCGGAGACCGGCTGGACGTAATTGTGAAGGATCCCGAGGCGGGCCGCGCGGCGGTGGAAGCTACGCTGGCGAAGGCGGGGATCGCGGTGCGGGACATCCGTGTCGCGGACCCCACGCTGGAGAACACATTCGTAGCGCGGCTGCGGGCAATGGGGCAGGAACTGCACGCGCCGCCGTTCCCCGGCCGGCATCCGCATCGCGATCTTAAGGGACAGATCGCCATCGGCGCGCAGAATCTGACGAAGCGGTTCGGCGGGTTCACGGCCGTGCACAACGTGAATCTGAACGTACATTACGGCGAAGTTTATGGCCTGTTGGGCGCCAACGGCGCGGGCAAGACGACCACCATCAAGATGCTGTGCGGGCTGCTGGAGCCCACCACCGGCACGCCGCAGCTCACGGGAGGGCAGGGCGGCATACGATCCGAAGAGGTGCGCGAGCTGGTCGGCTACATGTCGCAGAAGTTCTCGCTGTACGACGATTTGAGTATCGACGAAAACCTGGATTTCTTCGCCGGCGTGTATGGCGTGCCGCAAAACGAGATCGCGGAGAAGAAGCGGTGGGTGTTGGAATTCTCCGGATTGACGGGGAAAGAGCAACAGATCACGGGGAGCTTGCCGGGCGGTTGGAAGCAGCGCGTGGCGTTTGGCGCGGCCACCATGCACGAGCCCAGCGTCCTGTTTCTGGACGAGCCGACCTCGGGCGTGGACCCGCTGGCCCGGCGGGCGTTCTGGCGGATGATCAACCGGCTGGCGGATATGGGCACCGCTATTTTGGTCACCACGCATTATCTGGAAGAGGCGGAGCAGTGCAATCGCCTGGGCTTCATGGCGGCCGGAGAGTTAGTGGCCGAGGGCGCCCCCAGCGCCATCAAAGCACGGCAGGGCGGGCACCTGCTGGAGTTGCGCGTGGATCAGCCGCAACGCGCGGCCGACCAGTTGAAGGAGCAGATAGAGCGTTGGCGCGTGTCGTTATTCGGCGATCGGCTGCATGTGATTACGGACGATGATGTGGCGGCCGCGGAAAAGCAGCTTACCGAGAAGCTGCGCGACGCGGGCGTGGCCGTGCGCGAGATTCACGAGGAGAACTTCTCGCTCGAGGACGTCTTCATCGCGGTGGTGGAGAAGGCGCGGCAAGAGGGCAAGGTGGCTTCGGAGGATTGAACAATGAGGCTCGCACAATGCCGTGACAATCGCGCGCCGGATTCGCCGGTCCGGCAGCCAGGCCAGGGGGCCCGGCGCGGGTCAGGGGACCCGCCCCACAGGATTCCAGAATGAGACGCATCTTCTCGCAAGCACGCAAAGAGCTGACGCAGTTGGTGCGCGACCGGCTGGCGCTAGCGCTAGCACTGCTGCTGCCGCTGATCCTGCTGTTCCTGCTCTCGACGGCCATCTCGCTGACCGTGCACAACCTGCCGCTGGTGATTCAGGATCTGGACGATTCGTCGGCGTCGCGGCGATTCGCGGACGCGTTTCGCTCGTCCATTTCCTTTCACGTGGTTTCCTGGCCGCCGGACCGCAAGCCGGAGGATGCCCTCACCGCCAACGCGGCGCGCGGTGTGCTGATCGTTCCCCGGAACTTCGGCCACGATCTGGCACGCGGCGCGAATGTCCAGGTGCAACTGCTGGTGGATGCGACCGACTCCAACACCGCACGCATCGTACAGGGGTACGTCGACGAGATTACGCACGCGTTCAATCAGGACTCGGGAGCCATGGCAGGCGCCATGCTGGTCGGCGAGCAAGTAAGGCTTTGGTACAATCCCGGCCGGGATTCCCCAAAGTTCCACAGTCCCGGAATCTTTGTGATGGGCATCTCGATGTTCCCGGCGCTGCTGGCCGCTCTGTCGATGGCCAAGGAGGGCGAGCAGAAGACCATTTTGCAGGTCTATGTTTCGAGCATTTCGGCACACGAATTCCTGCTCGGTAAGATTCTTGCCTACATGGTAGTGGCGGCCTGCGAATGGCTGCTCGGGATGATCTGTTTGCTGACGGTCTTCGGCCTACACATCGCGGGAGATCCGACACCGCTCATGGTGGGAAGCGTTCTCTATGCGTTTTGCGTGGCCAGTTTCGGGACCTTCGTGGGCGCCGGCATTCCGAACCAGTCGGCGGCCATCCAAGCTGTGGCGCTGGGCGGCTTTCTGCTGGTGTTTCTGCTCTCGGGGTTGGTCTTTCCGGTGGAAAATATCCCGGGCAGCCTGCGCTGGGTTTCCAATATCGTGTGGGGCAAATATTTCATCGTAATCGTGCGCGACGCCTTGTTGCAGGGCGGCGGATGGCCGGCGGTGTGGTTCTCCGTATTGATGATCGGGGTGCTCGGCTCGGTGTGTTATACGGCGGCTTGGCTGACCATGCGCCGCATGCAGGTGAAAATATGATGCCGCAAGCACGGCGACTAGGCGAGCAAAGCTCGCCTGCGCCGGCAGGAGTGCCGACGCGGCAGGCAGGAATGCCTGCGCCACGGAGGAGGTGAAGATATGAGCCGGATGCGTGCCCTGATCCGCAAAGAGTTCGCTCAAATACGGCGGGACAAGCGCCTGGCGGTCTCGCTGATTGTCCCGCCCACGCTGCAGCTTCTGCTGTTCGGCTTCGCGCTGGACTCCACGGTTTCGCACCTGCGCCTGGGAGTCATCGACTGGAGCCAGACACCGGAGAGCCGGGAAATGGTCTCGACGCTTACGGAGAGCAAAAGCTTCCGGGTGGGCGGCTCTTACGCGTCGGTGCAGGATCTGGAAGGCGCCATCAGCCGGGGAAAGCTGGATGCCGGCATCGTGGTGCCATACGAGTTTGCCCGCGATCTACGGCGCGGTACGCCGGTGGATGTGCAGATCCTGCTGAACGCGGCGAACGCCAACACAGCGACCATCGCGCAGGGCTATGCGGAGGGCGTGATCCTGTCTTACAACCAGACGCTGGCGGCCGAAGGTATCCGGCCTCGGGTGCGCACCGTGAGCGGCGCTGCGGCGACCAATCGCGGCGTGGTGCAGACGTTGACCGCGTTCTTATATAACCCCGGCTTGGTGAATGCCTGGTTTATCGTTACCGGAAGCTTCGGCGTGTTGCTGATCCTGAACGGCTCGCTGGTGGCATCGACCGCCATGATCAAGGAGCGCGAGCGAGGCACTGTGGAGCAATTGCTGATGACGCCGGCCAGCACCACCGACATGGTGGTCGCTAAGATCGCTCCGCTGTTCGGGCTGCTGATGGTGATGTCCCTGTTCGCGATCGGCATTATGCGGGTGTTCTTCGCGGTGCCGGTGCGCGGCAGCATGCTGCTGGTGGTGTCGAGTGCGGGCCTTTGTATCCTGTGCGGGATTGGCATCGGCACATTCCTGGCGACGGTCACCAAAACGGCGCAGCAAGCGCAGATGACGGCGTTCTTCATCAATCCTCCGCTGGCGACACTTTCGGGATCGATGACGCCGGTGGAAGCCATGCCCTCGTGGATGCAACCCATCACGTGGCTGAACCCGATCCGCCATTTCGGCATCATCTCGCGCGCCACGCTGATGAAGGGCAGCGGCATCGACGTACTGTGGCCGAATTTTCTGGCGCTGATCGGTTTCACGCTGGTGCTGGTATCGCTCAGCATCTGGCGCTTCCGGAAACAACTTGGATAACTGAGATGACCTTACGTTCCAGTTTCACTCTTTTATTTGCGCTGTGTACGCTCGCCTATGCGCAAGCCCCGCCGCCGCCGGGCACGCCGGCCGCGCCATTGCCCTTGTCGGGACGGACCGGGCAGACCGGTTCGGTCAACGCGGTTCAGACTCCGGTTCCGGGTGTTACGTCGAGCGTCAACACGCTCAACACGTCGGTCCAGGTGCAAGGTCCTTACGCCGGCAGCGTGGCGGGAACCGCGAAGCCTTTTTCCGGCAAGCTGTCGCTGCGCGAAGCGGTGGCGCGCGGGCTCGAATACAACCTGGGCACAGAGGGATTGACGCAGGCTATGCGGCAGGCTCGCGGGCAGGCCCGCGTGGCGCGCAGTTCTCTGCTGCCGAATTTGAACGGATATTTGCGCGAGGCGGTGCAGCAGACCGACCTGACGGCGTTAGGTTTTCGGTTCAACATCCACTTTCCCGGCATCTCGATACCCAGCATCGTGGGACCGTTCAATTACTTTGATCTGCGCGCCACGCTGACGCAGACGGTGGCGGACCTGACGGCGTTGAACAACTATCGTTCCGCGCAGGAGCTGGTGAAGGCGAACGAGGCCGCTCTGCGCGATGCGCGCGATCTGGTGGTGTTGGCCGCGGGCGGCGCGTATCTGCAGGTGATGGCGGCCGAGGCGCGCGTGCGCTCGGCCCAGGCGCAGATCGATACGGCCCAGGCGCTCTTCAAGCAGACACAGGAGCGGCGAGCGGTGGGGCTGAATCCGCAGATCGACGTCAATCGCAGCCAGGTCCAGTTGCAAACGCAGCAGCAGCGGCTGATGTCGTTGGAGAACGACCTGGCGAAGCAGAAAATCAACCTGGCGAGGCTGGTAGGCCTGCCGGTCAACGACAATTACGAAATCACCGACGACATTCCTTATTCGCCGGCGCCCGATCTGACGCTGAAGCAGGCGCTCAAGCAGGCGTACGAAAATCGCGCCGATTTGCAATCCGCCGAAGCCCAGGTACGCGCCGCCGAGCGTGCCCGGAGCGCCACGCGCTGGGAGCATTTGCCATCGCTGGCATTGTCGGCCGACTATGGCGCCATCGGCATCAATCCGGGGCAATCGCACGGGACGTTCACGGTCGTCGGCACGCTGCGCATTCCCATCTGGCAGGGAGGCCGGACTGAAGGAGAGACTCAGGAAGCGGATGCCGCTTTAGGGCAACGACGCGCGGAACTGGAGGATGTACGCGGCCGGATTGAAGCCGACGTGCGCGACGCGTTTCTGGATCTGAAGACTGCGGCGAACCAACTTGAGGTGGCGCGGAACAACCAGAGCGTGGCGCGGCAGACGCTCGATTTGACCCGGCAACGCTTCGAGGCTGGCATTGCCGAAGCGCTGGAGGTCACGCAGGCGCAGGAATCGGTGGTGTCGGCCGATCTCGATTACATTACCAGCGTGTTCGCGCATAATTTGAGCAAAGTCGCGCTGGCGCGGGCGATCGGGAAGGCGGAGGAGAGGCTGGGGCAGTTCCTGCAACTCAGCCATGAATGAACCGCCTGCGGCTTGCGCGGCTGGGTTGGCAGGCGAAAGCGCCTGCCCCACCTTGAAGCCCACGGCTGGGTTGGCAGGCGAAAGCGCCTGCCCCACCTTGAAGCCTACGGCTGGGTTGGCAGGCGAAAGCGCATCCCCGCCTTGAAGCCTACGGCTGGATTGGCAGGCGAAAGCGCCTGCCCCACCGATTCAGTTGCTCTGCCGCAGCCATTCCTTGAAGGCGTCGCGGTACAGGATAATTCCTTTGCGCGAGTAGCGCAGATACCCCTGGCGCCGGAACTGATTCATGTAGTGCGTGACGATCTCGCGGGAGGTGCCCACATACTGCGACAGCAGCTCGTGCGTGAACGGGGCCATGCGCGTGGAGCCGTCCTGTTCGGGCGTACCCAGGCGCTCGGAGAAGCGGATCAGCGAACGCGCCAGCCGACGCGCGATATTATCCACCGAGAAGCTCTCGATGCGGTGTCCGAAGTCGATGGTGCGCTGAACCAGGATCTGCAGGAGCGCCACGGCCAACCTGGGACGCTTCATGACGATGTCCTCGATCTCCGCGGTGGTCCAGGTCATGAGCTTGGTATCTTCCAGGGCCGTCGCCTGTTCGGCGCGGTGCGGAAGATTCAGCAGCGCGGATTCGCCGAAGAACTCGTCGGCTTGATAGATGTCGACGACCACCTGATGGCCGTCGTCGGCGAGGCGGCAAACTTTGACCTTGCCGTCGATCACGAGGTAGATGTTGGTGGACGGCTGGTCC
>JBEKUO010000242.1:0-10630 GCA_049514955.1 Bryobacteraceae bacterium | reverse complement strand
ACATGCTGTATTCGATGAACAATCTGGCCAATATCTACAACGGTCAGGGCAAGTTCGCGCAAGCCGAGCCTTTGTTCAGCCAAGCACTGGAGATCCAGCGTCACATGCTCGGTCCAGAGCATCCGAACACGCTGAGGTCCATGAACAACTTGGCAATCGCCTACCAAGGACAGGGCAAGTACACCCAGGCTGAGGCGCTCCACACCCAGACCCTGGAACTCCGGCGCCGCGTGCTGGGTCCCGAGCATCCCCAGACGCTGTCTTCGATGAACAATCTGGCGATCGTCTACCGCATACAGGGTAAGTACGCGCAGGCCCAGGCGCTCTACAGCCAGACCTTGGAGATCCAGCGCCGCGTGCTGGGTCCCGAGCATCCCGACACGCTGTCTTCGATGAGCAATCTCGCCGACGTCTACGACCAGCAGGGCAAGTATGCACAGGCTGAAGGGATTTGCAGTCAGGCGGTGGAGATCCAGCGCCGCGTGCTGGGTCTTGAGAATCGCATGACGCAGATTTCCATGATCAATCTCGCCAACGCCTACAGCGCGCTGGGTAAGTACTCACAGGCCGAAGCGCTCTACAGCCAGACCTTAGAGATCCAGCGTCGCGCGCTCGGCCCCGAGCATCCCGACAGGCTGTGGTGCATGAGCAATCTTGCCAGCGTCTGCAGCGCACAGGGCAAGTATGCAAAGGCCGAGGCCCTTTTCTTGCAGGCCCTGCAGAGCTGGCGCCGCGCGTCAGGCCCCGAGCATCCGGGCACACTCGATACCCTTTCGGATCTGGCATCGATGTACCAACGACAGGGCAGATATGCCTTGGCGGAGACTTATTCGGCCTACATATCGCAGAAGAAGTTCGTCGAGGCCGAGCCGCTCGCGCGTGAGGCCCTGGAGTTCAATCAAAAGAAGCAGCCGGATGATTGGCAGCGATTCCGCGCCGAGAGCCTGCTGGGCGCCAGTCTGGCTGGACAGAAGAAATATTCTAAAGCGGAACCGCTGTTGCTCGAAGGTTACCAGGGGATGCTGGCACGGAAAGACCGGATAGCTGTCCCGGACTGGTATCATCTGGACCGCGCCCGCGAATGGATCGTTCAGCTTTATAAAGACTGGAGCAAGCCGGGGAAAGCCGCAGAGTGGAGGAAAAAGTGAGATTCATCAGGACACCGCAGTGAGGGCTGCTCCCACATCCGCATCTGTTCCCGCCAGTCCCATTGCTGGGCCACCTCTCGCAGTAGCCGCTCGTTCACGGCATCCACCCTCGACGACATCGCCGGCAGCGATAGGATCCGCTCCTGTATCGCCGGCGCCAGTTTCCGGAGACTCATGATCTGTGTGATGCGCGCGCGCGATACCCTCCCAGTCGCCCCAGCTCGGCATAGTCCCGCACGGTTCCCTCCTGCAGCAGTCCTTCGAAGCGCACTGCTAACGCCAGCAACCACGTTATTCGCGGCAGCCGCCCCGCGCGGACCGCTTCCGATTTGCCCGGCGGCGAGTGCTGACTGCTGTGTCCCCGCATGCGTCCGAATTGGAATGGAAACTGGCTCCGCATCCATAAGCGTGGCGCGCCAGCACACCAGCGCCTCCCCACACCGGCTGTCGTAGTCAATCCGTTCCACCACGCTCGCCAGCCTGCGCTGCTGGGCGGCATGGTCTAATCCACCACAACCCTGCAGCGCTTCCCGCAACGGCTGCCGCGTTTCAGCTTCGGCCACCTCCCCGCAGTCCTGCCACGATAGCCTCTTCCAGGCGAGCTGCCGGAATCGATTGTCCGGGGCAGGCCGCCGCCCCTTCCTGCTGCGCCTTCCCGCACACGTAGTAACCGTACCGCCGATTCCGCTTGGTCGTGTAGCCCGGCACCATCCGGCTGCCGCACACCCCGCACAGCAACACATCTGGCAACAGCCCCTTCGACCGTTTCCGTGCCTGCCTCCCGCGCGGGCGCTGCCGCAGCAGAGCTTGGGCGCGCTGCCAGACGTCGCGCTCCACGATCGCCGCCTGCTCGCCGGCATACACTTTCCCCTTATGCCGTACTTCGCCGCAGTACAACACCCTGAGGCTGGGGGCAAGCCTCCCGGCGTGGACAATCGGAGGGAACCCGTGCGCGCATACGGCGCCGCACATTGGGGGCCAGGCTGGCGCGAGGCACGCCGGGGACGACATCCAAGGACTCGTCCCAGCCGCGACAGTCATATCCTGACCGCCATCCCCAAAACGGTTAAGCACCCGAAGTTCTTCCGATTAAACTAAAGCGGGGCGCTGTGTGGTATAATCCGCGATCGTCGCTTTTTGCCAGCGGCGAAGGAGAAACAAGCTCAGCGAGAGGAAATCATGGGAAACACAAAGCAGCGGACGATTCACGGATTCGGGAGGCCGGTCGGCCTCCTTTGCCTAGCCCTGGCGGCGACAGTTGCGTCGTCGGCACAGGACGAGCAGACTTCACCAGACGCGGCGAAATTCATTCTTTATTCGACGACGAGCACCGGCGGGGGCGGCTATTCACTCCTCCGCGTTGGTCCCACGACCGGCGCGCAACACTTAGTCGGACAGTCCGGCCAAGCCGCCGATCTGTCCTTCCTGACTGCTAATCCGGTCAGCAACGTCCTCTACGGCACGGCCTATGATTCCGGGGTGCTGTACACCATTGACCCAAAGTCCGGGGCCATCTCAGGCGAAGTGACCTTGTCGCAAAATGTCTCGACGATCGCCGCTTCGGCTAATGGCACGCTTTATGGCCTGTCGGGGAACACTCTCGGTACCATCAACACCACGACCGGTCAGTTTTCACCCGTGGGAACGCTGTCATTGAGATCGGGGTATTTCTTGGTAGCGATGGCCTTCTCGCCGGGGGGAAAACTCTACGGTGTGACGCTAACAGACGTCGGCGGGTTCGACCAGCAGTTGATCACGCTTAATCCCGCAACCGGCGCAACGACGAGAGATCTTGGAAGCCTCACGAGCGATTACAACGTAGGAGACATCACTTACGCCGCAGATGGATATATTTACGCGACCAACTTTAGCTCCGCTCTGCTTAAGATTGATCCTCGAACCTTATCGAATACTGTAATCGGCTCTGGGAACATTGGCGCTCTGGGTGGCATTGCCGCTCTGGGTAGCATTGCTGGAAAGGATCGGTGAGCCTCCGGCTGGCGAGCCTGGCAATCCATGAGCCCAAAACAGACTCGTACCGCTGCATGCTGCCGAATGTCTACCACATGATAGACTCTCCGGCCTTTTTCAATATATATCGGAACCACCGAATCTCCCATGCCGCCTTCCCTGCGCTCCTCGGTCGATTCTTAGCCTTGCTAAGCCGCTGCGCCCAGAGGGTATGCGAAGTTCCTGGGACATCACCCCCACAGCTTGATACTGCCACGTTTCCGCAGGACAATTAATGATTGCGAAAAGGACAATTATGCTACCGCGAACGTGGACGGTTCTACTGTGCGGGATGATAGCTCTCAGCCTGCACGCGCAAGGTTTAGCGACCATTTATAGCTTCGACATACCAACTGGATTCGTCATACAAGGCAGCGCTCCGCTTCTGCAATGCATTGACGGGAACTTCTACGGCACCACGTCGGCCGGCGGCACCGGCGGGCCATACCCAGGTGTCGGTACGGTTTACAAAGTCTCCCCCAGCGGCGCCCATACGACCCTGTACAACTTCTGTTCCTCAGCCAACTGTACAGACGGCCAAAATCCCAATACGGGATTGGTGCAGGCCGCTAACGGGAACCTGTACGGCACAACCAATGGCGGCGGAGCCAATGCCGGCCCCTATGCCGGCGGCGCTGGCTCGGTTTTTAAGATCACCCCAACCGGGGTGCTGACCACCGTGTATAGCTTCTGCTCCCAGAGTGCCTGCGCGGATGGCGCCAACCCGACTACAGGTCTCGTCCTGGCTACAAACGGGGACCTCTATGGGACGACCAATTTGGGAGGAACTAACACCAGCGCCATCGGCAGCGCAGGCTGCGGAACAGTATTCAAGATGACGCTAACCGGATCGCTGACGACTCTATACAGCTTCTGTTCGCAAAGCGCATGTGCGGACGGCGCCGAACCGAACACGACGCTGCTTCAGGCCGCCAGCGGGGAGCTGTACGGTAGCGCCTATTACGGCGGGATGCAAGACAATGGTACGATCTTTAGCATTACTCCGACCGGGACGCTGACGACTCTGTACAGCCTTTCCGACGCGGTGTCCGGCGCAGGGTCCTCTGGGCTCATTCAGGGTTCGGACGGGAATCTATATGGGACGACACACGGAGGCGGAGCCCACAGCGAGGGCACGGTTTTCAGAATCACCCCGGCGGGCAAGCTGAAAACTCTCTACAGCTTTTGCGCCGAAACAGGGTGTACAGACGGTGCCGGCCCGGCAGGATCATTGGTCCAGGCCACTGATGGCAATTTTTACGGAACAACGGTAGGTGGCGGGACGAACGGGGGCTTTTACGGCACAATATTCAAGGTGACCTCGCGTGGCGAGCTGACCACCTTGTATAGCTTCTGCACTCAAAGCAACTGTGCTGATGGCGAGAATCCCTATCAAGGCCTCATCCAGGACACGGATGGAAGCTTCTACGGAACAACCTCGTGGGGCGGTGCCTTCAGTGATGGCGCCGCGTTCAGCCTGGCAGTCGGGCTGGCGCCTTTCGTCAAACCGCAGCCTTCCTCTGGCAAAGTCGGCGCGGTTATTGAAATCCTGGGAACGAATCTAACCGGAGCAACTAGCGTTACGTTCAGCGGAACGGCGGCCACCTTCAAAGTGGCTTCGAGTTCCTTGATCGTCGCGGCCGTGCCCGCCGGCGCGAGCGACGGAAACATCCAGGTGGTAACGCCGACTGGCACCCTCTCGAGCAACGTGCCATTCCGGGTGCTGCCATAAGTCCGGCGAACAACGGCCAGTTAAGAACCCTTATCGGACACTATTTCCTACGGGGTCACCCGGCGGGCCGCGTCGGCCCCGCTATGTCGAGCCCCGCCTTGCGAAGCCCGTCGATCAGGTGCTCGACTAGTTCCACATCCCAAATCTTCCCGAGTTCCTGGCGCGCGACTGACGCGTAGTCCGGCTTGAGGGCCAGAAGTTCATGCATGGCGTTGTGCGCGGACTCTGTTTCGCCGAGTTGTCCGTACACCGCGGCCAGGGCGACCTCGGCAAGCGTGAAGCCTGGCATGTTGATCTTAAGCGCCAGCGCCAGCGCGGCGCGGTAGTCGGTCTTGCGGTATGCATCCAGGAGCGGCGCGTACCAATACCATCCCGGATGATTCGGATTGAGATCGATGGCTTGCGCAATGAGGCCGCAGCCCCGCTCCCAATCGCCGGCAAAGGCAATCGTCTGCCCCATGTAAACGGCGGCGGATGCGTCCATGGGATTGAGCGCAATGGTCCGTTCCGCGGCAACGCGAGATGCCTGGAATTGCCTGCGGAAGAATAACGCCCATGCCAGGGCCTGGTGCGCCTTGTGGTTGCCCGATCCAGTATCGACCGCCCGCCGCGCGGCCTGCAGGGCGCGGCCCAAAGGATCAGGCGGACCACTGAACCCGTGGATGTACTCGTCCGTGAGCAGGATCGACAACATCGCCCAGCAGTCGGCGCAGCCCGGTGTTTGCAGTAAGGCGTGTTCGAGTGCGGCTTTTGCCTCGGCATGCTCTTCGGCGGTGACGCGCTCGGCGTAGCTGAAGCTGCGCAGCAGGGCCTCGTAGGGCGTCAACCGCGCGGCGACCTTGCTTCGCACCTCTTGGCTCATGGTGTGGGGCAGAATACCGTAGGCGTCGGCCACCGTCGAAACGATCCGGGGCGCCAGGTCGTCCTGGAGGGTGAAGACCTTTTCCGGCTGGAACGGGCGGTTGTACGTCTCCGCCCACAGGTGCGCACCGGTTGCCGTGTCGACCAGTTGCACGGCTAAGCGCAGGGTTGGGCCCGCCTGGCGGAGGCTTCCCTCTATCACGTAGCGCGCTTGGCGAGACTTCGAACCGCGCGCTGTCACGCGGAGGTACGAGAATCGCGACAGTCCCGTCACGATTTCTTCGGAAAGTCCTTCGGCCAGGGCTGCGAGCTCGGTGCCGGCGCCCGTGGATTTGAACGGCAGCACCGCGACCCAGAATCCTTCATCGGCGCGAATCTCGCCGGAAGGGCTGACCGCCGCAGCCGAAGGAGCGCCTTCGATTTCGAGACCCGCCTTGCGCCAGCCTTCGATCAGATGCTCGATCAGTTCCGAACTGTGCCACTTCCCATAGAAGCCGCGCGCCATGGAAGCAAAATCCGGCTGGATGGCAAGCAATTCCCGCACGGCCTTGTGTGCGAGTTCGCTCTGGCCGAGCTGTGCGTATGCCGCCGCTCGCGCCGCCGGATCCTGGAAGTGACCCGGCATGTTGAGCCGGAGGGCCGCGGCGAGCGCCTCCTGGTACTCAGCTTTGCGGTAGGCATTGTAAAACGCCGGGAGCCCGTGCCATCCCGCATGATTGGGATTGAGCGCGGACGCGGGTCCGGCAATGGCGCAACCTCGCTCCCAGTCGCCCGCATAGGCGATGAGGTGACCCATGAACGCGACGGTGGAACCGTCCATCCGGTTGAGCTCGATGGCGCGTTCCGCCGCGATACGGAACGCGGGAAGATCCCGCCTTAAGAACAAGGCCAAGGCCAGTGCCCAGTGAGAAAGGTGATCGGACGGGGCCACGTCCACCGCGCGGCGGGCAGCGGCTAAGGCACGGTCCAAGGCGTCGGGTTGGACATTCCATCCGCTCCAGTATTCGTTGCTGTACATATGCGACAGCATCGCCCAGCAATCGCCGTGATCCGGCGCGGTGCGCACCGCGCTTTCCAGTATCCGCTTCACTACCGCATGCTCTTCCGGATTGAAGCCCCTGAAGAAACGGAAGGAGCGCAGGGTAGCCTCGTGCGGACTCAACTGGTCCTCGCTTTTCGTGCGGAGGCCCTCGGCCATGCTTTGCGGGAGAACACCGTCATGGTCGGCGACGGTCGAGACGATCCGGGGCACCAGATCGTCCTGCACTTCGAAGATGGCCTCGGCACTGAAAGCGCGTTCGTAGGTTTCGGCCCACATTTGAGCCCCGGATGCCGCGTCGACCAGTTGCACCGCGACGCGCAACTTGACTCCCGCCTGGCGCAGGCTGCCTTCCATCACGTAGCGCGCGCCCAGTTCCTTGCCTATCGTTCGCATGTCCGCCGCCTGCTTCGCGTACTTCAGGGTCGATCCGCGGGCGATCACGCGGAGGTAGGAAAAACGCGACAGGCCGGTGACGATTTCCTCGGAGAGTCCCTCTGCTAAGGCCATGAGCTCCGCGCTCGTGCCCGTGGACTTGAAAGGCAGCACCGCCACCCAGAATCCTTCATCGGCGCGAATCTCGCCGGAAGGGCTGACAGCCGCAGCCGAAAGAGCGCCTTCGATTTCGAGACCCGCCTTGCGCCAGCCTTCGATCAGACCTTCGACGAACGCCGGCTCCCACCATTTAGTAATGTCACGGCGCGCGGCGGGGGCGAAGTCCGGCCGCAACTGGAGCAGATCTCGCACGGCTTTGGTGGCCGCGTCGCGCTCCCCGAGCTGTCCGCAGGCGGCGGCCACAGACGCGGCATTAAACCAGTGGCCCGGCAGATTCACTTTGAGCGCAAAATTCAGCGCTCCCCGGTAGTCGCCCTGGCGGTACGCGCTGTAGAAGTCGACATACCAATACCAGCCTGGATGATGGGGGTTGATCTGCTTGGCGCGCGCCGCCAGCTCCAGACCGCGCTCCGCATCGCCTGCGTAGACCAACATTTCACCCAGAAAAGCCATGCAATTGCTATCCATGGAGTTCAAGGAGACGGACCGCTCCGCCGCATTGCGGAAGCTCTGGATGTCCTTTTGGAAGAAGTGCGCCTGTGCCAGCGCGCAATAACCGAGGTGGTTGGTGGGCGCCGCCTCCACGGCCCGCTGCGCGGCGGCCAGGCCGCGCGACAGGGAATCGGCCTGAAGGTTGAACCCGTGGGCGTAATCCTGAACGTAAAGGAAGGCCAACATCGCCCAGGCGTCGCCATAGGCCGGCACCTTCCGCACCGCCAGTTCGAGACCGGACAGCGCGGCGGCCAGTTCCGCGGCCGTGCCTCGCTGGCCGTAGCCAAAGCTGCGCATCAATGCCTCGTATGGGCTCAACTGCTCGGGATCGCGGCTGCGCAGAGCCTCGCTTATGCTGCGGGGTAGAACCCCATGCATGTCGGCCACGGTCGAAACAATGCGCGGAACCAACTCATCCTGCAACTCGAAAATCGTTTCCGGACTAAAGTTGCGTTCATAATTCTCTGCCCAAAGATGGGCGCCAGTGGCCGCATCGACCAGTTGCACCGCGACTCGAAGCTTCACGCCCGCCTGGCGCAGGCTGCCTTCCATTACGTAACGGGCCTGGCGGGTGGTCGCGCCGTGGGCGATCACGCGGAGGTAGGAGAAGCGCGAAAGGCCGGTGACGATCTCTTCCGAGAGCCCTTCGGCCAGAGCCTCGATATCGTCGTTCGAGCCTTTGTATTTGAACGGCAATACGGCCACCCAGAAGCCTTCACCCTCGGCGGATGGCGGCAGCGCGGTCTTGGGGCTGGCGAACCCGGAGCTCAATTGGAGCCGCGCCTGCTGCAATCCTTTGGCGAGTAGCCGGGCAGATTGGATGCGCTCCCCGGCATCTTTCGCGAGGCATTGCTGGATCAAAGTCGCCAACTCGCCGGGTAGATCGTCGCGCGTGATCGGCGGGGGATCGTCGCGCAGGATCGACGCCGCCAGCTCGCCCGATGTACTGCCTTGGAACGGCCGCCGGCCGGTCGTCATTTCGTGCAGAATGATGCCGAGCGAAAAGATGTCGCTGCGATAATCGACCGCGCGTCCCGAGATCTGCTCGGGCGACATATAAGGGGGCGTCCCTATCACCACGCCCATTTGCGTTTGCCCGGCGGAGGTCAGGGTGGCCTCTGTCGGAGCCGCCGTGCGGACATCCTTGGCGAGTCCGAAGTCCAGCACCTTGACGCGTCCATCGTGAGTGACCATGATGTTTGCAGGCTTCAGATCGCGATGGACCAGGCCTTTGTCATGCGCCGCGGCCAGCGCCTCGGCGAGCGCCAGCGACATATCCAGGATGCGCTCCACAGGGAAGCCATCCTTGGGGATCATGCCGTCGAGCGGCTGTCCCTCCACCAGTTCCATGGTCAGAAAGTGGACGCCCTGGCACTCTTCCACGGAATATAGGGCGACGATGTGCGGATGATTGAGCGCGGCAACGGCGCGAGCTTCCCGTTGGAAACGAACCAGCCGGTCGGGATTCTGCGCCATCTCGGGGGGCAGCACCTTGAGGGCCACGTCGCGCCCGAGCTTGGTGTCGGTGGCCCGGTAGACCTCACCCATGCCGCCCGCGCCGAGCTTGCAAGTGAGGCGGTAGTGGGCAAGTGAGGACTGTGGACTCATTCTGACTGGTCATGCCATCGTATCACCTTCGCGTCAACTGCTGGCTCCCGGCGGGGACGGCATTGGGAATGGGTTACGCATCCGGAAGTAATCCAAACGCGCTACTTGTGAAAGTGCCACCCCACTGCCATTCCAAGAAGGTCTACCAGTTCACCCGACGACGGCATTATTCGTCAATATCGGACACTGACCTGAGCTGCTTCGGCCGCCAGCATTTAAAGGCACCATAGCGGTTCCGCTTCCTTGCAGCCAGACGCTCACGACTTCTTTGCGGATTCGCGGCGTCACAGAGCGCGGAGGCTCGTGCCGCGGACGCCAGACCTACATTCTTAATCCAGCCGCTTGTACGTTTCTTTAATGGCCGCAGTTCCGGCCGTGCCCTCTTGGGTCAGAATATCGCCCACCACTTTCACCGTGAATTTCGCGTCTGTCCCAATCATCCCTTCTACACCTGGGACATCAAAAAACTCGACATGCTCAACGTACGAGTTGCCCTTGAGCGTGTACGTGCCTGACCCTGCTCCTTGTGTCTTCATGGTCTTTGGGTCGTATGCGACCCACAGGAAATGGTGAGCTGAAATCATTTTGAGTTGCTTCCCAGTTGCGGCTTGCCCACCGACTTCTCCTGAAACTAGCTCCCACGTCCCAAGAATGCCTTTCGGCGCTGCGGAAACGGACCGGGTAACCCAAAACAATCCCACCGAAACTAAAGCTATGGCGGAAATCGAAAGGATGAATCGTCGCATGTTACCTCCAGGGGACAGCATACCAAAGAGAAGCAATTGCACGACATATTTCAAGGCTCCTATTTTCGATATCCTGGGGGCAATGGACACCGAGTATCGCCGCGAACGAAATCCGAGGCACGGCGAGTCGACTCACCTGTTTCTACTCGGAGTGGCGGAATCCGCCGCGGGCTGTGGCGTCGCGCAAGAACTCGTCTCGGATCACCTGTTTCGCGTCCGGCCCGGCGGGTGCGCTGATTCAGGCCTTCGCTTTCACGGCGTCCGCAGGAAGCCGTGATTCACATTGCTCGCGTCGGTGTAATACCCCGCGAGAACTCCTGCACTGTTGATGCTAAAGGACACTGTTCCCTGGTAAGCGCCGCCACCGGCGCCAGGAGCACGGAAGGTGGCTATCGTGCCACTCGAGGCTCGCAGGAAGCCGTGATTCACGTTGCTCGCG
>JBEKUO010000241.1:0-9797 GCA_049514955.1 Bryobacteraceae bacterium | reverse complement strand
ATAGCTCCATTCCGGATGGGCGTCGACCGCGCGCCCATCCACCGATTAATTAGGCTCCCAAAAGCAACTCTTACCAAACGGGCTTTCTTTGATCACCTTGCGAAAGCCGTCGGCTACCGTGCCGGCGGGAGACGAATCGCCCGTCGTGCATCCCTTGATTCCACGGCCGCCGATATCCGCTCCCGGCTTAGCATCCGCGTGCACCGCCGGCTGCACAGGCGGGGGGGCCGCGGCGGGGGCTGCCTTGCTGGAAGTGGGCGGCGGCCCAACCGAGCGGTCGATCATCTCATCCACCTTCCTCGTGATGGTGTTGCCGTCCCACTCCAATACGATCTCTTCGCTGTCGAGCGCCACCAGCTTGAACTCGCCCACCTGCTCGCCGGGCCGGTAATCGCGATGTTGCGCTCCGGGCTTCTCGCTCATGATGGCGGTGGGACCATCGCCGATATCCACCAGCCCGTGGAACACGGGAAGCGGCGGCATCGGCTTGGGCTTCGGCGGTGGCGGTGGCTCGACAACCACGGTGGGATTGCGGTCCTTCGAAAACAGCATTTTCTGCGCGATATCGATGTAGCCGGCCGCCTTGACCGGCGCGGCCGCGGGCAGGGGCGCCATGTGCGGCGGGGGCGCAGGCCGGATGCGACGCTGCAGGACGGCCTGCTCCCCCGCCCGGCTTTCGATCCATTGCCGGCGCAATTGGACGGCAGTGGCCGCCGTCAGCCCAAGCAGCACCAGATTCGCCCACAGCAGCTTGCGCTTCAAAACGACACCGGCCCTTTCTTTTCCGGCACCAGCTTGCGCGGGACCACGCCCGACAACCCCAACCGAACGGTGATGGTCTTCTCCTTGGGATTGCCCGCGATCACGCGGATGTCGCTGGTGGCCAGCAACTCCGGCCGGTTCGCCAGGTCCGCCACGAAATTCACGAACTGGTC
This sequence comes from Bryobacteraceae bacterium, assembly GCA_049514955.1. GTDB lineage: Bacteria > Acidobacteriota > Terriglobia > Bryobacterales > Bryobacteraceae > Bog-159. The sequence goes on along the minus strand of JBEKUO010000241.1, from coordinate 8,862 downwards.
GATGCGGCAGGTGAAGGAGACCGCCACGGTGACCTCGCCATAATCCGCGGCGAGCGGGGCCACCTTCATCTCTTCGGCGCCGCGCACGTCGATGCCTTCGTCCTTGCCGATGCGCCGGATAATTTCGAGCAACTGGGCCTGCGCCTGTGCGGCGGTAGCGGTCAGGATCATGCCTTTCTCGCGCGCGGCCAATTCGCCCGAAGCCTGCTGGGCCACTTTCTCTTTGCCGGGCACAGTGGCGCCCAGCTCACGCAGCTTGGCCAGACGCTTCTCCGCCAGCGGAACCGAATCGGAAGCGGCCACTACGGTGGGCTGCCGGTCGGCCAACACCACGAAGCGCACCAGCAGGACGAGCGCCACTCCCCCTCCGAGCATCAGCGCCGTGCGGCGGTCCAGTTTGCCGGGGGTCATTTGTGGGGCCTCCGCTGGGTGCGCAGGCGGAAGAGCTCGGCGTTCGCCACCTTGTTGATACCCACGAATTCGGAATTATGAAACAGCGGCGAGGCATCCAGCACTTTGAGCAAGGAGGCGGCCTGCTCGGCCTCTCCATTGATCACCACGGCGTCGCGGGAAAGCTCGATGGCGTTGGTCCAAACCGGCGGCGGCAACAGGCGGCTCAACTCATTGAACGCATCCAGATCGGACCGCGTTTGCGAGCGGAACTCATCCAGCAGGCGGGTGCGGTTGCGCGTCAGCTCGATCTGGCGATCGAGATTCGCGGCGCGGCGCGCTACGGGCTCCAGACGCGAGATCTCGGCGCCCAGTTGCCGAAGGTATTGGCGCTGCTCGAATCCCGGCCAAGCCAGAGTAGCGCCCATGACCATCAGCATCGCTGCGGCAATCGCGGCCGTGGGAATGAGCATGCCGCGGGAACTGGCGGCGCGGCGCTCGGGAGGCAGCAGGTTCGCCGCAGGCGTGAGCCGTGGGCAGGCGCCCGCCAACGCCGCCGCGTAGGGCAGCGGGTTGCGCGCCAGATCGTTTTCCACGGGGTTGACACGCGGCGCCGGCAGGAGGCTCTCCAGACTCACCGCCGCGGTTTCGGGGTCAAGCCGCAATTCGGCGGCGGCCATGGCGGCTGCGCGATCGAGAGGCAAATCGAGCTCCGCAGAAAAAACGGGGCGGGCCGGACTTTCGCCATAGACCTCCACCACGCCGTGCGGCTCCCCGGACTCACCCGCGGAGGACACCGGGGCACGCCCTCCACCGAGGGCCAGGAACGCGGGAGGAGGAGGAGGACCCAACCGGATGGCGGCGTGAATTGCGGCGGCTGCGAAGGTGAACGAGGCCACCGCGATGCCGGCTTCGGTGAACAGCTCCAAATAACGCTCGACGGTGGCGCTGAGAACGATACCGACCAGCACGGCGCCCTCGCCCAGCGCGGTCCAGCCGAAGAGGACTTGTTCGTCGCCGTACGGATTGAGCGAATCCAACTGAAACGCGATGGCGGCCTCCAGATCCTTGGCTTCGACGCCCCGTAAAGAGATTTGGCGCACGATGGTCTCGCGCCGGGGCAGCAGCACGGTGGCGCTGAGCTGACCCGTACGCAGCCTTCCCAGGAACGCGGTATATTCGGCGCCCCACTGGGCGGCCGGGCGCTCCCGGAAGCGCGGGATTGCCGTGCGCCCCAGCACCTGGACGCCGTTGGGGCGCACGCGCGCCACGGCGATCTCCAGGTCCGGGCCGTTTACCTGGATGCCCACGCCCGTGCCGAATTCCACCAGTTGGCGGAGCCGCAGTTCCTTGACTCGCGAAAGATTTCCCAATCTGTTGAGAAGACGCAAACGGCTGGGGAAAAGACGGAGGGGCGGCAGGCAGAGTGGGACAGACGCTTCGTCTGTCAACCCCCCAGTACACTCGTCAAGACCTTTGACAACTGGGCTACGCCCGTTCGGCGGCATCGGCGGCGTTGCCGAAGACTTCCTCGCGGATAATCCGCTCGGTCGCCTCGTTGAGATAATGATCCAGGGCTTCTTTGAGCTGCCGGTACTCGGGCCAGAGCGTCTGCTCGACGAACGACTTGGGCGCGCGCACCATCACGGTGGTGTGGCGCTGCCGTTTATAGCGATAGGGCTCGAGGCCGTAGCGGCGGCACAGCGCGGCGAACAGGCGCCTCTGCCAGCGATCGGGCAACCCGAATTGTACCTCGCGCGGCGGCTCGGTTTTGGCCATGGCGGCGAGCGCCGCTCTCACCCGCACGATGGCGGCCGCCGCGGCGCTGCGTTCTCCGGGAGTTGTGGCGCCTTCGAACAGGGCGGAGATCTTGCGCAGCCGGTCGCGTAGCTGTTGTTCGGTCACCTGTTGCCATTGTTGCAGGATTTATTGCGTGGCGTGCCCTCAGAGAACGAGCGTTGAGCTTCGGCACCGCTGGGCGCTCCGAAATCGGGTCTTTCGGTTACGGCGGGATAAACAGGGCCAAGGTGCCGCCTCGTGCGGGGCTGTACCTGACCGCGGCGCGCCCGTATTGCTGGGGACATTGCGGCAGATTTTGTGGAAGCTTGGGGAGAATCGTGTTGTGAAGCGGGCCATGGCCGGTCCGCTAGCCCCGCGCGCGTTTAACAGGATTGTCCTTGGAGGCCGCGATCTCAATGCCGGCCCGAAACAGGTGGGTCGACCTTGTGACCTCGGTCCCATTGTGCCCAGCCTTGAACCTGACCTCGACTAACTCGTCGTTCCTGCTCTTGAAGACCCTTGCCAGGACGTCAAGAATCCGGACCTCCCCTAACGACCAGGGACGGGGAAAGGGATTGTTGCGGTAGTCCACGATGGTCCTCGGGAAGATGTATAGACACGGAGGCGGCGCCGTCGTGCCGTCCTCAAATGTCGTGGCACGGTCCGGCTGCGCGATCAGTTTGGGACACGGTCGATTCTTCTTTCCGCAGAGCATGTCCCAGACGATCAGCCCGTCCACCTGTTTGCGCTCCGAAATGATTTCCGGACCGAGCCTCGTATGGATACCAGACCATACGTTATGAGCCATGTCCGATCCGGGATTCTGGCAAAGAGACCAGATAACGAATTCATCGGAGTTTGGGGGACGAATGAAGATGTCCGTGTTGGCGCCGTCGAGGCAACCCTTCATCTCTACAGCGCACGTACGACCGTCGGGGAACTGGATCTCAATGTCGTGTCGATCCCGACTGCCCGACGATGCCCATTTGGAGATTTCACCCAGAGCCGCCAGGTGATTCAACACAATCCGCACGAAGGCCTTCTTGTCCGTCATCGTGGCACTCTTGGTCCCACGAATCTGTTCAATCGCCGCCGCGAAGATACCAGCCGCTTCGAAGTCTTCCTTGGCGAGGCCGTGCGAACCGATGGTATGGGCAGCGGCGCGCAGTTCGGCGCTGTATGTCCGGATGATGGCCTGCTTTTCAGGAGTTATCCCGCAGGGAATAATCTGACTCTTCCCGCGCGATTGCGGGGCCCCCTTAGCCCTGCTTGAGCGGCCCGGTTCTCCTCGTTTCCCCATTCTTTTGCGAACTACGCAGCGCGGCTGGCTGCCCCTTCTGACGCAAGCGGGGTCAGCAGGCATTCGTCAAGATATCGGACCACTGGAACCGCCAAGCCATCGCCAAAAAGATGGTATGCTTCGTTGTAGTTCTGTGGGATAGGATAATCGTCCGGTACTCCCATCAGCCGCGCGGCCTCCCTCGGAGAGAGCAGCCGGGAGCGGATCCGTTTCCCCTCTACAACCAGAATGATTTGTCGACTGGATCCCCCCACCGGCGTCCGCAAGCACCCGGCGACGTCGTCAAAGCGCACTTCAGCCCGTTGCACTCCTTCGCCCCCGCCCGTTGGCCGCGTGCGGCGGTAGACTGTACCGACCACGCGCCGTTCAAACAGTCGGGCCTTCTGCACCTTGCTCCGGTTCACGTCCGACATCATTTCGAGCAGCCTCTCTGTCTGCTCTTTCGTGTGCCAGCTCACTCCAGATGGCTCATCCTCAATCAGATCAGCCAGAACTTTTTCTCGGGGAGGCGGCACTGCCGTCTTCCACCAGATCCAGGAGTCCCTTAACAATCCGGGGAGCCGCCCGAAGGCTTGACAAAGTGAAGCCGAGTGGCAGAAGTCGTAGGGGTGCGGCGCCGTGATCTCGGTAGGCGGTCTGAAGCCGTGTCGAACGCCTATAATGAACAACCTTGGCCGTGACTGAGGCACAAAGTGACTCGCGTCCATCACCAACGGTCCGAACACGTATCCCGTGTCGCCCAAGCGCCGGAGGATCTCCTCGAAGTCTTTGCCACCGTGAGAAGTGATCGCACCCACAACGTTTTCAAGCACCACGATTTTGGGGGATCTGCTCTCTCTCGCGAGTCCCTCTACGAGACGCCAGAATGGCGTGAACGTGCCGCTGCGGTTGCCGTGCAGACCAGCACCCATGCCTGCAAGAGAAAGATCCTGGCAAGGGAACGAAGCCCATACAAGAGCGGGCTGGCCGGGAAGATCGGAGAGCTTCACATCCGCGACGTCGCAGATCTTCAGCTCGGAGCAACTCTTCGGAACCCCGACGCCGAACCGCGCAACGTAGGTGGAGGCCTTCTTTTCGCACCATTCGTTCGCAAAAACGCATTCCCAATGCGGGCCTAGGCCCATTCTCGCCATTCCCCCGCCCGCGAAGAACTCATACCACTGGGTCCTATTGATCATTTCTCCTTCGCAGTATACATTATGTGCCAAGCAACACTCCAAGAATCTTATCGACAGCTTGGCGCGGCGACTTTCGTAATTGGTGCTCCCAGATTCTCACGACGTGCCAGCCCTCCCGGCGCAACTCGGCGGATACCCGCTTGTCCCGCGTCTTGTTCCGACCCACTTTAGCTACCCAATACTGCGTATTCGAGCTGGGTAGGCGGCCACATTTGGGGCATCCGTGCCAAAAGCAGCCGTCCACGAACACCGCAAGCTTGCATTTGCCGAACACGAAGTCGGGGCAGCCCGGGAGCTCATTGCCGTTCAGACGCCATCCTCGGATGCCCGCCCGAACCAATCGCGCGCGTAGCGCGCCCTCGGTGGATCGATTTCCTGCCGACCGCACTGCCGCCATAGTTTTGGATCGGATGTCTAGAGACACGTTGTCCATTGCCAATATTCTGCCACGTCCCGGGCTGTCCAACGAAGACATAAGCCACCGCCACTGGCTGATGCGCATCCCCACCACAGACCTCAACCGCTCGATGAATCTGGGCTAGGCGGCGACCGCGTGACTGAGGGAACTCGTGCGCGACCCGCGCGTGGCGGCCGTAATCCGTCCGCTTTCAGAGTTCCGCGATCCCAAACTCGGACAGTCACCCTTGTATCCCGACGCCTCAGTAGCAGAAATAGCGTGCCTTGGCGCGCAGCTCGAAAATCAGATGTTGGCATATGAATTGCTCCCTGGAATGCGCCATGCTAACCCAGCACCTGAAATATGCGTTGCGCGTGTCGCTTAAGAGTCCTGGCTTCACGCTGGTTGCAGTGGCCACCCTGGCGGTCGGGATTGCCGCCAACACTACGGTCTTCAGTTGGATTGACAGCGTGTTGGTGCATCCCCTTCCGGGAGTCGGCGCCGGGCCGGAACTGGTGGCGTTCGAAACCCTCACGCCGGATGGCAACGCCCTCACGACTTCCTATGCGGACTACCGCGATTATCGCGACCACCTGAAGTTGCTGAACGGTTTAGCCGTGGCGGAGCCACGCCCTCTGAGCATCGGCCAGGAGGATCACGCCGAGCGCATTTGGGGGGAACTCGTATCCGGCAACTATTTCGCGGTGCTCGGGGTAAAGCCGGCGCTGGGCAGGATGTTTTCGCCAAGTGAGTATGGCGATGCGCCGGGTGGCTACCCGGTGGCGGTGATCGGCTACGGCCTGTGGCGGCGCCTGTTCAACGGCGACCGCGGCATTATCGGCCAAACGATCCGGATCAACCGGCAGCAATTGACCATCGTGGGTGTGGCGCCAGCGGAGTTTCGCGGCACGATACCGGGCCTGGCATTCGAAATATGGGTGCCGGCGGTGATGGGAACGCAACTGAATTTGATGCCGGACTGGATGATGGCCGACCGGCAGACGCGCAGTTTCATGGCCGTCGCGCGGATGAAGCCGGGCGTTCGGATGGAGCGGGCGCGGGCGGAAATCGCATCCGTCGGCCGGGAGCTCGCCAGGATGTACCCGGCCACCAACCAGGGTATGAGCGCCACTGTGCTGCCAATCTGGAAGGGGCATTTTGGGGCGCAGGCCATGCTGCTGGGGCCGCTCCGGATCCTCATGGCGGTCTGCGGTGTGGTGCTGCTGATCGTTTGCGCGAACATCGCGAATCTCCTGCTGGCGCGTGCCGTGACGCGGCAGAAGGAGTTCGGGTTGCGCCTGGCGCTGGGCGCCGGGCGGATGCAACTGGTGCAGCAACTACTCACCGAGAGCCTTGTTCTGGCTGTTCTGGGCGCGGTGGCAGCCATACCGCTCTACCTGTGGATGGCACAGGCGCTCGGCTACATGGTCCCGCCGGGCGCGCTTCCCGTTGCACTCGAGGTCCCCTGGAACGCGGATATCCTCGGCTTCACCATCCTGGTATGCATGGTGGCGTGCGTGGTCTCGGGAGTAGCGCCCGCACTGCACACCAGCCGCACGGATCTGAACGAAGTACTTAAGGCAGGCGCCGGCCGCACCGGGAGTGCCGGAGCTCGTTCAGCCGGCATGCGGCGCCTGCTGGTGATCGGGGAGGTGGCCTTGGCGCTGGTAGCGATCATCGGAGCCGGGTTGTTTGCACGGAGTTTCCAGATGGCACAGCGGATCAATCCCGGGTTCGATGCGCGGAATGTGCTGGTTTCGCAGTTGTACCTGTCAACCGCCGGGTATTCGGTTCCGCAACGGAAGCTGTTTTGCCGCCGCCTGCGCGAGCGGCTGGAGTCGCAGCCCGGAGTGCTGGCGGCGACGTATGCCGACATGGTCCCCTTGGGCTTCGACACCGGCCCGTGGGAAGATCTGCAAATCGAAGGGTATGTGCCGGGCCCCAGCGAGAACTTGAAGATCTATCGCAACCTGGTGGCTCCCGGATACTTCGGCCTGATGCGAATTCCGCTGCTGGACGGGCGCGATTTTACCGAGCACGACGACGAGAAATCGCAGCCGGCGATGATCGTCAACGAATCGTTTGTGCGGCGCTTTTTCGCCGGGCGCAATCCGATCGGCAGGCGGGTGCACGGGTGGGGCGACTGGTTCACTGTGGTGGGGGTCGCGAAGGACAGCAAGTATCATACGCCCGACGAAGCGCCGAAGCCTTACTTCTACGTTCCGTTTCGGCAGGTGTACCGCGAGGATCTGGCCATTGCGATCTACGTCCGGACGGCTGGCGATCCCACCCAGGCGTTACCGCTAGTGCGCCAGGAAATCCGCGGCATCGATCCCAAGGTAGCCATGTTCGATGCCATGCCGCTCACGGAATTCATCAGCGCCTCACTATTCGCGCAAAAGATGGCAGCCACCTTGTTGGCGGTGTTGGGTGTGGTGGCGCTGGTGCTGGCGGCAGTGGGGCTGTACAGCGTGATGGCGTATTCGATCAGCCAGCGTACGCGGGAGGTGGGTATCCGCATGGCATTGGGCGCACGGCCGGCGAGCGTGCTGGCCCTGACAATCCGCGAGGGAATGGGGATGACGGCGGTTGGTCTTCTGGTGGGTATCGTTGCGGCGCTCGCCGTTACGAGGCTCGCCTCGGGGCTGCTGGTGAACGTCAGCGCCACCGACCCGCTAATCTTCGGAGGCGCGGCGCTCTTCCTGGCAATGGTGGCCCTGGCGGCCAGTTACATCCCGGCGCGGCGGGCGACACGCGTCGATCCGAACGTGGCGCTGCGCTGCGAATAGCTTCCGGCCACGCCCACCGCGATCACGTTCGGCACGTTCTCGCCAATCACCGGCAGCACTGCGTTGGTGTTCCCGCGCAGATGGCGGCAGGACCGGGGCTTCCCGGAACAATGCCGCCTTCCCGGTGGGTGCAGCGCCGGATTTGCCAGCGCGATCACGTTGTCCGTGTCCGGCGGCGCTCGCGGACGCGCATTTCACGAGGACGCGAACCGCCGTGTATTTCAAGCTCGGCTCAGGCATTCAGGAAGCGGCCGCGCCCCGCTTAACGGGCCGCCGAATCATGCGCCTGCCGATTGGGTCGCCGCGGCTTTGCGGGCTTGCGCGTCGTCGAAGCTCTCGCCGTAAATCGACGGCACCTTCGCGCCCATGGGCCGCAGGTACGCCGATAATTGTCCACGGTGGTGAATGATGTGGTTCATGGAAAACTGCAGATACAAGACCGCGGGAAGTTGAAACATGCCGCGGAAATCGACGGTTTTCATAAGCTGCTCGCTGGACAATTGCGTCAGCCTGGCGAAGTTCGCCTCGAAGGATTCCGCATACCAGGCGGCGACGTCTGCCCCATTCCGTATGGAATCCGGCCGTGGGGCGGGTTTGAAGTCGAATTTACCTGAAGCTACGGCGTCCAAAAAGAGATGCTCCGCCGTAGCCATATGCCAGGCAAGGTCCAACGCGCTCATGGAGGCCGGGTCGGGACGATAGTCGCCCTTGTCCGGCGGGATCGCTTCGATGACTTTCTTGGTCAGGCGATGCTCGTTCTTGAGGGCCGGCAGGCCCATTCGCAGCAGAAACGTGGCTTGATCGGGTTGTAGAGGTTGCATTTTCCAAGTATAAATCAGACGCGGCAGCAGGCGGATTTTAGGTAGTGTCCTAAACCTGCGTTGCTGCTAAAATCGTCTTCCAGGTATGAGCGAGCAGTACGAAGCCTTCGACGTTGACGAGTTGCGAACGATAAGCCACACCTGTCCGAGGTGCGGAACCGTGGTGGCCTTCAGCGTCCTTATCGATGATCGGCATGGGCTTCCCCAG
>JBEKUO010000240.1:0-9834 GCA_049514955.1 Bryobacteraceae bacterium | reverse complement strand
GCTAAGAAACACTAAGGTCCCGCAACCCCGCCTACTGAACGGCCTCGATGCTCACGTCCGAGAAGAAGGCAGTGCTGGGATTCGTGACGGTGCCCCGAAACGCCAGAATGTGCGATCCACCCGTGGCAACCTTAAAAACCGCCGTCCGGAGGGTGAATGGAGTAAAGCTCACCAGCTTCCAGACGCCAATCGGTACATTATCAAGCGTTGCCAGCACGGTCTGATTACCCTGGCTTTGCCCGCTGTCGTCGTAGCGCGATCCGAGATAAAAAGTCAGCTTATATATTTGGCCCGCAACGAAGCCGCTAATTCTCTGGAAGATCACACTCTGGCTTTGCAGCAGGGCTGCCTGGCTAAACGGCAATCCCGTGAAGGGAGGCGTCTCGAACCCACTGTTCGGGGGGGAAGGTTCTGTAATGCCAGCTCCGCCGGGGTTCGGCTGGGCGTCATACGACAGACTGAAAGTCCAACCAATGCCCGCTTCAAAGTTAAAGTTTTGCTGGGGACCGAAGCCGTTAGAGCCTGCGCAATTCCCGCCCATCGCCGACTGATACGCATAGCCGGTGCTGCACCGCACCGCGACAGCGGAGAAGTCTGAGTTGACGACAGTGAGTGACTGCGCCGCCGCGATTGACAGCGTTATTCCTCCCAGTAGCGAGAGTTTCGTGAAGGACATAAGATGCTCCTCGCTAGCCCGATGCCCCGTTCAATAGGCACTGACGGCAGCAGTATATTCCACCGCTCAATCGAAAGCAAGGATTTTTGCGCACGATTTTTGCGCACGAGCGTACCGGTAGGGCTACCACGCGCCTAGTCGCCTTGCTTTAGGCCCATCACGTGAGGACCTAGATAAAGGACGAATTGGGTTCGCTCCAGTTCTCTCTGTAACTTTTCGTGTGCCGAGGCGCCTCGTCCGACGCAGCGACCGGCGTCGAATCGGGGATGGATTGGGTTCGCTCCGCGGGTTTCCGCGTGTGGAAAGTCCGTGCCTTGACGCAGCGGCTTACGGCGTGGGGCGCTCCGGACGATAGCCGCGAGTTGGCTTCGTATTGTGGGTCGTTTTGTTGTAAATAAAGGATCATTTGGGTTCGTTCTGCAACTTTTCGTGTATGGAGGCGCGCCTCGCCCGACGCCGGGCCGCTGCGTATTGGCTCACAAACCGAGGGCTGATTGTCAAAGATCGGGCAGGCGTGCCCACAGAACACCTCGCGGCGAGTGTGGGAACCTGCTGGCGGCGATATGAGCTCCGCCAACCCGCGACCACGATAGCACGGTGCCGGCGTAGGTTCGGCGCACCACTGCTGCTAAAGTGTTGTAATAAAAATAGTTAGCCGATACTGAGGCGCGTCATCGGACTGCTTGGTTGGCAGGCGGAAGCGCCTGCCCCACAACAATCAAGGCTGGCTTGGCGCCGCCGCGGGAATCGCCGACTCACGCGTCACTTTACCGACGCGGGCATCGGTGAGCGATACATGATTGGCGGAAAGGAGCGCACCGGTCGTCCGGTCGAGGGCGAGGCGCGCCGTCGTGTAGGCTACCAGCGCGGCGACCTCCGTGGATTGGGCGGCCGTAAGGTCCCGCTGCTGCACGACCACGTTGTAAGGGATCGAAGCGCCCAAGGCGAATCTCTTCTGCTCGCTCGAGAATAATTGCTCCTGCAGGATCCGGTTCTGGACGGCGGCATTGTAACGGGCGCGCGCCTGACGCAGGGCAATGACATAGTTGAGGACGTCGACCTCTACCTGGTGGGCGTCCTTCTGGGTCGTCAACTGGGTCTGACGGAACGACAACTGATCGATCGCGTAATCCGCTTGGGCTTGTCGATTGCGCAGCGTCGCGGCGTAGTATCCGGCTATGGCTTCGGTGGGGTAGGCGTGACTGAATACCTGCTGCAGAGCGGTACCAATTCCGCCAACGACCGCCGGGTTCGGCCCGTAGTTTTGCCCGTTGAACGTGATCGTATGACCCGCCCCGGACAACCCCGCCTGGCTCTCGCTTGCGAACACGCCCACGTTCGGCAGAATTCCGTTGCGGGTACCCAGGTTCGAGACTGCGGCGGTCTTTTCATTCTCCCGATCGGTCATCAGATCCGTGCGGTTGGCGATCGCCTGCTTCACCAATTCCTCAAGTGGAGGAACGTCGTCATGTTCGGGAATCGTCATGTGGTCGACCAGTTCGATGCGCGCGTTGGATAGGACCGGGTCGGCGGTTCCAGTGCGGCTCAACAGGTTTTTCAGTTGAATCTCCTGCTGACGGCGGGTAGTCTCCGTGTCCACCACGGCCTGCTGGCTGGTGACTAATTGGCTCTCCGCATTGATGAGGTCGGAGGGCGCCAGCGCTCCGAGTCTGACTTGCTCCTTTACGTTCGACAGGAATGTGCCGGCGACATCCGCCGCATTCCGCTTGGCCTTGGCGTCTTCGTCACTCGCTTCCAGGTTATAGTAGCTGCTCAAGACCTGGTATACCAGGTTAGTCACCTGCGTTTGAAACGCCACATCGGAGATACCGGCGTTCATCTTCGCAACGGTAATGAAGCGGGCGTTGACGGCGATACCAAAGCCCTGCAGGAATCCTTGCTGGAAAGTGAATGACAGATTGGGGACGGAGGATGGGTTCAGGACATCGGTAGGGGCATTCTCATTCAGGTAGATGTCGGTGTAGCTCACAGTGGCGGAACCACCCGTCAGCAACCCCTGTGTGTAGGTGACCGAGTTGACACGCGTGGAGTCGACCAGGGTGGCGGTGCCGCTCAGGGTCTGGACGGGCTCGAGGTTGGTGGTATGGCTGAGCGTGGTGGTTTCCTGAATGATGGGGTCCAAGGTTTGGGTGACAGGGCCAATCTGCTGGATCGAAGTGCTCGAAGTCGAGGTGCTTCTGGTGCTGGATCCAGGGAGGACGATGCCGGCCGACGCCTGGCTACCCGCCACGCCTTGCCCGAGCGCCGACGCGCCGACTTGTGCGGAGTTGGCCGGCACGCCAGGCAGGGCGCCGCCCGCCTCGGCGCGGGTAATGTTCCACCTTGCGATGAGCGGATTGTAGCGCGCCACTTCGATATCGATATTGTTTTCCAGCGCCAGGGCGATGGCATCCTGGACGGTGAGATAGAGGATACCGGCGCGCACCAATTCGCTCAACCGGGCGGAGTTCGCCAAGCGGGCTGGCGGAACGTCTACGGCGAAATATGGACGCACGATAGCCGGCATGGAAGGCTTGGTGGGCGCAATAGAGGAGATCCCGGCCTGCTGGCCCCATGTGAGCGATGCGGGGCAGGTGAGGCAGAGGGCCACGGCCAGGCATCGGCGGATAGCGGACCGGATCATTGGCGTTCCTCCCTGGGCAGTTCCGCCGGCAATGTGGACGTCTGGGAGAGACGCCCATGCAAGGCTTCATCCACCGAGATGCGATTGACTTCGAGCGTGGCGCCAAGGGCTTGATCGAGGGAGATGCGCGCGTGCGTGTAATTGGCCATGCTCTGCACTTCCGCGCTCTGGGCGGTGGCCAGGTCCCGCTGGTCCTGCACCACCTGGAAAGAAACGGTGGCGCCCAGCCTATACCTCTTTTGATCGCCCGCCAATGTCTCTTCCTGAAGAACGCGGGATTTCACGGAGGCTGCATAGCGGGCGCGGGCTTGCTGCAGGCCGATCAGGGCGTTCTGCACATCTACGTGAATCTGATTAACGTTCTTGCGCAAGTTTAGCTCGTTCTGGCGCAGCTCCAGCATACTGGTGGCGTAGTCCGCCTGGGCGGCCCGGTTGCGCAGCGGTATGTTGAGCGAAATTCCCGCCGAGTAATTGGGATAGTTTCTGCGGGCTATCTCGGAAAGCAGGTCGCCATATCCACCCGTGGCGAAGGGCGTACCAGTAATTTGTCCGACCAGGCCGTTATTGGTTAGTTCCGTGAAGGCCTGCAGGGTAGGCTTTAGCTCGTTTTTGATCCCCACCAGATTCATCTGGTTGCTCTCCAGGTTGAGGCGGGCCTGAGCCATCTCGGGGCGCTTAATGAGCGCCTCCTGGATCAGATCTTCCAGCGGCCGGATTTCATCCCGATCGGGGACTTCGATCTTATCGAGGGGAACGAGGTGGACGCTCGTCAGACCGGCGGAAGCGACGCCGTTGCGGCTCAAGGCGTTCTTCAAGACCGTCTCCTGTTGCAGCAGATTGGTCTCGGCGGTCACGAGGTCCTGCTGGCTGGCGTATAACTGGGATTCCGCGCGCGTTATTTCGATGGGCGCGGCCGTACCGAATTCCACCAGCTTCTTGTTGTCCTCCAGGAGCTGTTGCGCAGTGGCCACTTCGCGCCGGCGCGCGCGCACGTCTTCATTGAAACTCACCAGGTCCCAATAGAGATTCAGCGCGGCGGAAACGGTGGTCATCACCTGTTGTTTGAATTGCAGATCGCTGACTTTCACATTGTTCTTTTGGACGCGAATGTTCCGGTCGTTGACGGCCCGGCCGAAGCCGTAGAGCAGGTTCTGCGTGAGCAGCAAGTCCACGAAGCCGGAGGTGAAAGGATTCAGGTTATAGTCCGGGCTGTTGACGCGCGTATACCGGCTGGCGTAAGTCAGTTGCGCGTTTAATCCGAAGTCAAAAGTTTGGATATACTGCGCCTGATAGCTGCGCGTGGATGTAATCAACGTAGGAACCCCTGTGGCCACAATATTGCTTTGCGGGGTGCTGGAGTGGGCGAAACTGGCAATACCCACGAAGGAGGGGTCCAGCGTAGGAATCGGCGGTCCCAACTGGGTGACAATACCACCGCCGGAGCTTACGCCGGTACCGGCGCTGAGGGTGCTGGTGGTGTTCGCGCTGATGCCTTGCAGACTGACGCTTTGGGGGCCGGCGGCCACCGGCAGGCCGACGCTTCGCAACACGCCGCCGCCCTGGGCGCGCAGGAGAACTTCTTTTTGAAGCAAGGGGCCGTAGCGCTGAATTTCCACGTCGATGTTGTTTTCGATGGCGAGCGCCACCACGTCTTGCGCCGTCAGATAGAGGTTCCCCGCTCGTAAGAGCGAGGCCAGCCGCGAGGAATTATCCAGCCGGATAGGCGGAACGGTACCGGCTTGATAGGGATGGGTGAGGAAGCCCAGGCCGCCCGTGGCAGGCCGTATGCTGATTTCGGTCTGGGCGAATGCACAAACGGAGAGCCAAAGGAAAATCGACAAGATTCGAACAGGTGTTTGAGATCGTTTCATTTGAGATTAACCGTCTTTACGAGCCGGGCGACGCCGGGGCTTTTAGGCGCGCGCACAGCTTGCGCTATGATGACGCGCGAACCACTAGTTTATTACGCTTGCGCGCCGCCGTTTGTTCAATGAGAGGGACGGGCCATTCAGCCGGGGTGGAGGGGCACGCCGAGAGGCGCTTTATTGCGGGCTGGCGCCCCACTTGATCGTAAAATCTTCCTTCTCGTCCACGATGGTGTAATCCGCAGGCGGCTGGAAGAGGCTGGGGTCTGGCTCGGCGCGGCTGACATTGATCAGCTTCTCGGTATGCTCTCCGGATCTTGGGTCATTGGTCTTGTTGAGCATAGACACACGCAGCTCGGGCGACCACCAGTCCTCGGTCACCATGGTGATCGGGCGATCGTTGCCCTGGGCGCCTACTGGCCACGTTGTGGTGTGGCGCGTGCCCTCGGCCTGCACTCCCTCGATCGTTTGCGGCTCGAGTTTCTCGGTAGTCGACTTGGGACGCTCGGCATCGTCCGCGGCAGTAGCCGGACCGCTTGACGTGGCGCTCAGGGTTGCCCGCGCGGTATGCGGCCGCCGCGCCGGAGTTGCCAGCGGCGCCAGCGCCTGCCTGTGCGCCACCTTGTTTTGTGTGTCCAGCGTATAGCGGACCTGCGCAACGGGATCTGTGATTTCAATAATCGTGGGTGCTTCCGGTACGTTCCGCGGTTTCTCCACCGGCCCCCGGAACATGGACCGCTCCGTCCGCGTTCGGCCGAGCGAGTCCCGATATTCCTTGGTCGGCTGCGTGGTCCCCGTGATATGCGTACCATCCGCCAGAGTCTGCACCGTTTCGCTGACTCTCTCGCCGGAATAAGGAGCTCCCGTGACCGGAGTGCCCGCCCGCGGGGCCGACCCAAAGTGCGCGGAGCCTTTGAACTCGCCACCGCTCGAGGTCGTGTTGATGGAATCCTGGCCGAATGCGGGGAGGGCGAACAAGGTTACCCATGCCGCTGCGATCAGACGATTGGGCATATTTACCCCTGATGAGAAGTGTAACGCCGGTCGTCTGCTGGCGGCAAGTTCGAGGACAGCGCCGCGGTTGGCAGCCGCGCTGTGAGTCGCGGTTGGCAGGCGAAAGCGCCTGCCCCACCTCGAACCAACAGCTTGAGATGTTCGGTGGAGAAGTGTTCAACCTGCCGGAACTTCTACGACGGGCTGCTAAGCCGCGTCTTAACGTCGACGAATTTTGTCGATGTTGGCGAGCCTTGGCAGGCGAAAGCGCCTGCCCCACCGATAAAATGGACACATGTTCTGGATGGACAAGCGCAAGGTGCAGGCGGACGAGATTCCGTCGCCGGAGGGATTGCCTGCGGACGTGATCGTGAGCCCGGATGCGCGGCGCGGCAGGCGCATTCCGCCCGGCCAGAGCCGCACGAAGAAGTGGCCGGTGCTGGATGCCAGCGGGCCTCCGTCCATGGATTTGAAGCAATGGCGGCTGCGGCTCCGCGGGCTGGTCGGCCGCGAAACCGAGTGGAGTTGGGAGGAGTTTGGGAAGCTGCCGCGAGTGAAGGTCTTCGCCGATTTTCACTGCGTCACGCGCTGGTCGCGCTTGGGCAATGTCTGGGAAGGCGTGTCCACGCGGGAGCTGTTGCAACAAGCCGGCGGCGCGCTTCCCGGAGCCGCTTTCGTAATGGCCTACGGATACGACCGCGGCTGGACCACCAATCTGCCGCTCGCCGATTTCCTGTCCGAAGACGCGCTGGTGGCGCTCACACATGACGGCGAGCCGATCGCGCCCGAGCATGGTGGCCCGGCCAGGCTGATTGTGCCGCAGCTTTACGCCTGGAAGAGCGCCAAATGGGTCTCGGCCATAGAGATCATGGACCGCGACCGCGCCGGCTTCTGGGAGAAGAACGGCTATCACATGCACGGCGACCCCTGGACCGAAGAGCGCTACGGCCTATAGCGCGGGGCCCGGAATAAACTCGCCCTGCGTCGGCATATGACACCATAGGAGTGTTGTTTTCGAAACACCCCCGAACCGCGGAATTCGAGAAGGCCGCTTTGCCGCATTTGCCCGAGCTTTACCGGACGGCGGCCAGACTGCTCGGTGACAGCTCCCAAGCTGAGGACGTGGTGCAGGAGACGTATCTGCAGGCCTGGAAATCGTTCGACCGCTTCCAACCCGGCACCAATTGCCGCGCCTGGCTGTTCAAGATCCTCCTCCATACGATTTATCACCACCGTCGCAAGTGGTTCAGCTTACGGCGGGTGCAAGAGAGCGAAGAGGTCCTGGAGCAAGCCGTCGCTCCCACGCCTGCCGTTCCGGAGCGGATCACCGAAGGGGAGATCCTCCGCGCGCTCGACCGGGTGCCCGCCGATTACCGCGCGGCGGTTCTGCTGGCGGATGTTGAAGAGTTCTCTTATAAGGAAATCGCCGGCCTGCTGAACGTGCCCATCGGAACCGTCATGAGCCGGCTGAGCCGCGGCCGCAAGCTGTTGCGCGAGCAGTTGAGCGAGCTGGCGCGCTCTTATGGAATCGGGCCAGCCGGCCAGGAGGGTCGCGGCGCATGAATTGCGAAGAGGCCCGCGAGCATCTCGATTCTTGTCTCAGCAAGGAGCTTCCCGTGGGGACCAGCCGCGAGGTTCTGCGGCATGTGGAAGGCTGCCCACGATGCGCTGCCGAACTGGCGACGCGGGCCCGGGTGCGCAACGCGTTGCAGGCGGCCGTGCGCGCCACGCTTGTACCGGATGGGCTGGAAGCCAGGGTTCAGCGCGCGGTGCGGGCGCAGAATTCGCGCACGCGCGCGGGGCTCTATACGATTGCGGTGGCTGCGGCGGCCATGATTTGTTTGGCGATCGTGAACTTGTCGCGAGTGAAGGCCGGCCCTGAAGAAGCGATCCTGAAAAAAAACTCCGGCCGCCTCGCAACGGTGCTGAACGTTGGTCTGCGCGATCACTTGCATTGCGCGGTCTTTCGGAAGTATTCGCGGCAGCCGGAGAGTGCCGCGCAGATGGCGGCGCAGCTTGGTCCCGAACTCGCGGGCCTCGTGCCTCTGGTCCAGGCGAAATTGCCCGCGGATCTACGCATCCTGCAGGCGCATCGCTGTACCGCCGGTGGCCGCGAGTACGTGCATTTCATCATGGCCGACGGCGACAAGCTACTCTCGCTGATCCTGACTCGCAAAAAACCCGGCGAGTCGTTGGCCGGCGGCATCTATCAGGCGGGCGTGGATCGTTTTGAGGTGGTGGGATTCGAGAGTCGCGATTACCTCGCGTATGTGGTATCGGATCTCGACGCGCAGCAGAACCTGCGGTTGGCGGCGAACCTGGCGGCCGCCGTGCGCGAATATTTGGGCGCACACGCGGGATGAGATGTAATCTCCGGGAGTCGTTTGCCGGCCTCGCACGGTGCACTACAATGTAGTGCATTAGTGTGGCGAAGTCCCGCTACCAGCGAACTGAAGCTCGGCGGTTGGCAGGCGAAAGCGCCTGCCCTTGCACTACAATGTGGTGCACGAGGACCGAAGTGTACAGTTGGCGCCTATCCAGCGAACTCAAATCCGACCTGGAACGCGAAGCGCGCACCCGCAAGGTGCCTGTTCGATCCTGGTTACGGCCGTCCGCGATTGGCTGAAAAACCAACATCCGAATCTCGAAGGAGAGGAAGAGCGGCGGCACCTACACGCAGCGGCAGCAAGATGCCTTGGAGTGCTTGCGGGCCGAAACCCGCGCCGCTCCGAGACAGCGCGCCAGACGATCAGTATGCGTCTCCGCCAACGCCATGCCTGCTGATGCACTGATCGATACCGGCGCGATTCTGGCGCTGCTCGACCGTACCGACCGATGGCACGATTCTTGTGTCAAGGTCCTTCCGGCAACGCCGGCTTCCTTTGCTGACCTCCGAGCGTGTTCTGGCCGAGTTCTTCCACCTCGTCGGCGATATACGCTCCGAGGAAGAAGCGGGCCGACTGGGCACACTTTTGGGCACACGGGACCACAAGGACCAGAGGGTGCGCGTCGAACGCATAAACAAATCTTTGAATTGAAAGGAGATGGTGGTGGGCCCTGTAGGATTTGAACCTACGACCAACGGATTATGAGTCCGCTGCTCTAACCGCTGAGCTAAGGGCCCTGGGCACTTTTGATGGTATCAAAACCTGGCCGTTTGAACCCAGTATCCCGACGTCTGGGGCACGTCTGCCGGGAACACGTCTGCCGGAGCGCTCAGGAGCACGGAGGCTGCACGTTGCGGTTTTGTGGGGGCCGTGATAAGCTAACAGCATTTTTCAGGTGCCGAGCTTCAAGCAGCTCGGGGAGGCTCTCGGGTATGACCAAAACGTCTCGGATTGCAGTCGCAACGATTCTTGGGGCCACTCTGCTGGTCCCGGCCTGGCTGTTGGCGCAAGACGCCACAGGGAAGATTACGGGGGTGGTCACCGACCCCTCCGGCGCGGTGGTGGCGAACGCCGCCGTGACCGTAACCAACCTCGGAACCAATTTCGCCAAGGAGACCAAAACGGACTCCTCGGGCGCCTACCAGGTCCCGTTGCTGCCCATTGGCAAATACAAGATCACCGCCAGCGCCACCGGATTTGAAAAGGTCACGATGGTGCCCCAGAATGCCCTGGAAATCAACCAGACCATGCGCGTGGATATCCAGCTTC
>JBEKUO010000239.1:0-9848 GCA_049514955.1 Bryobacteraceae bacterium | reverse complement strand
TCGGTGGTCCCGAACCAGGAGGTCACGACAGGCTTGACGGTCACCCTGAACTTCTCGCTGGAGGTCGGCGCCATCACCGAAACTGTGCAGGTTCAAGCCACCTCCGAGGCGGAGTTGCAAACATTGAACTCCACCATGGGCAGTTCCTTGGGTGGATCGCAGATCATGAACCTCCCCACTATCAATCGTGACGTGGCGGGCTTGGTCTTCTTCCAGCCCACGGTCGCCCCGACGTTCAATGGCGCCGAAAGTAACACTACCAGCGGCCAAGTCGCCGGCAATATGAGCGACCAGAATACTTATTTGTTGGATGGCGGCAACAACACCGACGACATGGACGGCGACCGCGGCACATACGTCGGCAGCCGTTCCGGTGTGATGCCGACTCCCGTCGAAAGCGTCGAGGAGTTCCGCATGAACACCAACAACATGACAGCCGACTTCGCCGCTTCCGGCGGCGGGCAAATTCTGATCACCACCAAGCGCGGCACCAACCAGTTCCACGGCTCGGTCTATGATTTCTTCCAGTCGGACGTGCTCTCGTCCAACGACTTTTATAACAATTTCTATGGCACTGGCAAACCGAAATCGCATTACAACCGCTTCGGTGGCGCCGTAGGCGGCCCCATGCTGCCGAATTTCCTGGGCGGCAAGACCTATTTCTACTTGAATTACGAGGGCGAGCGCTATCCCCGCTCTGGCCCCTTCTACGCGCCGGTGCCCTCCGACCAATTGCGGCAAGGTATCTTCCAGATCCGCGACGCCAGCGGTAATGTCGTGGATTACAATCTCAAGACCATGGCCATATGCGGCGCCAACGGCAACGGCCAGTGCGACCCGCGAGGCGTAGGCATCAGCCCGGCCATCAGCACCTTATGGAACACCTACGAGCCCCAGCCCACCAGCCCCAAATGCCAAGGCGTGGGGGATGGACTCAATGTCGAGTGCTACCAATCCAACCTTGCCTACCCGCTTTCCACCAATTTCGGGGTGGCTCGCGTCGACCATGACTTCGGAGCTAAGTGGCGCTTCTTCGCCAGCTACCGGTATTTCTCCGCGGTGAATCCCACGACCAACCAGGTCGATATAGGCGGCTTGGTGCCCGGCGATAAGCTCGGCGTGCCGGCGGCCCAGTCCAGCTTCCCCCTGGAACCCCGCTACCTTGTCGGCGGCCTGACCACTACCATCACTCCCTCGCTGAACAACGAATTCCACTACAGCTTAACCAGGAACTTCTGGCAGTGGGACCGCCTCGGCGCCGGGTTCCCGCAACTCGCCGGTGTCCCCGCCGCCATCAATATGCCGGGCGACGCGGGACAAAGCAGTGCCCTCGTCCCTATGAATGACGACACCCAGAACACGCGTCCCCGCCTGTGGGATGGACACGACTATGACTACCGCGACAGTTTGAACTGGTTAAAAGGCACGCACCTGTTCCAGTTCGGAGGCGATTATTTCCATCAGTGGATGCACTTCGACCGCTACGACAATGTGAGCGGTCTCTTAACGCAGCCGAAATATCTGATCGGCGACAGTGGCGTCAACTTTACGCCGGATACCTTGCCCATCGCCTGCACCAGTACGGTCAGTACGAACTGTCTGCCCTCCGGCTCGCTCGGAAGTTATGAGAATTACTATGCCATGCTGGCCGGAATTGTCCAGCAGTCGGGGACTATCGTTACCCGCACCGGCGCGGATCTCACCGCAAATCCTCTCGGTACGCCGATGCGCTCCTACAGCATCGTGGATACCTATAGTCTCTACTTCAACGATTCTTGGCGTATCAAGCCGAATCTGACCTTGAGCTATGGCCTCAACTATACCGTCCCGATGCCGCCCTACGAATTGAATCGGGCGCAGGATGTATTGGTGGACGCCAACAACAACCCCCTTACGATCCAATCCTATCTGGCCAACCGCCAGACCGCTGCCGAGAACGGAACGATCTACAACCCCACGATCGGATTCTCGCCGGTGAGCGACGTCGGCATGAAGTATCCATACAACCCATTCTATGGCGCGCTCGCACCGCGCGTCTCCATCGCCTGGAACCCGGATTTCGGCGATAGCTGGTTGGGCAGGGTATTTGGCCATAAGAATACCGTGATCCGGGCCGGCTATGGCCGCTTCTACAGCCATACCCTCGGTATCGACCAGGTTTCGACGCCGGTGCTCGGCGACGGCTTCCTGAACCCGATATCCTGCATAAACCCGGCGACTAACGGTTCATGCCCCGGATCTGGCGGCGTTACGCCCGCTACCGCGTTCCGCCTCGGTGTGGACGGCAACGTCAGTCCCTTCCCAACCGTCGCAACGACGTTGACATCCCCCGTACAACCGGGTGTGAATGCGCCTCCCGAGGGTATTAACTTCTTTTTGAGTCCCAACTTCAAACCCGCCAGCTCGGATCAGGTCGATGTCAGCATCCAGCGGCAGTTGAAGGGTGGCTATATTCTGGAGGTAGGCTACGTGGGAGTGTGGGCGAGGAATCTCTACCAGGGCGTCGATCTCAACGACGTGCCCTGGATGCTGAAGCTGGGCGGACAGACCTTCGCCCAGGCTTTCAGCGATTTGTATTTCTCCCTTGCAGCGGGCAAGACCCCCGCGCCGCAACCCTTCCTGGAAGCGGCTCTGAAGGGCAGCTCCTACTGCACTGGCTTTTCCAGTTGCACCTCCGCGGTCGTGAGCAACGAGTCCGGCAACATCCTTAGCCAGTACGTTACCAACATGTGGCAGGACCTGGAAGGCAGTTGGAATTTCACAAGTTCGGGCGGCGGTGCCACCTCAACTTCGCTGCTTTCCTCCCTCCAATGCACGGTATGTTACGGGGAAGCCTCCACCGGATATTCGAACTACAACGCCATGGTTGTCACGGTGCAAAAGCGTATGTCGAGCGGACTGACGCTGAATGCCAACTTTACTTACGGTCGGTCTCTCGGTACGCTGGCCCTCAACCAATCTTACGTTGAGAACAACCTGAACAATCCGTGGGACCTGCGCACGGACTACGGTCCGCAGTTCTGGGACCGGAAATTTGTCTTTAACCTGTTGGCAACGTACACCCTCCCATTTGGCAAGGGCCAGCGCTGGGCCAATAGCAACCCGTTGGCGACCAGGCTCCTCGGAGGTTGGTCCATCTCGCCCATCCTTTCCATCGCCAGCGGAACGCCGCTCGACGTTTATAACGACGAATATTATCAGGCCGACCAGCAGTTTGGGAACGGCTACGTCGGCAACGGCTGCCAGGCGATACCGCTCTCGACTATGAGCTATAGCACCACGCCGAACATCAACGTCGTCAGCAATGGCACCGTAGGCGTCAATAACGACCAGGCTTACGGCGGAACTGGCGCAAACCTGTTTTCGAATGCGGCAGCGGTGTATAACAACTTCCGGCCATTCATCCTGGGTACCGACGGGTCTTGCGGCGGTGGTGGTCAACTCCGCGGCCAGAATCGCTGGAACCTGGACCTCGGCCTCACCAAGGACACCATGATCACCGAGCGCGTGGGCCTCCAGTTCTACGCGCAGGGATTCAACGTGTTGAATCACATGCAGTACAGCGATCCTTTCGTATCCCTGGCGGATCCCGGCGATTTTGGCGCGCTCGAAGGCCAGTACGGTGCGCTGACGTTGGGTGGCTCCGGAGCTTCGGCGAACTACACCAGGATCATTCAGTTGGGCCTGCGTCTCCGCTTCTAGACCCCTAACCGAATGTAGGGGCGAGGCCCTCCTCGCCCCTACGTCCCATCGCCGGAACACCCAATCCCACCTCCGCACAAGCGCTTCCACATCCCCTACGAAAATACAAAGAGTTAGCGCGGAAATCCAGTTGCTCCGTCGCGGAGGGAGGTGGTGTCCAATGGCTAAGCTGCAAAGGGTGCGGGAGGCTCTGTCCGGTCCGCTATCGCAGGATCACATCAGCCAGAAAGCCAGTGAAGGCTGGAAGCTGACGGCCGTCGAATGGGAGCGGGAGATAGAGGAACCCGCCGGCGCATTGAGCGAAGACGTTCCCTACGGCCTGCGCGTGGCCTCCGATTGCAACCACCTGGAAGAGAACACCGCTGAGAAGCAGGCGTTGATCCTCATGATGGACCTGATCGTCCAGGACGCCCCGCTTTCGTTGGTAGCCGAGGAGTTGAACCGCAAGGGATTCCGGACGCGCAGCGGGGCTAACTGGTCCCCCGGCTCCGTGTTCGACATGCTGCCGCGGCTCATCCAGGTAGGGCCGCGCATCTTCTCGAGCACGGAGTGGACCGCGCGGACGCGGCATCTTTTCCGCATGGCGTAGGGGGCGGTTGCACGCCTTGGGCGCAGTTACAGGGCTGCTATCTGAATTCGGAAAGATGATTTCGTCAGGCCCCGTCAAACTTCCATGACGGCTCCGCATGGAGGGCCGGCCGATCACAGCATGGAGCGGGTGCCCTCGCCCGCACCGGACCCCCGGTCCGACAGCCGAGCCGGCCTGCTCTGCGCGAGTCAGCGGACCCATGCCAGGCTTGATAAGCGTTCTCCTTGAGGAATTCGTGAACCGCAAACTGGCCCCATTGGCTTAAGTCATCGACCTCTTCGCCGGAAAGCGCGTTGTAATAATCGACTATTGCCCGTGCAATCTCCTCTTGAACGGAGGAAGTCGAAGGATCGCGGCTCATTATCCTACCCTCGATTTTAGGGCACAGTGCGCGGACCTCCAGCCACAGAAGTTCCTACAGCGCCGTCTTGACTGCGCTCTCCAACGAATCCGCCGGCGTCAAGCCTTCAAACCGATGCAACGCTTTGCCGCTGCGATCGAAGACCACCGTGGTGGGCAACTGGTCTATATGGAAGCGCTCGGTCATCCTGTCCGAGCCGAGCGCCACGCGGTACTTCATGGGGTGCGCCTTGAGGAAGGACTCGACCAGCGGCGCGCCGCCATCCACGTCCATGGACACGCCCAGCACCACCACGCCGCGCGCGGCAAGCTGTTCGTGCAGCCGGTTGAAGCTGGGAATCTCCTTCAGGCACGGCACGCAGTAGGTCGCCCAGAAGTTGACGACCACCACCTTACCCTGCAAGGCGGCGCTGTCGAAGTTGCCGCCATCGAGGGTAGTGATTGGCAGGCCGGCCAACTCGTTTTGCGGCGCTGCAGCGTCGGGCGACGGGGCCGCAGCAGGCGCCGGTGCCGTAGCAGGCGTATGCCCTGCCGCCCCCTTCTGCAGAAACGCCAGGTACTCGCCCGCATTTCTGGCGATGCCCGGGTACGTGGCGATCACGTTCTCCTCGGGATCCAGAATCGCGTAATACGGGATGGCGATGGTATTGAACTTGGTCTGCTCCAATTGCTGGTTCTGCGTCGAAGCATCGTCCGTGCCATCCGTGTAAAGGTCCACCAGCACGAAGTTCTTGAGCTGGCCGGCGATCTCCGGGCGCGGGAACATGTTAGCCTTCATCCAATGGCAGTTGGTGCAGGCGTAGCCGGTGAAGTTAACGAACACCAGCTTGCCTTCGCGCCGCGCGCGATCCAGCGCCTCGCGATACTGGTTCTTCATCCACACCAGCGCGCTCTCGCCACCGGCCCCGCCGCCCCCGCCCAAAGCCACCGGAATGTACGCGTCCAGTTCGCCCAACTTGCCGCCCGACATGCCCGGTACCAGGCTGATCGCGAAGATCAGGAACACCATGCCCACGAGGAGTCTGCCGAGCCCCATCGGCGCATCTTTGGCAATGCCCTCCAGGCGCAGGAAGCCGAGCAGATAGAGGCCGGCCATCACGAACAGTACGATCCACGCAGCCAGGAACCGCTCGCGCGTTATGACGTTCCATTGCAACACCTGGTCCACGCTGGCCAGGAACTTCAGCATGGCGGCCAGCACGATGAATCCCATGACCACTTTCACGCGCGCCAGCCAGCCGCCGCTTTTCGGCAGGCGCTTCAGGTACGACGGAAACAGTGCCAGCAGGAAGAACGGCAGCGCCAGCCCGGATGCGAACGTCAGCATGCCCAGCAGCGGCCGTGCTCCGCCACTGCCGACCGAAGCAGCCAGCAGGGTACCCATGAACGGCCCTACGCAGGCGAACGACGACAGCGAGAACGTCAACCCCATCAGCAGCGTTCCCGCGATCCCGCCGCTTTGGGAGCCCTTGTCCAGGCGCGTCAAGACCGAGGATGGAATGGTGATCTCGAACGCCCCCAGCAGGCTTAGTCCGAACGCCAGAAAGACCAGGGCGATGAAGCCGTTGACCCAGGGATTCGATCCGAGTTGCACTACGCCGAACGGGCCGAGGATGGCGGTGGTTAGCAGCCCCAGCCCCGAGAACAGCACCACGATACCCAGGCAGAACAGCAGCGCCTGAAGGATGGCTTCGCGCCGCGTCCCCTGCCGGTTCAGGAAAAACGACATGGTGATGGGGATCATGGGGAAGACGCAGGGCGTGAAAATGGCGGCCAAGCCGAAGCCGAAGGCGACTAGCAAGAACGCTCCCAGGCCTTGCGTGTCCGTGGAGACCGGTGCCGCAGGGGCAGCCCGGGTTTTCGGCGAGCCAGTGACTTCGGCGTATTCCGCTGGGATCGCGATGGCGGACGCGTGTGCAGCGGGGTCTATGGTCAAGGTCGCGGTGGCCGTGTGCCGCCGTGGTGGAATGCACTCCTTGTCGTTGCAGGTCTGATAGCGCACTTCCGCTGAGACTTCCGAAGCGCCCGCCGCGGCATCCGGTTTCAGTTGCAGCTCAAGCACGAAAACTGCGGAACCTTCGTAAGTCTCCGTCTCCATCTGGAAGTTTGGGTCGTAGGACTTTTTGGGAGGCGCCTGGAACACCCGGACCTTGTCCACGGCGGCATTCGCCGCCGCTTTGACCGTGGTGGGGATGGCGGCCGCGGTGGTCATCGAATAGAGGTGCCAACCTGGATCGATCTTGCCTTCCAGTCGCGCCAAGACCTTAGAACCGGGCGAGGCTGTGGCGGGTTCGAGCGAGAGCGACCAGTTTACGTTGTTTGGTCCTTGCGCGAGAAGAAGCATTTGCATCGACAGGAGTGTCGATGCGGCAGGCAGGAGTGCCTGCGCCACGCCTAAAACGCGACGTGTTCCGCAGCCCATTGGCCCAACTCGGCTTCGATCCGCTCGTTTACTTTGCCGCTGGAGAACTCGGCAGCCACGCGGATAGCATTCTTGATGGCATTGGCGTTGGACCGGCCGTGGCAAATGATGCAAATGCCGCGCACGCCCAGCAGGGGCGCTCCGCCGTATTCGGAGTAGTCCACGCGCTTCTTGAAATCGGTGAAGGCTTCTCTGGAAAGCACGTATCCGATCTGCCGCGTGATGGTGGCCGTGAGCGATTCCTGCAACATCTGCTTCACCATGTCCACCAGCCCTTCGCTGACTTTAAGAGCCACATTTCCAATGAAGCCATCACAGACTATTACGTCGGATTTTCCCGTATAGATGTCCCGGCCCTCCACGTTGCCCATGAAATCGATGGGTAGGCTCTTCAGCAGCGGCGTGGCGCCGCGGGTGGCGTCGTTTCCCTTGTGCTCTTCTTCTCCGATGGAGAGCAGCCCGACGCGGGGCCGCGGCTGGTGCAGCACCACGCGGGAATAAATCTCTCCCATCACCGCGAACTGCGCGAGCATACGCGGCGAACAATCGACGTTGGCGCCCACGTCGATGACCACCACGGGCTTGCCGATCAGGGTGGGGAAAATGCCGGCGAGCGCGGGCCGTTCCACGCCGTGTATGACGCCCTGTACGATTTTGGCGGTGACCATCACGGCGCCCGTGTTGCCGGCCGAAACGAATCCCTGGGCGATGCCGTCGCGCACCAGGCGGGCGGCCACGCGGAGGGAACTATCGTGTTTGGCCCGTACGGCGCGCGCGGCGCTGTCTTCCATGGTCACCCGTTCGTCGGCGTGGACGACCTCAATTGGCAGGCCGCGGTAGTCGTCGTATTGTTGCAGTTCCTTCCGCAGGAGTTCCTGGCGGCCGACCAGGATGACCCTGATCCCCCAGGTCCGGGCGGCAATGACGGCGCCTTCCACTTCCGACTTCGGGGCGTGGTCTCCGCCCATTGCGTCCACTGCAATGGTGAGCATGGTTGGGGCTGGCTACTCCTGTTCGACTTCGATCACTTCGCGGCCCTTGTATTGTCCGCAGTGCGGGCAGACCCGATGGGGCAGCTTAGGCTCGTGACAGTTCGGGCATTCGGACATCCCTGGCGTTTTCAGCGCATCGTGCGCCCGGCGATTCTGGGTCCGCCGGTTGGAGTGTCGTCGTTTCGGATTCGGCATTTCGGTACCTCAAAGATCTTACCCGCTTGCGCGGATTTTTCAAAGTGTTTTCAAGTCTCTTAAACGTTCGAGAGCACCCCACCGGTCGGCGGCGTTCTCGGTTTTGCAGTCGCACGGCGTCTCATTGCGGTTCTTGCCGCAGGAAGGACAGATCCCTTTGCATTCCTCGCTGCAGACCCGCTGCATGGGCATCAGCAACAGGATCTGCTCGCGCAAAATGTCTTCCAGTTCCATCCCGCCGCCCTCGTAAAAGGCCAATTCCACTTCGCCTTCATCGATCTCAACCTCGGCCGCGCGCGCGATGGTGGACACCGGCCGGTAGAAGAGGTCGAAGCTCGCATCCAGCGGAAATTGGGCACGGCCCAGGCAGCGGTCGCATTCCGCTTCCAGCCGCACGTCGAACCTGCCCTGGATACGTACCTCGCCTTCTGTATTGGCCAGCAGTTCCGCGGTTCCCTGGGCGTGCAGCGGACCCGCCTGCCAGATCTCAACGTCCTGGAAATCCAACTCCCCGGGCGCGAAAGTTTCGTCGAAACGAATCTTTCGGAATTCCATCTCTTGGATGCTCAGGAACATAGGGATACCGGAGTGCGGGGAGACGCAAATTGCCATTATAGCGCAGACCAGCCGCAGCTATTGCGGCAGGAAGCGCCGCACACCCCAATCGTACGCCGCTGCGCCAATAATGCCGCCGAAGATCGGCCCGACGATCGGCACCCAGAAGACCATGCTCCCATCGGTCAGGCCATTGTTCTTGAATCCGGCGACCGCCGTGAACAGCCGCGGGCCAAAGTCCCGTGCCGGGTTGATGGCGTAACCGTGAATCCCGCCGAAAGACATGCCGATGACGACCACTACGGCCCCGATCAGCACGGGGGTCAGATTGGCGCCGGGCGGTTGGTTGCGCTCATCGATCAGGGCCATCACCATAAAGAGCAGCAGGCCCGTCCCGATGGTCTGATCGAGCAGCCCGGCGCTGGGCGTATCCGGATAGGCAGGGAAGGTAGTGAAGACGCCGGCGGTGTGGTCGAGGTTGGGGTCGGCCGCGCGGAATGCGGGCAGATAATTCCAGAAGACCAGGGCGGCCGCCACGAATGCGCCCGCGATCTGGACCAGGACGTATGGTCCCACTTTGCGCCACGGAAAATCGCGAAAGATCGCCAGGGCGATCGTGACCGCCGGGTTCAGGTGCGCGCCGGAGATACGCCCGGCAGTGTAGCAACCCATGGTCACGGCAAGGCCCCATGCGATCGTGATGTTTGTGAACCCGCCATGCACGATTTCACCGGGAGTGCCTTTGGCAAATAGCACCACCATGGCTACCACGCCATCGCCTAACACGATCAGGATCAAGGTGCCCAGGAACTCGGCGATCAATTCCGCACGGAGAGTATTTTTCTGCACGAGAGAGGCATTCTATCACGGTAGGGTCGCCCAGGTTTGGCGGGTTTGGCGGGTTTGGCGGAATCGTGCGAGACTAGAAACGTGAGCCCCGAGGATCTCAAACAAATCCGCGCCGTCGTGCGCGAGGAACTCCAAGATAACAACCAAGTGCTCCGCGACGAGATGCGTGCCCGCAATGAAGCCC
>JBEKUO010000238.1:0-9863 GCA_049514955.1 Bryobacteraceae bacterium | reverse complement strand
GCCTCTCCTTCTCGTTCGGGCCTTCGGCCATCGTTTCCGGCTTGGCCTATCCATTGCTCCGCCTTTCGGCATCTGGAGTGCCTCACTAGCCTTGCCGACGCCATGACCTAATATGCCCTCTGCTGACTTCTGCCCCGCGGTCAGGCCGCCTTTCGACAACCTCAGTCACCGAAGCGACACGGAGCAGATCTCCTGGGGTAAGCTCAGCCGCCTTCTGTGCACAGTCGCCGAATCTACGCTTCGCACCCTTGATGGATATGGACTTCGCGGCAAGTTGCCCGCTCGTCCGGCGCTGGCGCCTTGTATCCGGTTTTTGTTCATCGACTCGCACATTTGATCCATGCTTCTTTCAGACCCCACCTCGCGGCGGTGGCCCTTGCATCATCACTAGGCCTTCACCTCCATCAGGTTGGCCGGAGGACTTGCACCTCCAAACTGCTGAGCATGCCCAGCACACAACTAAACCGCTGCGCGGTACTGTGCGTAAGCGAGCGCTCTCGGCATGGGAGCCCGGGTAGCAGGGCGCGTGGTTCCTGGGACACACTAGAGACGGTCAGCCCCAAACTGACCAATCCAATTTCCCAAGGAGCTTTGCATGACCCCACTTCGTCAACGCATGATCGAAGATATGCGGCTGCGCAACCTCGCGCCCGCTACCCAAAGAAACTATATCGCGCATGTGGCCGCCTATGCCAGATTTTTCGGCAAGAGTCCGGAGGTTCTGGACGGAAGCCGTACGCCAGTACCTGCTGTACCTCATCGAGGAACGGAAGATGTCGCCGGAAGGCGTCAACCAGCAAGTCTCGGCGCCAAAGTTCCTCTACCTGGTGACCCTGGATCAGCGATCTGGTTCCAGCGGGGATCGCGAGCCAAGCGCCTGGCTTCCTGTTGGATGAGCGCCTCGGGCACGATTTGGTCGTTCGCGAGCCAGGGCATCGTCTCATCGCGTCTTATTGATCAGGACGACGACCCCGCGCGAAGTGTCGGGCAGCACGAGGTCCGGAATCCCCTTGGAGGGCGACTGCCCGTGCAGGTTCTCCACCAGCATGTCGCCCGGTGACGGGCCCGCGCCCACCTCGAATTCCGGGGCGTAGGTCGCGCCGGCCTCGCCCAGGTAGATGCCGATCGTGTCGCCTTGCTGTTCGGCTATGTCGGGTATGCCGTCTCCATTCAGATCCGCCACCACGACCACCCCCCCGCCACCGACGGGACCGGGAAGGCTAACCTGCGGCGTGAACGATCCCGTGCCGTTACCGAGGTATACCCTCGCTCCGCCTTCGCTACTCTGTAGCACCAGGTCCAGGTCGCCGTCGCCATTCAAATCCGCCAGGATGGCCTGAATCGTCCCGGCGCCAAACGTCGTGGGCACCTGCGTGAAGCCTCCATCGTGGTTGTTCACCAGCACGTAGACATAAGTGCTGGCGCTAGGGCCGAGATTCGTGAGAACCAGATCCGGCCAGCCGTCGTTGTTGATGTCGCCCGTCGCGATATTGGAGAAACCACCGTCGGGCGGGTTCGAAACGATGGGCACGGGCGTTTGGAATGTGCCATCGCCATTACCCAGCGCCAGCAGATTGCCGGAGGTGGCGAAATCCATGATGCCGTCATGATTGAAGTCGGCGGCCACGAGGTGCCCACCGGAAGGCGTGGCCGTGGTACTGGCGAGCGAGAAGGTGCCATTGCCGTTACCGAGGTAAGCCACCACTGTGCCATTCGCCGGCACCAGCAAATCGGGGATGCCGTCGCCGTTCAAATCCGTCGTGATCAGGCGCCCGGCATTCTTGAGGGCGATCGTGGCGCCGGTAGTGAATGGCGTGGCGGCCTCGCCGGTTCCCAGCAGGATGGTGATGCCCTGCGCGTTGACGACGGCGAGATCGGGCTTGCCGTCTCCGTTGTAGTCGGCAGCCGCGCCGCAACGAGCGCCGCCGGTCACCGGCGTGGTTTCGCCGTCCTCGAATTTGCCTTTGCCCTCGTTCAGCAGGACGGAGATGCCGTAGTAGTCACTGGTGATGATATCCGGGAAGCCGTTCTTGGTCAGGTCAGCGAGGACGACGTTGGAGAAGGAGTTCTCCACGTCCTCCACCGGATAGTACACGGGCGGTTTGAAGCGGCCATCCGGCGTGCCGAAATCAATGTAACCATTGTTGGCAATCAGATCCGGGATGCCGTCATCGTTGACGTCGCCGAGGGCCACGCCACCGGCTGAGGGGAGGTAGACTAATCGAGGCGACGAGAAACTCCCCGCGCCGTTGCCGGTGTAGAGGTACACGTCACTGGAGCCGGAGGCTGACAGCGCGACGCTCGGCGGGCCGCCCTTGGTCAGGCTCCCGACGGCAATGCCAAGCGGCCTGGTGGGCTCGGAGAAGGCGATTGGAGTTTGGAATGTGCCGTTTCCGTTTCCGAGCGCCACTATAAACCCGTTGCCGGCACCGTCGGTGCCGGCGAGCGGCTCCGTGACGACGAGGTCGAGGTTGCCGTCTCCGTTGAAATCGGCAGCGGCGAGCTGCGCGTTGCCGCCCTGGAGCGGGATGGTCAGAACGCCCTGGCTGAACGTGCCGTCGCCTTTGCCTGTGAACAGCCAGACACCCTGAGCTCCCGCCGTGGCTGCGTCCAGGATGCCATCCCCATTGAAGTCCCCGATGGCCAGGTCCTCAAAGCCCACATCGCTGCCCGCCTCGTAAAACACCACAGGCTGGAACGTGCCGTCGCCGTTGCCCAGGCAGACCCCGATGCCCTGCGGCGGGTCCGTGCCGGTTAGCCCGCCCGCTACCACGATGTCCACTGTGCCGCTGCCGGTGAGATCCACGGCCGCGAATGCCCACGCATTCCTCGTACACTGGCTTATGGGGGCCGAAGCCGGCCCAAAGGTACCGTCGCCGTTCCCGAACAGCACCTGAATGTCGCCGCCGAAGCTCGCGATCAGGTCCGGGATTCCGTCGCCGTTGGCGTCAGCGACCTGGACCCAGTTGGCGAGCAGCCCAGTGTAGTCACGCCGCGCCAGAAAGGTCGGCGTGACTGGGCTGGCGGCGAGGGCGACGGCCGGGAGTAGCGAGAGCCAAGCCCCCAAGACCGCCGCCCGCCTGGCCGTCCGGGTCCGGAATACCGCTTTCCCCGCCTTAGGCCGAATAGTTGCCGCAGGTGGTGTTACAGCTTGAGGGTGTGCCATTGCTCCCCGTGGTATTGTCTGCGCATTGCAGGTAGTCGATGTAATTCTGGAACGCCACCAGGATGGTCGCGGCCACCCGCTGCGTGGGCGTCCGGTTCCGCAACGCGGTGTTCAGTTGGTACAGCTCGTATGGAACGGAGATGCCGTGCGCCGGGGTGCGCCGTCCGCATCGACGGGTAGCTGACGAAGAGCGGGACGTTCATGACCTCTTCGTCGAGCCCGCCGCCCTTTGCGTGCAGACCGTGGGACCCGCCGTAATCGCCATGATCGGAGGTGAAGACGATCCCCGTGTTATTGGCGAGCGCCGGGTACTGCGCCAAGCCTGGGTATGTCTCGTTGGCGCGGTTCGGATTCGTGCCCGGGTACATGCGATTTGTCCAAGTCTATCATGGCGCCGCGCTACACTGATCTCCATGCTGAAAGTGTCCAACATGACCAAAGCAGCGTGCGCGTTGCTCCTGGCGTTCTCGTTCACTTGCGTCGCGGCGCCGCCCGCCTGGCTGCCCAGCGCGGTGATCTACGAAGTTTTCCCGCGCGATTTCTCGGTGTCCGGAGATTTCAACGGAGTCACCGCCGGCCTCGATCGCCTGCACCAGCTTGGCGTTGATGTGATCTGGCTCATGCCCATCCATCCCATCGGCAAGCTGAAGCGCAAGGGCACTCTCGGCAGCCCCTATTCCGTGCGCGACTACTACGCCATCAATCCGGATTACGGCACGAAGGACGATCTGCACCGCCTGGTCGCCGAGGCCCACCGCCGCAGTATGAAGGTGATTATCGATATCGTCGCCAACCACACCTCCTGGGATAGCGTCATGATGCAGACGCCGGAATTCTACAAGCACAACGCCGCCGGCCAGATCATTCCGCCCGTTCCCGATTGGGAGGATGTGGCGGCGCTGAACTACGCAAATCCGAAGCTGCGGGCCTACATGATCGACATGCTGCGCTACTGGATACGCGACTTCGATCTAGATGGCTTCCGCTGCGATGCGGCGGGTATGGTGCCGGTGGATTTTTGGGAAAGCGCGCGCGCCGAAGTGGACAAGCTCAAACCCGGCCTGCTATGGCTGGCCGAATGGCACGACCCGCCACTCATGGCCAAAGCCTTCGATCTGGATTACGCGTGGCCGCTGCACAGCGCGCTCGCCGAGGTCTTCAGCAAAGGCGCGCCGGCGCGGAACTTGCGCGCGGCTTGGGAAGACGATCGCGCCAAGTATCCGAAGGGCGCGCTGCACATGCACATGTCCGACGATCATGACGAGGAGCGCGCCATCGTGCGCTTCGGCAAGGGCGGCGCGCTGGCGGCTTCCGCGTTGATGTTCACGCTGGATGGCGTGCCGCTGCTGTACGAAGGGATGGAAGCGGGCGATACGGCGGAATCCGGCGCGCCGGCGCTGTTCGAAAAACTGCCGGTGTTCTGGCAGATTGCCGAGCGCCGTCCCGAGTTTCCGCGCTTCTATGCGAGCCTGATCGCGCTGCGCCATGCGCACCCGGCGCTGCAGCAGGGCGACACGGAATGGCTCGGAAATTCCGACGATGCGCGCATCGTCACGTTTCTACGCCGCGGGGGCGGCGAGGAGTTTCTCGTGGCGGTGAACTTCTCCAATCAGCCGTTTTTGGGGGTGGTGGATGCCGCGCCTGGCTTCACGGAAATCACGCCGGGCGTGGAAATGCGGCACGCGTCCGCTTTGCCCGCGCTCGCGCTGGACGCCTGGGGGTTACGGATTTTCCGAAAAGACCGGCGCGCTACAAGGCAGCTCCGCTGAGCGCATGACGGGTTTTACGGCTTTGAGGCCAAATCCGCCTTGCCCGTCATGAGATCCACGGGTACGGAAACGTGTTCATGCGCGATCAGCCATTTCCCGTTGATCTTCCGGTAGCCGTCGGTCACGCGCACCGTCAGTTCGTATTTTTTTCCATCTTTGCCCGTCAGAACGGTGCGCTGGATGCTGTGTCCGTACCCAATCTTGCCATCCACCGTCACGCTGAGATCGCTCATCTCAAACTCCACCGGGCCGGGAAACATCGAAAAGAACTCTTCGAAGTCCTTCTGGTACGCGGGCGCGCCCACGTATTGCCGCGGGGGGACAACGTCGAAGACCACCAGGCTCTGATCCGGGACGTAGCAGGCCATGATGGCTTTGAGGTCCTTCGCCTTGAAGGCGGCCGCAAAGCGTTCTTCCAGCGCCTTGATGTCGGCTTCATCGCTCGCGCGCGCGTCAACCCGCGCCGGTAAGCTGCACACTGCCAGGGCTGCCAGCAGCGTTCCTATCGAAACGTATGACCTGTTCATGGGGAATCTCCGTGTTCCGCACCAGTATACTCCGGCCAAACGCAAACGTCACAAGCACTAAACCCTAGCCCCCAGCCCCCTAGCTCCCAGTCCCGTCGCGCGACGCGCGCCAGAGCTTGCCACTTCCCAACCATTGCGGGATATTAGAATGCTCCGACAGATTTCCATGACGGAGCCGCTGCTCTATCTCACCGCACTGCCGGGCATGCCGGTATACGACTTGAAAGGCCGCCGCATCGGCCGCGTCAAGGACGAGGCCGTGGCGCCGATGATCCATCCCGCGCGCGTGGATCGCTGCCTGGCCGGCGATGACGCCACCGTGGAAGACGCCCTCGCGGCCCTGCGCGGCAGGAAGACCTGCTGGAGACCCTCAACACGGTGTTCCTGGTGGATGCCGGCGGGCACCTCGTGGCTGGTGTTCCTCGGGCGCGGTTGTTCGTGGCGGCGGGCGGCGCGCCGCTGCGCGAACTCGCGGCGTGCGGGCCTATCCGGGTGGCTGTGGATAAGAAAGGGAGCGCTTGACGGAATTGTTCGACAAATATAATCTGTTAACCTTGCCAGTAGTCGACAAAGAGGGTAAGCTAAGCGGCGTGATCACCGCGGACGATATCATATCGGTACTGAGGCATCGGTGCTGAGGCAGAGGTAGAATCGGAGGAGCCACCATGATCGAAGAACGGGAGTTCAAGAAGCACGCCGATGAAGCCTTGACAGCCTTGCAGCGCGATCTGGTGCTGGCGGGCGACGACTATGGCTTCGAGTCGAGCCTGCGCAGCGGCGCCATCACCATCGCTTTCTCGCACCCGCCGGGGAAACTCACCATCACCCCGGAGGGCGCCAGCCGGCAACTCAAGGTCGCGATTGCCGTGCGCAGCTACAAACTCGATTGGGATATCGTCGAGAATGGATTTGTCCACACCGAGACCCGCCAGACCCTGAAGGAACTGGTGGAGCAGGCCATCAGCAAACACCTGAAGCAGGACGTGGAACTCTAGCCGGATGCGGAGACACACGGGCAATGTGGGGCAGGCGCTTCCGCCTGCCAACCGCGCCGCAGCGTGCAGCGAGCGAAGCTCGCACTAATGATCCTCCCCGAACAGGATCGCGCGGATCTGGGCCGCTTCGGATACGCCCAGGAGCTGTTCCGCGGCATGGGCGGGTTTTCCAACTTCGCCATTTCCTTTTCCATCATTTCGATTCTGACCGGCGCGGTGACTCTTTACGGTTACGGCCTCGAAATGGGTGGGCCGCTGGAGATGACGCTGGGCTGGCCGGTGGCCACGCTGTTCACCCTTACGGTGGCAGCCAGCATGGCGGAGCTGTGCTCGGCGTATCCCACGGCAGGCGCCACCTACCATTGGGCGGCGGACCTGGGGGGCAAAGGCTGGGGCTGGCTGGTGGCCTGGCTCAACATTCTGGGGCTCATCGCTGCGCAGGCCGGCATCAACTACAGTTGCGCCCAGTTCATCCTGCCGTTCCTGAATCTGCCCTCCACGCCCTTCAACCTGTTTTGCATGTTCGCGTTCATCCTGCTGAACCAGGGCATTCTGAACCACTACGGCATCCGCCTAGTGGCGATTTTGAACGACCTGAGCGTCACCGTGCACATCGCCGGCGTGGTCCTGGTGGTGCTGGCGCTCTTCTTGCTCGCTCCAAAACAGCCGATGCCTTTTCTGTTTCAGGCCGTGAACAGCAACGGGCGCTCGCTTTACTGGTGGGCTTTCGTGCTGGGACTATTGCAGGCGCAGTGGACCTACACCGGCTTCGACGCTTCGGCGCACATGGCCGAGGAAACCCGCGATCCGCGCCGCCGCGCGCCCTGGGGCATCGTGCTGTCGGTGGCCGTCTCCGGCGTGGCGGGTTATTTCCTGTTGCTGGCCCTTACGCTGGCCATCAAGAACATTTCCGGCGTGCTGGGGGCGCACGACGTACAGGGCAACCAGATTCCGGCGGTGATCGCCATCCTACAACAGGCGCTGGGCGCGAGGGCGGGCAACGCCATGGCCGCGCTGGCGTCGATGGCCATGTGGTTTTGCGGGCTGGCCTGCATTACGTCGGCGTCACGCGCGCTGTATTCGCTGGCGCGCGACCATGGCACGCCTTTCGCCGCGCAGGTGCGCTGGGTCAGCCCGCGGCATGGCACGCCGGCGCCGGCCATCTGGTCGATCGTGGCTGCGTCCATGGCCGCCATGCTTTGGACCAAGGCGGTGCCCATCGTGACTTCGCTAAGCACGGTGGCGCTGTACTTGGCCTACGCGATCCCGATTGCGCTGGCGTGGCGCGCGCGGCAGGCCGGGTCGGATTGGCCGCGGCAGGCGGTCTGGAGCCTGGGCCGCTTCGGTGCGCCGCTGAACCTGGTGGCGATCGTGTTCGCGGGCTTCATCTGCGTGGTGCTGATCATGCCGCCCAATGAACTGGCCGGGAAGACGCTGGCAGGTCTGCTGGCTGGCTTGGGCGTGTTGTATGCGTTGGTTGTGCGGCGAAGGTTCAAGGGGCCGGAGTGGAGCGGTCATGGCGGGGGACCGACGAAGCCGGCGACGTGATTATGCATCGGTTATCCAGTTTCACGGTCCTCGGCGGCGTGGCAGGGCTGTCGCCGCGCAGGTGCGCCGGGTCAGTTCGCGGCATGGCACGCGACACCCGCCATCTGGTCGATCGTGGCGGCGTCCATCTTTCGGACCTGGAGCTCTCACATCCTTTTGTCCTTTGCTCTGTTGATGGTTAAGCACCTTATGGAATCGCTCTGTCTTCCGTGACCGACTACGAACTCGTCAACTCGTGAGCGTACACGTATACTGGAGAAAGGCCTGTTGCTGCAAGAAAAAAGAAAGATCTCGCCGCTGTTGCTCTTGGGCGCAAGGCTGGCAAAAAAGGCGGTCTCGCCAGGGCCGCCAAGCTCACCCCAGAACAGCGAAGCGAAAGCGCACGCAAAGCTGTCAAAGCACGCTGGGTTAAAGCGAAAGCCCAAAAGAGCGCCGCCTATATAGCGAATAAGGCAGACGCTAGGGGCATGAAGACATTAAGTGAATTTCCAAATGAGGCTATGCCTGCTGTTGTCGCCCACACCGACACATCCGATCGCGCTTTCTTGTCCTTGCTCGAGCGCATCACCTGCCGGCACCAATCATCGAGGAGTTTTCCGGCCCATGGGGGCGAGTTGTAATCCCAGAGTTGCTGAAGGGCTTCCTTAAGAAGGTAAGCACATACGGTCTTTAGGTTGTAACGGAGCATATCGCGTAACCGGAAACGCTGTTCCGTTTTCAGATTCTCTTCGCGTTTGAGCAGCAGCCAGCGCGACTTCTTCAGCACGGGCACGCCGCCCTCGCTCGCTATGTGGCGCGATTCTCCGGCACGGACGTCGTCCAGTGCGCGGCCGTGCGGCCACTTCGATGCTCTTCTTGTCGGCACTGAAGTAGGCGTGCTGGTAGACAAGACCCCGGAAACGATGGCAGCGGTTTAGAATTGCGATCAGTTCCATGGCGCGGAGGCGAGTGCCGGCGAAGCCTCTACCATAACCGCTTCCAGCGCGGCCTCGCGTTTCCGTCCAGATAAGCTGTGCCCCTTCGGGGAGACCGTCCCGGATCTCAATGGAGAATTTCTGAGGGGAGCACGTTGAACCACGGCGGGGAGCCGCGGGATCGGTAAATGCTGCGCGACTGATCGTTACCTATGTCGCGGCGGAACGGTCGATGCCGCCGTTCTTCCCCGGCTCGCCGGCACTACCTCCGGAATCGCGTTGACGACTGTCGGTTGCTGAGAGAGATGGATGTAGTGGTGCGCGCCTGGCACTGTCGCGTCACCTTCGCAACGGCGGAAAAGATGCCGTCGCTCGCTGCTGGGACGGCTGCCATTTCAGTGCGCCGCATCGCGGAGGCCCGGAACGGGCCGCGCCAAATATATTGAACAACGAGGAGGTGTTTACCGTCTTTTAAGGCGATCTGGTCTCCAGATCCACCTTTCTTCCTCACATCCTGTGCGTCTTAGCGGCAGTGGGGGATGGGTTGGCTGGCCTACTTGTACGAGCCGCTGGCATAACCGAATTGCTGGCTAAATCGTGAGTTTCGCCATTTTCGCCGGGTTATCATATACGCTGTCGCTCCTGGTGCTTGGTGTGAGCGAGCAGTGCTGGACGGAGCAGGCAAAGGCAGCAGGGCAATGAGGCGCCCATAAAATCCAATAAGGAGACTTTCCAATGAAACACAACACCATGTTGACCGTCGCGTCTCTGCTCTCCCTCCTCTTCCTGACGCTTCACATTACGGACGACATCGTTCGTGGGATATCGAAGGCCGAGAGCTCAAACACTGCGCTGCTCGTCCTCGCGGTCTTCCTCTACGGGACACTCGTGCTCCCCGAACGGCGATCCGGGCACGTCATCATGCTGCTCATCGGATTGTTCGC
>JBEKUO010000237.1:0-9914 GCA_049514955.1 Bryobacteraceae bacterium | reverse complement strand
CGTGCTGCAAGAACTGCTTGAAAGGCGGGGGAGCAAGAAACGCCAGCGCCGGAACGCGGATCAAGCTATCGAATTCTTCTACGAACTGGAGAACAGGGCTCTGTGGAATTTCGAACAGCCCAGTGAGCCCCCGCCCACCGGCCTTCGGGAGCTATGCAAAGCACCATAGACGGTTTGCGGCATGACTGCGCAGCCCTCCATCGCTCTGTTGAGTTTATTTCCTTGTTTTGCCAAGAGCAAAGGCAGTCACAGACATACTTGGATTCGACGGAAATCTTCTTCAAGTACGTTATCGACCTCAGCGCTGCAACCAGAGAGTTCTTACCAACCTTCCTCAGAAAAGCTAGCAAGTCCGTCAGGTATCTGAAGACTCAACGACAGAAGATCGTGGCCATCAAGAGCTGTTGGCGCATTCTCCATAGTCTCGTTAAAATGGCTGCGGACGGGCACACACTCCACATTCCCGTCGCGTTGTTTCAATTGCTCGAAAGGCGGCTGAGCGAAACGGCGAAGCTGAAGGGATCAAACATTGTTGTCCTGCTTTCGGCCGATCTGAACTACTTCCAACATAGGCACAGCAAGTTGAGGAAGCTCGCTACAGATCTGGCGCGCACGATACCCGGAGCGCCCGTCCTCCCGGTCGGGCTCGGCTTCATAGCGGTGCCGTATTCGCAGGGTTCGAGTCTACTGACAAACAGCCTGATATGCCACGAACTCGGCCATTTCGCCTTTGAGGAGCTATCATATACCAAGCACCTCACGGCCAAGATTGATGAGGCCCTCAATTCCCGAATTCCCGATCTCGGCACGGAGCTGGAGACACGGCAGGCTTGGTGTCGCCGCATCCTTGCCACATGGCTCGAGGAGCTATTCTGTGATCTCTTCGGCATATACGTCATAGGGCCATCGTTCTCCTTCGCGTTCATAGAGCTGTATGGTCTGCTGGGCTTGCTAAACCTCAGTAGGTCATTGGAGTTTTCCGAATCGCATCCAGCCGAGGCGTGTCGTCTTAGTGAGCATCTGTGGCTGATGAAGAGGCTGCGGTGGTGGAGGGCCATAGAACAAATCGAGTCGGAACATCTGACCCTGATATCAGAGTTAGGAAATCGACCAGACACTGAGTACAGGTTCCAGTACAAGGATAACCAGGAACTGGGAGACGCGCTGAAGGAGGCATTCCTGGGCCTACGGGAGACCGTCAGAGCCTTAGTACTGGAAACAGTTGGTGATCTGAAGTCCGGATTGGACGAGTTCCGAAGGCTCAGCAAAAAGATCGAAGAGTATTTTAGCCGTGCGACAGTGCCATCGACTTTAGCCATCGGCGGCAAGGATGTATACCCCGATCCATTAACTATCCTAACGTCTTGCGCCACGTTTTACCTGACGTCCATGAAGACCCTCGCTGAGAACACGGATAAGTACAAGTGGGATAACATATCTGACCGCAGCGACCTTAGCCGGAGGCTTGAGATGTGGGGAAATAAAGCCATCGAGGACAGCAGGATACTTCGAGCTCAACTGGGACCGAGAAATGCCAGTGCTGTCTAGTGGCGAGCTGAAGAGGCGATTGACCCTCGACATCAAGAGGCCGGAGAGTCTTGTGATCACTCCGCGCTTTAACGAACAAGAGGCCTTCGATAGGAATTCGATCGACCTGCGCCTCGGATCGCACTTCCTTCTCCCACGAACCTCCAACAAGCCGCACTCCTGTCCGGACAAAAGGTCGGCAGGGACGCTCCATACCCCCGTTCATGTACCCTTGGGCAAATACCTTGTGGTTCCGGCCCACCAGACGGTGTTGGGCTCGACTTTAGAGTTCATAAAGCTACCTTACGACGTCTCTGGGCAAATTCTGACGAAATCATCGATTGCGCGTACGTTTATCGTGGTCGAGACTGCTCCCTGGATCCATCCGGGCTACCGCGGGTGTTTGACTTTGGAGATTGCAAACGTCTCAAACACGCCATTGCTGCTATATCCAGGTCGGCAAATCGCCCAGCTCGTGTTGATGGCCATCAGGCCGAAGCCGAGCCGAGTCCAGGCACTTGGCGGTAAGTATCTGGGTCCGGTCTATCCGGAGCCAGCAGAGTTCGACAATCCCGAGGATGAGCTCAGGAGGATGGGCGTGCTCACGACCTGGATAGTCCCAGAACCCATACCCTGTCCGGAGACCGCCGTACCCTCACAGGTTCGCGGGACGCCATCGAAGCCCACCGTTCCGACTAACGCTTAGCGAATCGGCGGTCCAGCAGGAACGCAGGCAAGCGCAGGGCAAACTCTAGGAACAACGTTTCATATCGTTCGTATGGCATGTTCAGCATACCCGCTAGGTCGCTCGGTGTACCAATCGGTTCGTGCTTCCGCTTGAGTACGACGCTTCTTTTCTTCTGCGCGCTGAAGTAAAAGTACGGCTTATCGAGCGCAATCGCGGCGCCCAGCTCGATGTAAACGTTCGGCCGGGTCTCCGTTTCGCGATCGTCAAAAATGCAAAAGTTAGCGGAGCGTATCGACCGAAGGATCGAATCGAAGATCTGCCCGTTCGGCATGTCGGAATCTGAATAGACCAGGCGAATGCCGTAGGGCCGCATGACCCTCTGGAGATTGTGCCTCAGGTTGTCAGTCACGGACGCCACAAACCTGTGACCCACGAAGGCTGTGAGTTTTGGCCGGCACTTGAGCCGTTTGGCAACGGGCAGGATGGAATCGCAGGCCTTACCGGCAGTCGAGCGAAAACGCGTAATTGAGAATACGTACCCGGCGAGGTGTGGCCTAATAGCGGGGCCTAGATCTGCCGCGAGAAGGGTCCGGGCAAAGCTACGCTCGAACCGAGGATCGAGTATTCGCTTGGCTTCCCTCGAAGACACGAGGTTGTATTGGTCCAAGAAGTTAATGGCGTACCGTACTTGTGACAGGATGGCGGTCAGCGAAGCGGCCATTTACCCGGCGTCCGCTAAACGGACCAGATCTCGCGCTTCGTCTTCGGGGTATCCTTCCGATATCAGCTCGCGGAGCAGATACACTTTCCAGTCAATCCGCTTGGAACCCGGCCGTCGGACCGCGCCGCGAATGGATGCGCCGGACGCAGTGGCTTTCCGGAGATTTCCCGTTGCGGGAAGGCGCTTGCCTCGTCCGTTTTTCTTTTGTTCGTGACCGGAAGAGAGACTGCGGCGTGCCATTGCGGATACCACCCTCACAGAAAGTATAGCAAGACCCAGTTTGCTCTCAGCCAACCCGCCGAAATATGCTACCTTCTCCCCCATGAAACCCCGACTCCTGCTCGCTTCCGCCGCCACCCTGGCCCTCTTACTGGCCGGCTGGCTCTTCGCGCAACCCGCCGCCGATCCGCTGGTCGAAGGCCTCCGCCTGGTCGAAGTGGCCTCCGTCGCCGATGCCTCCGAACAGCTTTACGGCCAGCGCATCTATATGTCGCACGACATGCGGCCGATCTTCACCGCCAAGTTCGCCGGCCCGGCTGTCACCGTGCTGCTCAAGAAGGAGGAGCACCACGAAGGCCCCGCCGCCTCGCAGGGCATGCTGGACGCCATCGACGCCGCGCCCCCCGGCTCCGTCTACGTCATCGTGCTTGAAGACGGCCTGGATATCGCGGGCATTGGCGGCCTTATGTCCACCGCCATGAAGTACCGCGGCCTCGCCGGCGCGATCGTGGACGCCTCCGTGCGCGACCTGCCGCAGATCAAGCGCCTGCAGTTTCCGGTGTTCAGCCGCGGCATCGTGCCCTCCACGTCCATCAATCATTACCGCTTCGCCGGCGCCAATATTCCGGTCACTTGCGCCGGCGCGCGCGTGAATCCGAACGATATTATCGTGGCCGACGAAGACGGCGTCGCCGTAGTGCCGCGCGCGCATGCCGCGGAGATACTGAAGAAGGCGCAAGAGCTCGACAACACGGAACACAGCATGGTCCCCTTCATCGAGAAGTTCCGCTCCATAAGGGAAGCCGTGGCGAAGTTCGGCCGCATCTGAGGCCGGTCAGCCGCGGGCGCAGATCAGATGGCCGAGGGCGCCGGATACCCGCAATCCATCCTGGCGGTCGTTGAAGTAGCGGGAATTGATCTCGTCCGCGTCGAGATCTTCGACGTGACCGAAGCCCATATCCCGGAGTTGCTGGACAAGTTCCGCGGGATCGAAGAACCCCTGGAACGGCTCTCCCGCGGCTGCCACACGGCTCGCCAGGAAATCGAATCCGGCTTGACCGCGCGGGTCGAGCGAAGAGCGCGGAACCGCGAAATCGAACGCGACGCCGTTGTGCGGCGACAGCGAAATGATCGACTTCAGGGTTGCCAGCACGGTTTCCGAGGGGAGATAGGGAGTCACGCCGAGCCACGAGAAGAATGCCGCTTCCCGCAATTCGAACCCTGCGCCACGCAGCCCGTCGGCGAAGGTCTGCTTTTGGAAATCGACGGGCACAAACGTGAGGGACTCGGGGAGAGCGATGCCCGCGGCTTCCAGACGGTGGCGCTTCCAGGCCTGGGTCGCGGGGTGATCCACCTCGAAGACGCGCAAATCGGGGAAGGGATTGCGATACGCGAAAGTATCGAGACCGGCGCCCAAAATCACATACTGCCGCGTGCCCCGCGCGACGGCGCCAGCCAGCTCATCTTCCGCGAAACGGCTGCGCACCGCCATGAACGCGCGAAAGCGTTTAGAACGCTGGTCGAATTGCTCCGGAGCCGAAAGCTGCTGGGCTTGCTCAGTGCCGATGATGGCTAGTGCCAAAGGATCTTCAAAGACACGGGGACTATCCAAAAGCTGGTGTGCGGCCCGCCGCACGGCGACCCGCAAAGCGGTTGTGCTTGGGCGGTCTTCTCGCATGCTCCGTGGCGCAGCGCGGTGGCGCGCAGATCTCGCCTTTAGGGCCGCATACACCTAGACTAGCAGCCCCCTGGCAGAATTCGCCGAAACTCGGGAAGGCAGGCGAAACCGCCTGCCACGCCACTGCGAATCAATAGTTTGCGATGTTGATGGGGCCGGCGTTCAGCCTTCCGGGACTTCCACCACGGGCTGCTGCCCCGTCACTGGCTAGTTCCGCGGCGTGGTGTCCTTGGGCGTGGACAGATATCCCACGATCTCTTCCTTCTTGATCTCGTTCACCACCAGTTCATAGGGTTGCCGCGCCTTGGACACGTAGAACTGCACCGGCTCGTTGGCGTTCTTGTCCTTCTTCTCATACCGCTTGTCGTCGGCCATCACGTCTACCGAGTATTTGTTACGCTTGGGGTCGACTTTCCTGAGCTGCAAAGTGATGTCGCCGACGCGCTGCGGCTGCTTGGTCTTGCCCAAGTGGAACTCGAAGTAGTTGCGTTCGCCGAGCCTCTTCAAGGCCGCCAGTTCCTTGCCGTTGGTGGCGATATAGCCGCTCTGCACGCCCAAATCCCCGGTCACCTTGGTCAGGTTGCCGATGGTTTTCTCCAGTTCAGCCTTGGTGGCTCCCAGGTCCGTCTTGACGTTGTTGACGTCGCCGCTCACTTCGCCGATCTTGGCGTTGGCGTTGGTGGTCTGCTGCTTGACGTCCGTTATCTCGGATTGCACCTGTTGATGCAGTTGGGCCTGCTCGTCGGCCAGTTTCTTCGTCAATAGCTCGGCGCGGGCCATGGCTTCCTGCTTTGCCTGGCCGGCCGCCTGGTTCGCTTGCCGGCGCGCGACTTCCAGTTGCTCCTTCAAGCTCTCCACGCTGCGGCGTTGCGATGCCGTGGTTACCGAACTGGCTTCTTTCAGGTTGGTGACCTCAGCCAGCAGCCGGTCGTTTGCCTGCTGCAGGCTGGTGTGCGTGCTCTCCAGGCGATACCACAAGGCAATGTTGGAAGCCACCAGGGCCACCAGCGCGCCGGCCACCAAGGCGGCCTTCGTCCCCGAGCCACTCGGCGGGGGTGTATATGTCGGCATTGTACTCACAGATCTAACTCCTTGAGGGGATTCAACCTATTATAGACTCGAACGAAGCTGCGGGCGTTTCAGGGTTCCAGCCGAAAACTCTCGCCCGGCGACGGTACGGCCACGTCCACACCGTATTGCGACCGGATCACGCCGGCCAAAGCCTCCGACTGCGCCAGCTCGCCGTGTACCAGGAAAACCTTCTTAAGCTGCCCTGCCAACGGCTTCATCCACTCGAGCAGTTCGCCCTGGTCGGCGTGGCCGCTCAGTTCGTCCAGGCTGGAAATCTCGGCCCGCACTGTCACCGGCTCGCCGAACACCCGTACCTCCCGCATCTTCTCCACCAGCTTCCGCCCCAGCGTATCCTGCGCCTGAAAGCCGGTGATCAGAACGGTATTGCGCGGATCTTCCAGGTTGTTTCGCAGATGGTGCAGAATGCGGCCCTGCTCGCACATCCCGGAGGCCGAGATCACTACGAATGGCCCGTGCAGGTCGTTCAGCTTCTTCGATTCGCTGGCCTCCCGTATGTACTGCAAGCGGCTGAACCCGAACGGGTCCTCGCCTTCGAGAAGATAGCGGCGCGTCTCGGCATTGAAGCACTCCACATGCTTGCGGAAGA
Organism: Bryobacteraceae bacterium; assembly: GCA_049514955.1. GTDB lineage: Bacteria > Acidobacteriota > Terriglobia > Bryobacterales > Bryobacteraceae > Bog-159. Next base: position 3,403 of record JBEKUO010000237.1, on the reverse strand, counting down.
TCTCAGTCACGTTCACCGCCAGCGGGCTGTCCACGAAAATCGGGATGCTTGGGATGTGGCCTTCGTTGGCCAATTGATGCAGCAGCAGGACCAGTTGCTGCGTCCGGCCCACCGCGAAGGCCGGCACGATGATGCGGCCCCCGCGCGCGCATGTACGGTTCACCACGTCCTGCAACTTCCCGATCACGTGCGTAGGGCTCTTGTGAAACTTGCCGCCGTAGGTGCTTTCCAGGATCAGATACTGTACCGTAGGCAGCACATCTGGCGGGCGCGTGATGGGCAGGTTCGGCCGGCCCAGGTCGCCTGAATACGCCAGGCGCACGCGCTCGCCATTATCGTGGTAATGCAGGATCAGCGCCGACGATCCCAATATGTGCCCCGCGTCGTAGCACTCATAGCTCAGATGGTCCGTCAGGTTCTTGGGCGTGTAATAGCCGACCGGCTGGAACAGCGGCAGCGTGCGCTCCGCATCGGCCATGGTGAACAGCGGCTCGACCGGCTCCGCCCCATTCGGCCCCCCTTCGCGCCGGCGCTGCGCTGCGCGTTTGTTGACGAACTCGGCGTCCTTCTCCTGGATATGCGCTGTGTCGCGCAGCATGGCGTCGCACAAGTCGATGGTCGCCGGTGTGGTGTAGATGGGTCCCTGGAAACCATTCTTCACCAGCGTGGGCAGGTTGCCGCTATGGTCGATGTGCGCGTGCGACAGAAGCACCGCGGCGATGGATCCGGCCTTGACCGGCAGATTGCGATTCTTCCGCTCGGTGTCTTTGCGGCGCCCCTGCGCGAGGCCGCAGTCGAGCAGATACTGTTGCCCGTCCACTTCAAGATGATGCATGGAGCCGGTAACGGTGCCCGCCGCGCCCCAGAATGTCAGCTTCATTTCGAGACTTCGGCGCCCAGCCGGCTGGCTAACGGGTGCAACTGCCCTGAATATTTGTTGCCAGGCTTCTGCCGGTAAGGCACCGCCGACGGCGACGATAGTTGTTCGAAGGTAAACGAGCAGATGCGCATCCCGGGGTACAGCGCTACGGCCATGCGGCTCAGATTGCTCAGCTCCAGGGTGGCCTTGCCGGTCCAGCCCGGATCGAACAGACCCGCCGTGCCATGCACGATAATGCCGATGCGTCCGAGGCTCGAACGGCCCTCCAGCCGGCCCAGCACATCGGAATCCAGCTCCAGCGATTCCAGCGTGACGGCCAACACGAAATCGCGCGGCTGCAGCACAAACGGCTCATCCGGCGGCACCTCGATAGTGCGCATGATGTGCTGCAGGCTGGTGCGGTCGCGCAGATCGATATAGGGATGGCGGCTGTATTCGAAGACGTTGAACTCGCTGCCCAAGCGGAAATCCACCGAGCAACTGCCGAGCTGCTCGGGCGGCAACTCGGGCGCGATTTTGATCTTCCCCATTGCGATGTAGCGCTGGATATCTACATCCGACAGAACCATTGGAAGCCTCCGGATAGGCCATCGTAGCGCAGTTGGGGAGGGGGAATTGGGCGGATTGTGGGATTCGAAAGGGAGCTGGGAGTTGAAAGCAGGTAAGTCATTGATTTTACAACTTGCTCGCTGGCGCGGTTTGACGGTTTCTCGTTACAAAATCGTGTAGAGGGTTCGGCTCAATCAGGCGCCTCGGAGTGCGTTCCTTATGACCTGCTGCATCATCCAATTTTGGGCGGTACCGACGTGCTCCTTCCGAACGAACTTCGCGACGCTGCTACGAAACGCCGCGTAGCTGAAAGAATCTGCGGTCCGCACGACGAAGCCTTCATGCTCAGAGAGATCCATGCCGCTGGCGAGTCTCTTCACGTACCCTTCGTCCCATTTCCCGTCGTAAATGATGGGAACGGTAACGAGGCCGAGAATCGCTGCGTAGTCCACGGTCTCATCCCAGGAAAGGCATTCATTATTTTCGTCCCAAATGGAGAACAACATGAAGTAGGAAGGCAGTCGATTGTATGACAGCGTATGCTTTGCGAATAGGTTTTCGCCGCATAGGCGCCATCCTGCGGGAATACTGCTCTGAATCTGGGCGTGAAGATTCTTAACCCATCCCCTACTGGGGTGACTGGCCGAGTCGAGAGAACGGGCATGAATGTAGTCGCGATACATGGTTGTATTCTCGCCGTCCATCTTTTCGGTGATTATGACCCTCCTGCCGTCAAAGTGCTTGGTGTCACTCAGGACGCGGTCGTCATCAGTCCGTCCTGGAGACCACGGCAGATGGTAGGTTCTAGGATACTTCACCCGATCTTTGAAAAGGGCTAGCACTCCTCCGGATGCCAGGATCTTACGCACGCTTGCGTCATGAAACAACTCACCCTTGACGCGAGTCGCGTCGGGCAGGATGATGTTACCCCACTTGTCATAAGTGTTATCGCGGTACAAATGATCTGGCAACAATGTCCGGCGGATACCCGCGGCGGCGCGAATCTCATCGCACGAGATGACCGTCTGTTCAGCTTTCTTGTGGCATCCGATGGAGCCTTCGCGGTCATCGCATAGAGTGGCCCCGTTGTCCAGATAATACCCGCCATCATCCCAGAGTCTTCGCTCAACGAGATGATGAGCGTCGATCGGCTCACCCCTCCCGCAAATGACGCACTGGTACTTGTCACGTCGAAATACGCCCTCGCGAAAGGCGTCGCGACTTAGCAACTCCGAGATGTCATTTTGGACTGACATCGAACGCGATTCATTCTACAACGTTACGTGATAAAAGCGTGCCTGCAATGATCTCGGCACTTCGCGGCCTCGCCTCTCTCAAGGCCAATAGACGCCTCCTGGAAACTTGTTCGAAAGAAAGCAGTTAACAAGCACTGAACGTACAGAATCATGTACGTAAAGATATTCTACACGGAGGCTATCTAACTGAGAAGATTAGCCTTATTTTGTTGGGGCGGCTTGTGGGATTCGAACCCACGACTTTCGGAACCACAATCCGACGCTCTACCACCTGAGCTAAAGCCGCCGTAAGGTCATTTCCAGTTTACCAGAACGCCTCGCGCCGGGGCCGGATGATATCCAGCGCCGGGCGGCGTGCGGCCCCGCGCCGGCACACGCCACCTCCAGGCGATCCCTCGAATGACGAAGAATTTCGTTGACAATGACGAAGACCTTCGTCATAATGGCCGCATGGCATCCAAACCGCGCCGGCCGACGGAGGCCGAGCTGGCTATTCTCCGCGTTCTTTGGGAAGGCCAGGCCCGTTCCGTGCGCGAGATTCAGCGCGTGCTCGACGCATCCCGGCCGACTGGCTACACCACGGTCCTCAAGACGCTACAGATCATGACCGGAAAGGGACTGGTCGAGCGCGACGAGCGCTGCCGGCCGCAGATTTACCGGGCACGCTACTCCCAGCACCAGACGCAACGGCAGTTGGTGCGCGACTTGCTCCACCGGG
>JBEKUO010000236.1:0-9920 GCA_049514955.1 Bryobacteraceae bacterium | reverse complement strand
AGCCGGGGGTTCTGCGACGCAGAGCCAGACCGGCGGTCTGTATCAAACCGGCTTCCTTTGGTATGGCGGCCACATGATCGACCTCGGCACCCTCGGCGGACACGCCTGCCCCACCTGCAACAGCGAGGCCGGCGGGCCGAATGCCAGTGGCGAGTCGGCGCTTATTTCCGAGACTTCCAAGACAGATCCGAATGGTGAAGACTTTTGCGGCTTCGGTACTCACCGTCAATGCCTCGCGGCCGTCTGGAAAAATGGGGCACTGACGGCGCTTCCCCCCTTGACAGGGGGCCACAATAGCCAGGCCTATTGGGTCAATGAACAGGGCCAGGTGGTCGGGTTCGCGGAGACCGGCACTCCCGATTCAACCTGCGCCGTGCCCTTTCAGGCTCTCCGTTTCGAAGCCGCGATGTGGGACGCGAACGGCACGATCCACGAACTCCAGCCGCTGCAGGGCGACACCGTCGGATTCGCCTTCGGGATCAACGACTTTGGCCAGGCCGTCGGCGTGTCGGGCTTGTGCTCGAACACCACTCTGCCGCCCGTGGGTCCGGCTGGTCCGCACGCCGTACTCTGGGAAAGGGACGGCTCGCCTACGGACCTTGGCAGCCTGCCGGGAAGCGTGGGTAACAACGTTGCTGGCAGTATCAATAACCGGGGTGACGTGGCCGGCACATCGGCATTGTCAGACGGCACCGTTCACGCCTACCTATGGACTAAACAAACAGGCATGCAGGATCTCGGCATGCTTCCCGGGGACTTCGTGACCGTGCCCCCCTGTTGTCACACCATTAACGACAAACGCCAAGTGGCTGGCTTTTCGTGTCCCGGCCCGCAGGGAGCCTGCCGCGCCTTCTTCTGGCAAGACCAAGTCTTGACGGACCTCAACACACTCATCCCGAGCGGCTCGCCGTGGTATCTGCAGGCGGCTCTCTCGATCAACGATGCCGGCGAGATCGTGGGCTACGGCTTGATCAACGGCAACATTCACGGTTTTCTGGCGACCCCACGACAGTGAAATCACACAGTTGAAACAGGGCAGGTTCCAAAATCGTTCGCCAGTCCGCCGGGGGCGTCTTACATCACGCTCCCGGCGTAGTTGCGTGAATCGCGTCCGCGCTTCACTGCAGCTTGGCGAATTCCGCATTGGCTTGCTTCAGGATTGGGATGTCTGGGTCGGCGTCTTTCCAAAGAGTCAGGAAATCCTGATAGGCAGCCTTGGCCTTGGCCTTATCTTCCGACAAAGCCAACGCTCTGCCCAGTTGCAAGTGCGCCAGTGCGCCTATGGGATCGCTGACCACAATCCCGCGATGACCCAGAATCTTCTGGAATTCCGCGGCGGCTGCGGCTCCTTGGCGCAAGGCGAGATAGGCCTCCCCGCGAACATAGACAGGATAGAGCGTTCCGAAGAATCCATGAAAGCTGCAGCGCGGTGCCCCCAGGTCATAGGGGATGGCGATTTGTAGCAATTCGATGGCCTTCGACGGCTCGCGATGGTTCAGTGCGAGAAGTGCGCGAAGAGCCGGCAGGTAACTGAATCTGACTGGGGTATCCTCCGGGTAACGTGTTTCCAGATCGTTCGCCAGCCCTTGAGCCTGGGCAGAATCTCCGGACAGGGCCAGAGCAAACGCCGCGCCATATTCCACCTCCCGGCTCTTGGAAAGCTCACGTGCGGCCATCACGTTGCGCCTGGCCTCAGGCGCATTCCCGAAAAAGCCTTCCCATAGCGCCAGGCCGGTTTCATCCAACGCGGCCCTATCCCTCTGGGCCGCTTGCTGAGCCAGATCCGCCGCGCGCCGCACCAATCTCCTGGCCTGTTGCAAGCGGCCGGAATATGCCGAGACAAAAGCCTCGTGATCTGAAATCCAGTCTTCCACGCCGGATTTTCCCTGGGCCAGCGCCTCTTCCCGTTCCATTGCCGCCTGGTCGCCTTTCAAAAAGGCGATGTCATAGCGCTCGACCAGAAAGTCGCCGATTTCCAGCTTGCGCGCGGCGGCTTGCTGAAGGGTATTCGTGGCTTCCTCCAGGCGGTCAAGGTATTCATAGTTGAAGGCAAGCTGGGAATAGCCGATGGCAGAGTCCGGATCGATTTCGATAACCTTCTTGTTTGTCTTGTATCTCAGCTCTTGGATTTGGACTTTTTCAAATCGCTCTCGAGCTGCCGGGCGTCTTCCTTCATGTCACCCGCGTTCTTGACGTGATTGAGCTCACGCTGGCAGGTGACTTTATCGCCGGTGAGGAAGGCGATTTTGGCCAAAAAGTAACATCGGTAACTGTTTCCGTTGGGCGCATCGTGGGCCTTCTTGGCCTCGTCGAACGCGCCGGTCAGATTGCCGAGTTGAAGCTGCACATAGGCAATCAGAATGCGCAGCGACGAGTTGTCGGGATTTGTCTTGGTGAGGGCCGAAAGGCGCGCTAGCGCGCCCACGTGCTCGCCTTCGCGGATCAATTGGGCAGCCTGATCCACCACCTTCCGATCCCCGTCGCTCATCAGCGTGAGAGCGCTCGTCAAACGGTCGAAACGCAGCTCCACAGTGGGCGCGGGCGGCGGAGGTGGCGCGGCCGACGCCACGCCTGCCAATGCGAACACGAACATCAAAAGCTGCCGAACCCGGTGCATAACCTCTTCGATGATTAGTATACGACGGAAGATGCAGCCGCGGATTTAGCGGATCAGCCAGACCGCGCCGTATGCCAGACCGGAGCCGATCAGCGCGCCGGCCAGTACGTCGCTCAGGAAATGCATTCCCAGCAGGATGCGCGAGAGCGCGATGCTTCCGGCGCAAAACAGCAGGCCGATCGACAGGCTGGGGTAGAAGGCCGAAAGCGACAGCGCCACGGCAAAGGCGGTAATCGTATGGCCGGAGGGGAATGAGAAGCGGTCGGGGGGTAACAGTTTGGCCCAGCAGTGCGGCTCGATGGCGCAGGGACGCTTGCGGCCGCTCCGCTCCTTCACGAAAAGGAATAGGGTGATCCCCATGCCCGCCGCGAGAGCCGCCGTGCCCACGGCCGCGAATCTCGTCGGACCTCCGAACAGCAGGATGACAAGGCCCATGGCGTACCACAGCCAGCCATCGCCGCCGCGCGTGGCGCAGAGCATCCACACACGGATCCAGCGTGGCGCCGGCCAGCGATGCACCCGGCGCATCAGGCTGTAATCGCGCGCTGTAATGAATTCCAGCACCATCCTACCCTAATTTATAGTCCCATAATCCTACAGGACCATGACATCCTGGATAAACCTTGATGAAATAAGAGAGTGAAGAAGCTGGATTTCGTATTCTTTGATGCTGGCGGCGGCCATCGCAGCGCTGCCACCGCACTTATGCAGGTTATTGGCCGGCAGGACCGCGAGTGGGAAATCCGCATGGTTAACCTGCAGGAACAGCTAGATACTCTGGATATCTTTCGAAAGATAACTGGGATCCGTTTGCAGGACATTTACAACCTTCTACTGAAGAAAGGTTGGACACTCGGCTCCGGCGAACTGCTGATGGGACTGCACGGAGTGATCCGTCTGTTTCAACCCGCGCTAGTCAGAACGCTGCAAGACTTCTGGCGCAAGGGCCAGCCCGATCTGGTTGTTTCGCTCATCCCCAACTTCAACCGCGCGTTGGGGCTGAGCCTGGAAGCCGCGCTGCCGGGTACTCCGCTAGTAACTATCCTGACGGACATCGCCGACTATCCTCCGCATTTCTGGATCGAGCGCCAGCGGCAATATCTGATCTGCGGCTCCGATCGGGCAGTCGCGCAAGCCCGCGAACTGGGATATCCAGACAGCTTCATTTTCCGGGCGTCCGGCATGATTCTGAACCCCCGCTTCTACGAGCCGGCGGCCGTGGATCGAAGCGCAGAGCGGCAACGCCTGGGTCTGGATTTGCAGCTACCAACCGGCCTGGTGCTTTTCGGTGGCGAAGGCTCCAACGTGATGCTCGAAATCGCGCACAGCCTGCAATCGGCGGCGCGGCGGCTGCAATTGATCCTGATCTGCGGCCGCAATGAGAAGCTGGCCGGCAAGCTGCGCGCGATGCCGTCGCGCATTCCGATGTTCGTCGAGGGTTTCACGCGTGAGGTGCCGTATTACATGCAGCTTTCGGATTTCTTCATCGGCAAGCCGGGGCCCGGAAGCATCAGCGAGGCCATCGCCATGAAGCTGCCGGTTATTGTGGAGCGCAACGCCTGGAACCTGCCGCAGGAGCGCTACAACACTGAGTGGGTAGGGGAGCAGGGGGTGGGGCTGGTGCTCCGCAATTTCCGGCAGATCGGGCGGGCCGTCGAGGAGCTGTTGGAGCCGGAGGCTTACGCCCGCATGCGCGCCAATGCCGCCGCGCAGACTAACCGCGCCGTGTTCGAGATTCCGGACATGTTGGCGGCTATCCTGGCAAAATGCGGGAAGCCAGCCTGATCTGCTACCGGCGGGCTGCTGCCCCCCCGTCGCGGCAAAGTAGAAATGTCGGTAGTGGGTCAGTTTTGAAAACTGACCCACTACCGAAATGTCTAATCTGGTGCGCGATCGTAACACTGCACTTCAGCGCATTGGCGCAATCCAGCCTGAAGGCATTGTATGGCGAGCCTGTCGAGGCAGCCTTCCTGGTCCAGACGGGCGTACGACTCAAAGCCGTCTACGGCTCCGATCGCCGCGCATGCGTACTTACCACTTCGGGACCAATTTCGGAACGCGAATTGATGAGGGTTTTTGAAACAGCCGTTCCAAAAAGCGTCCGCGGCATCCAGAAGCTCTCCCTGGATGAGCGCATGGGCGTATGCCGTGGTACTTCGCAAACTTCCGGCCCCGCGGCAGTCATCGTCTTCAAGCGTAAAGACTGTGAGGCCGCGGCAAATGAACAGAAGAAGGTTCCTATGCGAAGCACGAGCATAGGATCTGATGCAGCCAATGACGGAAAAGCCAAATAACTTCAACCAGCAGGGGCCGAAGAGTGGACTCCGGACCAGGCGGCCACCATGCGGCAAGTCGAGTATTGCGCCGTGCAAGAAACCTATGCGTACTCGCTGACGCGCAGTGGCGCCTTCACGCCAGTCTTTGCACATCGCATCCCACTCTCCACAGGCGATCGAATGCGGACATCGCCAACTCCAGCCGGGATTCCAGATAGATATTCACGCTGGCGTCCTCGATGAGGCCTTCTGCCCAGCGAATGATATGGGTCACCGGAAAAGTGAGCGTCGAACGATCGACCAGGGTTAGCGTTACGTCGGCCTCGAACACCGACAGGCTGCCCGCGGACCAGAGAAGTACCGGTTCATGATGAAGTTCATCGACTCCCAGCGAGAACCGCACGAGCGCCTTGCGGATGGCCTGTCTTCCCAAAATCGGCATTGTGCCGGGGAGCCTGACCGTGGCACCACTGGCGTAGAAGGAAGCCACGGTGTCGGCGTCCAGGGTGTCCAGCGCGCCAAAGTACCTTTTCACGCGCGATCGCAGTGATTCGCCGTCGCTGCGGATGGGGAGCGGCTGCAGCCCCGCGGATACTTGCACGGATTCAGGCAAGTATGTGAGGCGTCTCCGTGCGAGCCAGGGTTTCGCAGGCTTTGTTAAGCCCAGGTAAAATGTGCGATCGAATCCGCTGTTATAAGAGACCGTAGACGGCCAGCGAGGTTCCTGTGCCGACGTAGACCTTGCCGTTGGCGATAGTAGGCACAGAAAACTTGATCGCGGGGCCAAGCTGATCGCGCTTAGGAAACTGCGTTGTGTTATACAACTCGTTGGCGAGGTTGCCGGCCTCGTATACGTGCAAGACGCCGGGACCACCGCTACTCCAGGCGCCGCTATCTACGGCCCAGACGATCCCGTTGTGCGTGCCGTCCGCGGAAACGCTGGGGGTCGGACCCGGATAGCCGAACGGACTTGGACTTTGGGAGGATGGCTCGGTGCCGAACAGGCCATCGGTTAGTGTGAAGGCCTTCAGGGAGTCGTTTTGCCCTCCGAAGTACACGGACTCATCGAAGTAGGCGGGAGTGCCCCAAACGCCGCCAATCGCATTTGGCAGCCACTGTACGATCTGATTGTCACCGCCGGGATTGTACTTACCCATATCGTCGCGATTGACCAGATAAATATTCCCCTCCTTGCCCACATTGACCAGCAGGTGGGGATTCGTTCCGGGTTGATCCGGCAGAAGCAATACGCCGCCGGAGCCAAGGTCGGTATCGTTCTCGTCGAGGTCCGCCTGGTTATGGGGCGTGAAATAATCGGCAACGGCAAAACCCGTTTTGGACAGAGTGAGCTTGAGTTGGCTGTCGCCATAATCCAAGCCGCCAGCGAGGCTGGCGTTGAAAGCCCCATTGCCGGTGGCCAGGAAGAGATCGCCTGAGGTGTCCACTGCCGGCGCGCCCCCGCTTTGCCAGATGCCCGCGCGGCATACATTAGAGTTTGTACCTTTATCCGGAGCAGTGTTGAAGACGGCCAGCCTTTCGCCTGTTGTCGCACTGAACGCCATGACCCAGCCGGTATAGGGGCTGTTGTCGCAATGGGAGGCAAAGCTGATGAAGAGAGTCCCGTCGGCTAATACGAGACCCGCGCGCTGGCTCTGATGCAATGGGTCGAAAACGACCCGGCCGCCCTTGTTTGGAGGACAGCTTCCAGGAGCGGCAGCCTCGATGACGAATGGCCCGCCAAATTTCTCGCCGCCGGAAGTAATATCGAGCGCGTGTATTCGCTGGTAATACTGGGTGACGCCGTCGGTGACTTCCGCCGTCTTAGCCACGACGTACAGCGTGCCGGTGCTCTGGTCGATGACCGGGGTTCCGGTGATGCCGATTTGGGGCGAGATGTCGCTGCAACTCACCTGGGAAGACGTTACGGGAGTAATCCCCATGGCCGGGTTGGCAAACGCGGCCTGCCACAGCGGAGAGGCGTTCGCTCCCGTGTTGCTGTCGGCGTCGAAGGCATACACGCTATCGTTCTGCGTCGCCACGAAGATCACATTATGAGTGCCCTTTCCGCCGATCGCCACCGCCGGCACATAAAGCGGCTGCGCGTAAACCTGGCCGTCTACAGCATAGGTGAAAAGTTGGCCGAAGGACTTAACGTTCACGTTCGAGGGTTTGAGGACAGTCTCATTCAGGTTCTGACCGGTGCGGGAGGGATCATTGTGATAGGTGACTACGGCAATCTGACCGTTTACAAGACAAAGGCTAAAGACGCCCAAGGAGATTGCTTGAAGCACGAACGAGCGACACATAGGAACTCCTCCGAGTTTTCGTTCCAGCATATCGTCACCTGGAGTGGCGCGTCAAGGTTCTTGAATCAGCTTTACAAGTGAGTACTGCCGCAGCCCCTTACGGCGTTTCCCACCTTCCCGATTCGGCCGACCTGATCAGCGCATCGATTACTGCCATGTTGCGGACTGCGTCTTCCAAAGGCACGGGCACCTCGCCTTCCCCGCGCACTGCCTGCGAGAAGAGATCGCCCTGAATCGTGTACTGATCGCAGACCGGTAACATTTCGGTCCGGATACCCGCGCCGAACAGATCCGAGCCGTCGTCTATGAAGATGCGGCAGGGGCGGTCCGGCGGCGCGTTGAAGGGGATCTCGATCTCGATGCGGCCTTGCGTCCCGAAGAACTGCATGCGCTGGTGATAGACCAGTTGAGTTGCGCAAGTAAAGACAGACTGGCCGGACGGAAAATCCAGCATACCGGAAGTCAGCCGGTCCACTTGCATCTCGGGGTCACGTTCCAACAGGGCCATTACTCGCCTCGGTTCCTCTCCGAAGACGAACCGGGAAGTGTTGATGGGATAGCAGCCGATATCCATGAGCCCGCCGCCTCCCCATGCGCGCACGTTGCGGATATTGGCGGGCTCGCGATTGAAGTAGCTGAAGAAGCCCATAATGGAGCGCAATTCGCCGATGCGGCCGGCACGAATCAGCTCGCGTGTCCGCAGCCATTGCGGATGGGTGCGCACCATGAAAGCCTCGCCAATCTTCACCCCCGTGCGCACCTGGACTTGCAGCAGGTGGCGGGCTTCGCCCGCGTCGAGAGCGATGGGCTTCTCGCAGAGCACGTGCTTGCCGGCTTCGGCGCACCGCATGGACCAGGGCACGTGTAGATGATTGGGCAGCGGGTTATAGACCGCCTCGATCTGCGGATCGGCCAGCAGTTCATCGTAGGAGCCGTAGGCTTTCGGAATGTCGAGCGCGGCCGCCGCCTCCGCCGCTCTTCGCATATCGCGGGAGGCGATGGCGGCTATGTGGCACCATGCGCCGCGCTGCATGGCGGGGATCACCTTCTTCACGGCAATATCGGCGACGCCGAGCACGCCCCAGCGGACTTTGCGAATCATGGCAGCTCCAATGCTTCACGATACAGCATTCGAAAACGCCCCGTGCGATATTGGTCCTAATTGGCGGAAGGACGACAACGAATCGTAGTGCTGATAGGTTTGCCCGGCTCCGGCAAGTCCACCTGGCTGGCGCGGCAGGGGATCGCCGCCCTATCATCCGACTGGATCCGCCAAGTGCTGGCCGACGATCCGGCCGATCAGAAGATCCATGCGCGCATATTCCTCACCATGCGCTACTTGTTGCGGCACCGGCTGGCGATAGGCCGGCCCGTCTCCTACATGGATGCGACGCACCTGACGCCCGAGGAACGGCTTCCGTATATCAGAATCGGACAGTGGTATGGATGTGATGTGGAGGCGCTGTTCTTCGATGTGCCGCTAGAGATCTGCCGCGAACGGAACCTGCGGCGCGCCCGCGTGGTGCCCGATGAAGCCATCGAGCGCATGGCGGCAAGACTGACGCCGCCGGCAATGGCGGAGGGCTTTACAAAAATCACCGTGGTGCGGTGAAATCTGGCATACTGCCGGGTGGACAGACGAAAGCGTCTGTCCCACCTCAGCATCCACACTACTAATGATCTTCGTCCGGATCGCGCAAATCGAGAATCGTTTCCTTCTGGCAGCACCAGCAGGGCCCCGGCGTATAGGTGCGGATCGAGCAGGTATCGCACCAATAGGTGATCACTTTCACGTGACCGTCGCGGTGGACGAACATTGCCTTGGTGTGGATGGGGTCCACCAGAAACTGATCGGGCGAAGTGAAGTGGCCTTTGACTTCGAGGTCGAATCCGCCGAGCCTTTTGTCGTTTAACACGCCCTGCGTAGGAGCATCCGCGTCCAAACTAACGACGTGGCGATCAGGGGTTTCAATCGCAGGAGGCTTACCGGGACGCTGCAGGAGCGTGCCCCGGATGCTCGCCGGCTTGGGGTCCTCGGCGAAACAGGCGGCCGCCAAGCAGCCAAGAAGCAGGAGCGCACCGAGTCGCATCTCCTCCCATTTTACAGCGATCCGGAACCCGGGCGGTCCTTAGGCGGGCTCTACATAGACGGCCGTGCCGTAGGCCAGCACCTCCGTCACGCCGCTCATGATTTCAGTAGCGTCGTAGCGCGCGCCGATCACCGCGTTGGCGCCCATCTGCGCGGCATGGTTGAGCATCAGGTCAAAAGCGTGCGCGCGGGTCTTTTCGCAGAGACTCGAGAGCAGCGTGATGTTGCCGCCCACTAGCGTCTGCAAGCCTGCGCCGATGGTTCCGAAAACCGAGCGCGAGCGCACCACGATGCCGCGCACCACGCCGAGATTTCGCACGATCTTATAGCCGTCGAGGGTGAAGGCGGTAGTCACCATGTATTCAGGCACGAACGTGGATTCCGCCGGGTTGCGAACTGGATCTGCCATGAGCTTATCTTAATAGAACATGGTCCACTTTCGCGAAGTGCAGAGATTGTGGTTCTGGCTTATTTTCCTGCTTCCGGTTGCAATCCCGCTGCTCGCCATCGCAAATGCGGTACATACCGCGTTTGGCGATCGCCTGGCGCACAAGAACGTGCTCTACGTGGCGGTCGGGTCCGTGGGGCTGCTGGCTGTCTGGTTTTTTCTGGCGAAGCTCGTCACCGAAGTT
>JBEKUO010000235.1:0-9924 GCA_049514955.1 Bryobacteraceae bacterium | reverse complement strand
GCAGAGTGGACAACCGTCGGTGGAAAATGCGGATCGACATGAAAGGATTACGTTTTTAGGGGTTCGATCACAGTGCCCATTGCCCGCAAAAGTCCGAAACGCGTCCAGTGTGGGGAGCCAAGCCCAATCGCACACCGCAAGGCGCATTAGCCGCTTTCCTGGCGTAACCCTTTCGTTGAATCGAACACTGTCGTCCGCTGCACGGCCGTGACCGCAGAGTGCTGGCGAGAACTGGAGTTGAGAAGACATGGCTGCATGGCGCCACTATTTGTACGGTTCTCGAATGAATTCCAACACGATCCCTGCCCCTCTGTCCAAGTTCGATGAATTGTACAGTGCGGCAACGGTGCCAGAAAGCGCACCGTCTAACAGTGATATACCCGATGGAGAGTATGCGACAGTCGTCGAGGAAGTCACCCTGATGCAGAGCTCAACATCGACTCCAACCTTGGTTTGGACCTTCCGGATTCACGGCGGAAGCTATTCCGACCGGTTGCTGCGCAAGGTCCGGCCCATTTCGGAGCGCACGATCGCCTGGGTGAAAGAGGACTTGATTAAGTGCGGCCTGAAATTAGATGTGTTCTCAGACTTGTCGAATCGGATTGAGGAACTCCGCGGCGCATCCGTTCCGGTCCTAAAGCGTGGCGATAACGATTTCGGCGTCCACATCCAATGGCCGAAAAAGGCGCAGTCTCATTCCGACGAAGACACTCCGTTCTGACGCGGCGCGGTTGTATCGGCGGGCGATTCCCCTCTCGACCGGCGGGTTGAGGTGCTGGCGTATGCGGCGATGTGGATTGACTGAAGGGTTGGAGATTTGGGCCCTAACTGGGAAGCACTTGAAGTAGCTCGGGCCCATCCCGAATTCGAACTCGCGGCGCGACGCTGGCGTATACTGGATATGCCCTGGAAGACCCGATGAATGAACTCATTCGGAGATTTTCCCGCCAGGGACACCCCAGTGCCGAGGAGTTGATCGCCGCGCAGGGACTGACGTTTCCGCGCGCTCCCAAGGATCTGCTTGGCGACTTCTGGCCCGAGGAAGAGTCCATCGACGGTTTCCTGGCCGCCATGCGCGAATGGCGTGGACACGCGAAGACTGATCCCGCCGCATGAAGCAATCGAACCGATTATCTCGGTGTGCCGGGATTGCGGTTTAGCTGAGAAGCCACTGGGCACAGCGCCCACGGGACTGCGCTAACCAAACACCTCGGATAGCGGCACCGCAATATCGGGATCGCTGGTGCGCAACACGTCCTCTGCTACGTGAGTGCCTGAAGTCGTGTAGACAACCGCCTCCCGCCGCCGCGGATCGATCACCCAGATGTAGCGGACGCCGAACCTGAGATAGTCGGCGATCTTCCGTTGGACTCGTTCCGCGCGGTCCTCTGGCGAGAGGATCTCGATGCAAAGGAATGGTGGTCCGGCGAATACCTGCTCCTCCGGCTCACCTAGCGTGACGCAGATGTCGGGAACGCGATAGCGCGTCGCGGAAACGCGTATGCTTTGTTCCACGAACACCGAGATGCCCCATTGTTTACGGTGCACATACAGGTAGGAGCTTACGCCTGTCTGCCATTTGCTGTGGTCTTTTTCGCCCACGTTACGCTCCTCCAACTCGCCGTCCACATAATCGCGGTCCGGATCGTAAGACGTGGACAGATACTCCTCGACGGAAACCAGCGTTGCGACACCCATGCAATGATTATCCAACAAAGCGCAGCGTTGAAGGCTATCGGATCTTCCAGGCGTCTCCGCTGGCGGCTCTCTCACGCCGCGGGCGGAGCGGGCGGCTTCTGCTGCATGCCATCCACAACGCCAATCATGGCATTGAGCTTTTCTTCGATTTCGAGCATCTTCTGGTCGAAGAGCGCCATGCGTTCGCGATGCAACTCTTCGCTTTTTTGTAACGCCTCGAGCCACTCCGCCTGACTC
The DNA here is from genome assembly GCA_049514955.1 of Bryobacteraceae bacterium. Taxonomy (GTDB): domain Bacteria; phylum Acidobacteriota; class Terriglobia; order Bryobacterales; family Bryobacteraceae; genus Bog-159. The sequence continues at coordinate 7,989 of JBEKUO010000235.1, read as the reverse complement.
CGCTGGACAGCGGCCTGGCGGCGCTGGATACCGGATACCACCACGAGGGTTTCCGTGAGTTCCCGATGGGTTTCCGCGAGTGCCCGCCGAGTTTCTCCCATCTCATCGCTGAGCTCCCCCATCCTCTCCGCGTGGCGGCGCTGGATTTCGTCCATCTGCCGCAATCTCTCCTCGAAATCCATACGCCCATTATCACATGCTCAACCTGCCCATTCTTCCAGGCATCCCCTGCCCGATCTACCGATGCACCCCGCCCCTCGCCCACGCCATCCTGAAATCATGGAAAACGAATTAGTCGCCCTATCCAATGAACTCGCCGCAGCCGCCGAGCAGGCCGGCCGCTCCGTGGTCGCCGTTCACGCCCGTCCGCGCTTCGCTTCAAGCGGCGTGCTGTGGCGGCCCGGCGTGATCGTCACCGCCGAACACACCATCCGCCGCCGCGAGGAGATCGGCATCACCCTCCCGGACGGCCGATCCACTTCCGCCACACTCGCCGGACGCGATTCAGGCACCGATATCGCCGTGCTCAAGCTGCCCGAAAACGGCACTCCCGCGGCCCCCCTCGGATCCACCGACGCGCTCAAGCCTGGCCATGTAGTCCTTGCCATCGGCCGCTCGCCGGATTCAGGAGTCAACGCCACCATGGGCATCATGAGCGCGGTCAGCGGACCGTGGCGCTCCTGGCGCGGCGGCCAGATCGATCAATACCTGCGCCTCGATCTCACGCTTTATCCCGGCAGCTCCGGCGGCGCCGTGGTGGATACCGCCGGCCGCGTGCTGGGCATCGCCACCAGCGCGCTCTCGCGCATCGCCGGACTGGCAGTGCCCGCATCCACCGTCAACCGCGTGGTCGATGAACTCCTCCGCACCGGCCATGTCTCCCGCGGTTACCTCGGCTTAGGCCTGCATCCGGTCTCCCTGCCCGACGGCAACACCGGCCTGATCGTGCTCTCCGCCGAGCCCGATGGACCGGCCGCGCGCGCCGGCGTGCTGATCGGCGACGTCCTTATCGCACTCGCCGGCAAGCCCGCGCGCGACACCGACGACATTCAATCCGTGCTCGATGGCCAGTCCGTTGGCAAGCCCCTGGCGGCCCGCATCGTGCGCGGCGGGCAGGTCATCGAAGTAAGCATAACGGTTGGAGAACGGCCCCGGAGGGAAGACTGACATGCCGCTCGCCTTGGGAGAAATTGCGGAACGCCTGCGCCGCTCGACGGTCCAGGTGCTTCTGCCCGGCGCAAATGCAGGTGGCTCCGGCGTGATCTCTTCCGCCGACGGCGCCATCGTCACCAACGCGCACGTCGCGCGCGGCGGACATGCATCCGTCCATCTTTGGGATGGCCGTGAATTGCCGGCCAAGCTGCTGGCGCGAGATCCCCGCCGCGATCTGGCCACCCTGAAAGTGGAAGCCAGCGGCCTGCCCGCGGCGGCTTTCGGCGATTCCAGTGCGCTGCGCGTCGGCGAGTTGGTCATGGCGATCGGCAACCCCATGGGCTTCATCGGCGCGTTGACCACCGGCGTGATACACGCGCTCGGCAACCTCCCCGGATTCGGTGCGCAGAGTTGGGTACTGGCCGACGTGCGCCTGGCGCCCGGCAACTCCGGCGGTCCGCTGGCCGATGCTCACGGCCGCGTCATCGGCATCAACACCATGATCGTGCACGGCCTCGGTGCCGCGGTTCCGGGTAATGCCGTGACGGCTTTCCTGCGCCGCGGCGCAGCGGGCTTTTCGCTGGGAGTGACCGTGCAGGCCGTGCGTTTGGAAGACCGCCGCATCGGCCTGGTCGTGCTCAAGGTCGAACCGGGCAGTCCCGCGGCCGCCGCGCCATTGTGGGTCGGCGACGTTCTCACCAGCGCCGGAGGCCGCCCATTTCGCTCCGTCGACGATCTCCACCAGGCCCTCTCTGACGCCGGTGGCCTGATTCGCCTGCAATTCCTGCGTGGCGACCGTGCCTCTACGCGCGAAGTGGCCATACGGCTCCCGCATCCCGTGGCGGAGGCGGCGTGATCCGTCTGCTGATCGCGGCCCCGTCCGCGATCGTGCGTGCAGGACTCGAATCGGTCGGCGCTGGGCCCCCAGGATCCGGCGCCAGCATCCAAGTTGTGGGAGCTTCCACACTCGCGGATCTGGGCGCGGCGATCGATCGATATCAGCCCGATGTCGTGCTGGCCGCCGTCGAGGCGCATCACGACGAGCCGCCCGAGGACCTGCTCGCATTGGCCGCCCGCGACGGCGCGCCCGCCATCGTGGTGCTCGCTCCGGATCTTCAGCCCACGTGGACGTCCGAAGCTTTGCGCTCCGGCATACGAGCGGTCTTGCCGGGCGACCTTGGACCACGCGAAATCCTGGCCGCCGTTGAAGCCGCCGCCGCCGGATTGGTCGTGCTGCATCCCCAGGATCTGCCCGCGCTGCTCTCCGAGCGCCCGCTCCCGGCCGCCCAGACGCAAACCCTCAGCCCACGAGAAATTCAGGTCCTCACGATGCTTGCCGAAGGCCTAGGCAACAAGACCATCGCCTGGAAGCTCGGCATCTCGGAGCATACCGCCAAGTTCCACGTAGCGTCGATCCTGACGAAGCTCAATGCCGGCACACGCACCGAAGCCGTGACACAGGGCATCCGCCGCGGCCTCATTCTCATCTAAATGTGAACAACGTAGCTGACCCGGTTGACGGCACGCCCGCGACAGGCCACGGAGTTCAAAGCGTCCGCACTTAGTTGAATCGATTTGAGTCCGGCCTGCCGCAGACTGTTCAATCTGATGTCTGGACAGCAGGTATGGTCGGAAGGACCGGACGCTGCACCGAGGCGGCGAACTGAGCATCTGGCGAGCATCTAGGCACTGATGCGCAGCGCTTTGCTGACGGCCACCGGCAGCCGTACGGGCACGAAGTACTCAGACGGATAGAGATAATCCTCGCCGGATTCGTCGATAACTCGTACGTACCCGTCGTGCGCGGCAGACGGATCTAGAAGGACCTGGTAGACCTTTCGTATCTCCAGATCGTCCGACCCGCCATTGCGGATACACAATACGAACTTTGATCGCTGTTGCTCGCCTTTCATACCGCTAGCTCAAGAAGCGTTTGATCTTCCAGCCCTTCCGCCCGATGCCGTGGGCTTCGTACCAGTGTAGCTCGGCATTTCGAATCGCGCCGGTGGCCAATCGAATGGTAGCAAGACCCTTCATCTTGCGCGAATTTCGTCCTCCATAGCGCTTCCGCAGGAACTTACAGCCTCCGCACGCCCCGGCCGCTGGCGATCGGCTCCACTTGACGCCTCCCTAACATTGGAAATCGACGGCCGGCGCTCTAAAATAATAGAAGAAAGCATGACAGGATACGATGCCCTGCGCGAGTCCGCCGCCTGGCTGGATCTCTCCACGCGCGGCCGCATCTATGTGACCGGCGAAGACCGCGCCCGCCTGCTGCACGCCCTGACTACCAACCATGTCGAGCAACTCACGCCCGGCACGGGATGCTACGCCTTCTTCTTGAACGCCCAGGGGCATATTCTGGCCGACGTCAACCTCCTCTGTCTCGAGGACCGCTTCCTCCTGGATACCGAACCCGAAACCCGCGACCTCGTCCTCCGCCATCTCGACAAATACATCATCGCGGACGACGTCACGCTCGAAGATGCCACCGGCTCCCTTGCCTGTATCGCCGTAGAAGGCCCGGGTGGGGCAGGGTTTCAGCCTGCCAACTCTTTTCCCAACGCCATCATCCAGCCCGTAAGCTCCACAGGCGAACCAGGATTCCGCATCTTCGTCCCGGTAGCCGACAAGCCAGCCCTGATTGCCCAACTCGAGTCCGCAGGCGCCCAAGCAGCGTCCCCCGAAGAAGCCCGCACCGTACGCCTCGAGCACGGCATTCCGCGCTACGGAGAAGATATCTTCGACACCACGCTGCCGCAGGAAACCCGCCAGATGCAGGCGATCCATTTCGCCAAAGGATGCTATCTGGGCCAGGAGATCGTGGAGCGCATACGCTCGCGCGGGCACGTGAACCGCTTGCTGGCAAAACTCGAAATCGATGGTGAAGAGCCGCTGCCCGCCGGCACCAAGGTCCACGCGGGCGACGCCGAAGTGGGCGAAATCACGTCTTCGGCGTTCTCCCCCGCGCTCGGCAAACTAGTCGCGCTAGCCTACTTGCGCGCACAGTATGCCGAACCGGGAACCGCCCTCCGTGTGGCGCAAGCTTCAGCTTGCTGCCGTGGGCTTTAGCCCACGGTCTGGAGTTTCTAAGATTTTCCCAAAGTGTGCCTTGGTGGCACTGTTGAAGAAGGTGGGGCAGGCGCTTTCGCCTGCCAACGGCTAACTTCCGTTCGCCGTGCCGTGGGCTTCAGCCTACACTGACCGCGGGCAGAATCTCCCCCAGCAGCACATCCGCCTGCCGCATTACCCGGCCGTCCGGCGCGATGTGTATGCCGCACTCCTTCTCTTCGTCCTGCTCCCACCACCAGCGGCCGGCGCGCTCATCCTCGCAATCGAATGTGGCCCGCGTGCACGGACCGCAGCCGATGCTCGGAAAGCCCTTGGCGTAGAGCGGATGGACCGGCACGTTGTTCCGGCGGGTGTAGTCATCCACCTCCTGCCGGCTCCAGTCCGCCAGCGGGCTGATTTTCACAGTGCCGTCGCGGCTCTCGACCTTTTGGGTCTCCGCGCGCGACTCCGTCTGCGATCTGCGCAGCCCCACCACCCACGCGCTCAACGTCGCCAGTTTGCGCTCCATCGGCCGCACCTTGCGAACTTCGCAGCAGAGTTTTCGGAGCGGAACGCCACGATAGAATAGGTTCGGACCATGCGCTCCAATCATCGCCTCCACTTCGGAAGCCTCCGGAAAAACAATCTCCACGGGAATCCCGTAGCGCTGCCGCACAGTCTCCATCATTTGATGAGTTTCCTCTGGCAATCGCCCCGTATCGATCGTGAAAACACGCACACGCGGGTCGATGCGGACCGCCATATCGATCACCACCATGCCCTCCTTCTGGAAGCTGGTCGAGATAGCCAGCGATTCACCGAAGGTCGAAAGAGCCCAGGAGAGCACCTCCTGCGCCGTTGCAGACTCAAAGCTGGAGTATTGTACCAATCTCTATCAAGATACACCAGATTATGAAGCTGTGTCAATAGCGATGTGGCACAGAAGGTGGGACAGACGCTTTCGTCTGCCAACCCAGCCGTGCAGTCTGCCCGGCAAACTACCCCTCGGCCGGTCGACCCCGAACCCTACACCTTAGGGTCAAGAAACCTCAGTGCCACAGCTTTCCACCAACATCGTGGAGCGCCGCCGATGCAAAATCGGCCTACGCTCATCGCCTATCACTGGAAATACTTGTGAGCGCCACTTCCCACAAAGGCCGCTGGTTGTCGAGAAACACCGCTAGATTGCGCTCCGCGGGATGTGCGGCCGATGGCGCGAGCAGTCCTTCAATGCCGCTTTCCCATGCCCGCATTCCGATCTCCTGCGTGATAGTGTGGCGGGCTGCGATCAATTGTTCCCACGCGATGCCGGCCTTGCGCAATAGCCTCCGATTCGTCAGGTCCACCACCCGGCTGAGCCGCAGCGAGATGGATGCCTCCACAAACCCGTCCTTCGGCGGCACTGTGAAATACCGCGCCATCTCGCGCCGCGCAGTCTCTTTGGAAAGGGATGTGTACAGCGTCCCGAAGTAGCCACGAATGTTGTAACGCGCCCCGTGCAGGAAGGAACCCCGCATCGAAACCAGATTGCCCCCGTACCGGGCCGGACAGATGCGGTAGACGGTTCCCGAGAACTCGCTCAAGGGTGCGGTACGGAAGTACGCGCCCAAGTCCGGCATCAGGCCGGGATGCCCCAACTCATTCGACCGATCGCTTCGAGTACGCGATCGAGGCCGCCATCCTCGGCCATCAACTCAACTGGCCGGCGACCCTCCAGCGCGGGTACCGGATGCCTTAACCAGTAGATCGCGTTCTCCGTGGTAAACAAGCCCATCAGTTCGCTCCATATCCGATGGAGCTTCTCTTCGCGTTGCGCTTCGAGGGGCCGCGGTGCTTTTCGCTCTCCCCGGTGCCGTTCAACGGTACGTCGATGCACACCCAGAATACGCGCTACCTCTGCCGCACCGAGCGCCTCTTCAACCGTGAGATCCTGCGCACGTGGAACGCTTGCCATCGATTCCACATTAACACGGCCTGCGGCGGATGGTAAGACATATGCCGCCCAGTCCTCCCAGTCGCCCGGTTCGGCCTGAATGCCCGGCCCTACCCCTCCACCTTGCCAACCAAAATAATCGAAATCGCCAGATCCCCCACCTTAGCCTCCAGCACCCAATCATGATCGCCCTGCTTGCTGAACGTGGGGAACTTGTCGGCGGAGGAATTCCAGATGCTCAGAACCGCGGGATGCGGCGTACCCGACGCCTTAACGCTCAGGGCCACGAGAGCATCGAAATTCGGAGTCGAATTCGCGTCCTTGTCCTCGCCCGCGGGCACCAGTAGCGCGAAATCTCGTTGCGGCGCCACACCCTGGTGGTCGCCGTTCACCGGGTATTGGCTGTAGCGCATCGTGTAGATCCCGGCCTTCAGCGGTTGCCCACGCCGATCCTGGGCCGCGCCCGCAAACCGTATGACGCCCAGTAGCGCGCCCTGCGGAATGGTAGGCAAGAGCACCGCGTCATCCGCGGACTTCGCGCCGCTCGGTGCCTGTGTGCGCAACCATACCTCGCAATACACCGCACCGCCGGGTGCCGTGATCTTGACGCCCTGTTGCTGAAGCATTGCAGCGAAAGCCGGCGCCAGTTCGGCAGGGGGAGCAGCAGCAGGCTCCATTTTGTACTGGCCAAACGCGACACCAGTCGCCAAAACGAAGAAAAGTAGGGAGTTCTTCATACGGGTTGCACCGCAGGGAAGTTTGGAGCGGGAGACCGGATTCGAACCGGCGACATCGACCTTGGCAAGGTCGCACTCTACCAACTGAGTTACTCCCGCTCAACCAAGCGCTACCATTATCGTGAACCTGTGGCGGCCCTGTCAAACGGTTTGTAACCGCAACGAAACGAAGGTGTTAAAATCTTGGTCGAACGCATACATCGTATGCTAGACTACTCATCGGTCGTTGGCCTACCGGTATCGGCACTGGCGTTCGGCACTCCTCGTTGAGCAGCTTGCAAGTATGAATCCTTGGGATCGAATCAAAAAAGAACTGGAAGCGAAACTGAGTCCGGAAAGCTACCAGAATTGGATCAACCGGACCGTTTTCGCGCGCCTGGAGGGCTCCACTCTGGCCGTAACCGTCCCGGACGAGAGCGCCAAAAAGTGGATGGAAACCGAATACGCCGCTCAAGTACTGCTCATCGCAGCGCAACTTGGCATGGCCGTCAAGCGCGTCGAATACGAGCCGGCCTCTTCAAGCGCCGGACAAAACCATGTGCGGGTAGCCGAGACAATCGAGCTTGAAGCCCCGGCTCCAAGCTCCCTTAACCCGAAATTCACATTCGAGAGTTTTGTGGTCGGGGCGTGCAACCAGTTTGCCCACGCAGCCGCTCGATCCGTGGCTACCAATCCGTCGCGCAGCTACAACCCGCTCTTCATCTATGGCGGCGTCGGCATGGGCAAGACGCACCTGATGCACGCGATCGGCCGCGCCCTGATAGACAATCACGCGTCCATGCGCATCATCTACACCTCGAGCGAGCGCTTCATGAACGACATGATCACGTGCATCCGCCTGGACCGCATGCCGCAGTTCCACGACCGCTATCGCTCAGCCGACGTGCTCCTGGTCGACGACATTCAATTGATCGGCAATAAGGACCGCACCCAGGAGGAATTCTTTCACACCTTCAACGAGCTCCACGACCACCAGAAGCAGATTGTGATCTCGAGCGATGCGCCGCCAAAGGAGATCCCGGGCTTGATCGATCGCCTGCGATCGCGCTTCGAATGGGGCCTCATGGCCGATATCCAGCCTCCGGACCTGGAAACCAAAATGGCGATCTTGGACAA
>JBEKUO010000234.1:0-9990 GCA_049514955.1 Bryobacteraceae bacterium | reverse complement strand
TGGGGGGACCCTGCGTGCGCGCCACATATTCCGGATCCGGCCATCCACCGGGCGCGATGCATACGTAGAGGTACGGCCCCGGCGCCACATTCAAAGCATCCTCCCGCAGGTCGCCGGCAACCCCGACGATTTCCATGGCCTGCGCGCCCGGCGTGACCAGATCCTGCAGGAATTGGATGTGTTGCCCGACCAGATTGCGCCCCTTGGCGAACAACTCCACGAAGCGCCGGTTTACCAGAGCCTTGGGAGGCGGCTTGACAAGCGTGCGGAGGGGCGGGCAATCCGTCCCGGCTAAGATAGGCGCGCCCAACGCTTTCAGATACCCTTGGGTGATGCTGCGCTCGCCGGTCGTGATCTTGTCCGACTCTTCGGTTCGAGCCGTCTCTACCAAGGCAACCTGATAACGCAGCGTGGCGCTCGAAGCCGGCAAGAAGTTGGCGAAGCCCGCCGCCTCGACGCCTGGCGTGCGATCGAGCTGGTCCAGCAGGTCTTCCTGCATCTGGCCGATGCGGGTGCGATCTTCGTCCCATGCCGCGCCCATGTGAAAGGTGATCGCGTGGTTGGGGTCGAATCCCAGATCCACGTGAGCGAGGTTGTAATAGCTCCGCAGCATCAATCCCGCGCTGGCCAGCAGAAGCACCGTCAAGGCTATCTGGCCGGTAACCAGCGCCTGCTGCCAGCGGTGCCGGCCGCCGGACCCCCCGCGTCCCGCCTGGGCCAGGATTCCGGACAGGTTCGCGCGAGTGGCCTGGAGGACCGGCAACAAACCGCACAACATGGCAGCCAGTACGCCGGCAAGCGCCGCGAAGGCCAGGGCGCGCCAGCCAATTTCGAATCCAGCCGGAGCCGGCAGTGTAGTGAAGACCTTGCCCAGCGCGTCCACCAGCCACACGGCTACAGCACAACCCAGCGCAACGCCAAGCACCGCCATCAGCAGGATCTCACGCATCACGGCGCCCAAAATCTGCGTGCGCGTGGCGCCGATGGAGCTGCGGATGGCCATCTCCCGTTCCCGCTGCTGTAGCTGAGTCAGCATCAAGCCGGCGATGTTGGCGACGGCGATGAGGAGCAGCAGCGCCACCGCTCCGAAGACGAACAGCAGCGTCTTCCTGTATTCCCCAACGCGCACTTCCTTCAAGCTGTGCACGACGGCCGACCAGCCTTTGTCCGTTTGCGGAAACTGTTCGCCTAGTTGCCGCTGGACGCGGGCCAGGTCGTCGTGCGCCTGCGCTAAGGTGATCCCCGGCTTCATGCGCCCCACACCGGAATAGAATCGGGCTTCGCGAATCCGCATCAGGAAAGGCGGAACCTGCGCGGGAATCCACACATCAATGTCGAAGGTCTGGAACTCCTTCGGCATTACTCCGACGATGGTGTAGCCCTTGCCCTGCAGGATCAGGCGCTGGCCGATCGCGCCCGGCGATTGACGGTAGCGCCTGATCCAGAGGCCGTAGCCGATCACTGCCGAGGTGGGTCCGCCGGCTGTATCTTCCTCCGTTGTGAATGTGCGGCCCGCCAGCGGCTTCGTTCGGAAGACCCTGAAATATCCGGGCGAGACGCGCCGCCCGGCCAGGCGCTCGGGCTCCGCGCCGCTCGTATCGGTGACGTTTTCGGCATAGCTCGCCGCAATCCCATCGAACGTGTGGTTCATGCGGTTCCACTCTTCGAGCCGCACCGGTGCGATGAGGCTTTCCGGCTCATTCTTGGACGGGCTGGCTTCCAGCACCGTGACCAGCCGGTCGGAATCCGGAAATGGGAGCGGTTTCAACAGCACCGCGTCGACGACGGAAAAGACCGCGGTATTGGCGCCGATTCCGAGTCCCAGGATGGTCACTACGGCGGCCACAAAACCCTTGCGGCGCGCCAGGGAACGCGAGGCGAGCATCCACTGTTTCATTGCGAGCAGCATAGCAATTTGCGGTCCGCGCGGGCGCGCCAGTAAGATTCATGCCGGAGGGAGCTTCGCCGCAAGAGCGGATTCGTGATGTCCATTTCTGGGACGGCGTCGGTTCGCAACCGAACACTTCAGCGTGCGGCAGTTGAGGGACAATCGACGTATGTGGCGCGGCGTCTTTCGAATTGGCACGGCGCCGATCCTTGTGGCACTCGCGGCACATCTTGCCGCGGCGCCCCAGGCTGTCGCGCCTACGGCTGCCTCGCCGGCGGCCAGCAAGCCGTTCATCGAATGCGACGCCGCGGAACTGGTGCGCGCCGTTCCCGAACTGGCGGGCATTCAGTTCGACCCAAACCAGGATCGCCTGGATGAGCTGCTTGAAGCCACAGGCGATACCCTCAGTGACATGTTCGCACGGCCTGTGGCAGTCGCCGCCGCGGAAGAGATTCACGAGATACGGATCGAGGACTCGATGACCGTGGCCAGCCGGCGGGAGAGTTTCCGGTACGTAGTGAGGCTGGTCGCGGGTGGCGCTCAGGAGCACATCGATGAGGTGCGCATGGACGCCAACACCGGTTCTACGGTGCATACCGCGCAGCAGATTGACTTCCTGGTGCTGGGACACTTCCTGGAATTGCTGAACGACCTGCTTCCGCAGAACCGGGAGCGGTTGCGTCTTCGATACATTGGCCGCTGGAACGGCGGCGGGAAGGACGCAGCCGTCGTGGCATTTGCGCAGCGTGCCGAGGGGACCTCCACGCAGGGCATCCTTTGGATAGACGCCGCGACCAACCGTGTTCTGCGGCTCCGCACGGACCTGCTGGGCCGCGCGGAGGGCTTTCCGCTCGAAACCCTGACGACGGATGTTTCCCTGGTGACGGTGAACTTCAAATACATTGGCGGCGCGTTGTGGCTCCCCGCGATAGTGACTGTGCATGCGCGCTATGCGGGCGGGGAGTTACACAGCGTTCACCGGTATTCGGATTATCGCTTGTATGGCGTGGACGGCGAGTCGGATCCGGCACAGAAGGAGAAGCTTGCGGGTGTTCCGTCCATAACAACTCCCAACCCGGACGACGCGTACGAATTGCTCGCCAGAGGCGTCTCGCTGGCTCTAGAGAACAAATCCGGCGAGGCCATCGCCGCGCTCCGTGAAGCGCTGCGCCTCAATCCGGATATGCCAGCCGCTCACTACAACCTGGCGAACGCGCTGCGCCTCATAGGCGACCTGGCGGGCGCCGAAGGCGAGTTGCGCGCCGCGATGAAAAGCGTTCCGGACTCCGGACCAGTGCACAACTTCCTGGGTCTGGTGCTGTTCAAGCGCGGCGATACGGCAGGCGCCGTGGCCGAGTTCCGCAAGAGCGCGGAGCTACAGCCGAAGGACGCCATCGTGCATTTCAATCTCGCCCAGGCTCTGGAGAAGCTCGGCGATGGGAAGGCCGCGCTCGAGGAGTACCGGACCGCCTCCACGCTGGCGCCGGGCAACCCGGACTTCAAAGCCCGGTACGAGCGGCTGGTGCGTTCGATCGTGCCCGGCGCGCCGGAGTCGGCCGCCACCATACGGGTGGAAGTGCGCCAGGTATTGGTTCCCGTCATCGTCACCAATAAGGAAGGCCATCATGTCACCGGCCTGGCGCAGAGTGACTTCAGAGTCTTCGAGGACGGCGTGGAGCAGAAGATTTCAGGTTTCAGCGTGGAAGACGCGGGGGTGTCCGCCCCGGGATCCGCCGCTGCATCCGCCGCTGCACCCGCCACTGAACCGGAGAGCGCTTTGGCGCCCGTTGCCCCTAAGCCTAAGCCTGCCGCGGTCCGTAGAACCTATTTGATCTGTATCGACACACTGCACTCCGCGTTTGCCAACCTGGTGCACATCCGCGAGGCCCTGGCGAAGCTGTTCCGGACCGAGCCAGCCGGCGATTCGCAGTACATGGTGATTGCTGTAGGAACTTCCACGGAGATCGTGCAGGGACCGACCACCGATCCCGAGGCGGTGTTGAAAGCCGTCGAAAGCAAGAATTTCCAGAGGCTGTTTTTGGTCAGCCGCAGAGGCTCGACGGAGGACGATCTACGCCAGTTCCGGCGCGCGCTCGAAGACGTCCGTGCCGCATGCGACGACCCCGAACGTCGGCCGGAGTGCCTCTCAGGGCGACGACGCTTGCCGAGCGAGGCAAGTCAGATCGCCGACAAGGATGAGATGTTTACCGCCGGTTTTCTGAGTCAGCTCCGCTCGCGCGTGCAAGAGCTCGCGCACCTCACCGGGCGGCGGACGATCATCCTTTTCTCAGACGGTTTCCAGCTTGTGCCCGGCAAGGAAGCGTGGGAATTACTGGAAGCCTATTTTCCCGATATCCCCTTTGTCTCGCTGCGCAAGGTGGCGCGGATGCAGGATCTCGAGCCCGTGCTGCGGATGGCGGCTAACAATAACATTCCCGTTTACACAATCGATTCCCGGGGGCTGTATACTTCCGCTTTTTTTGACGCCTCGAATTCCGTCGGCAGTCCGAGGGTGATGCCGGCCGTGCTCCAAGCCATGAATGAGATCGCCAGTGACGCAGGTCAGACCCTTTCGGAAATTGCGGCAGCCACGGGTGGCACGGCCTTTCAAAACAGCAACGATATCTTGAACGGTTTACAGCGGGCCGTTGCCGACGGGCGCCAATACTACATGCTCGCGTATACTCCGAGCAATTCCCATTCCGACGGGAAGTTCCGCGCGATTTCGGTTCGGGTACGAGACAGCAAAATGGTGGTCAATGCCAAGCGGGGCTATTGGGCCACAGAGAATTAGACGGCGAACTGAAGCTCGCCGCGGCACAAGTGTGCGCCACGAAAGCTAATCGAGATCGGAGAAATCTTCCTCGAAGAATTCCATGGCGCCCCGCTCGGACCGGCCGGTCTGGATATGCTCGCCGCTCCGTAACTGCACGCGGCGAATCTTGCCTGAAATGGTTTTCGGCAGGTCGGAAAATTCCAGGCGGCGAATTCGCTTGTAGGGCGCCAGATTTTGGCGCGTAAACAAAAAGATCTCGCGGGCCAGCTCCGCTCCCGGAACGTAGCCCGGCGCCAACAACACGAACGCCTTCGGGACTACGTGGCGCACTGGATGAGGACAGGGTACTACCGCGGCCTCCGCCACCGCCGCGTGACGGACCAGCACGCTTTCGAGCTCGAAAGGGCTGATGCGATAGTCGGATGACTTGAACACATCGTCCACGCGCCCAATGTAAGTGATATAGCCGTCTTCGTCGCGATACGCCAAGTCACCGGTGTGGTAGTAGCCTGTTTCAATGGCCTCGGCGGGATTCGCTATCTCGCCCGAATAACCGAGCATCAGTCCCAAAGGCCGCGTCGAAAGATCCAGGCAGATCTCGCCCTCCTGCGCGGGCTGGCCCACGCTATCCAAAAGCTCGACCCGATAACCCGGCAACGGACGGCCCATCGAGCCTGGTTTTACCGTCTGCCCTGGTGAGTTGCCGGCGATCGCGGTGGTCTCCGTCTGGCCGAAACCATCGCGAACCGTGATCCCCCAGGCAGCCTGCACGCGTTCGATCGCTTCGGAATTCAGGGGCTCTCCCGCGGCCACCGCTTCGCGAAGATGCACGGGATAATCCGCGAGTTTCTCCTGGATCAGCATGCGCCAAACCGTGGGAGGCGCGCAGAGCGTGGTTATGGGCTTGTGCGCCAACATATCGAGCACTGACTGCGCTTTGAAGCGCGCGTAGTTGTAAGCGAACACCGTGGCCCCGGCGTTCCAGGGAGCCAGCCAGCAACTCCACGCATGTTTGGCCCAACCCGGGGAACTAATGTTCCAATGCACGTCGCCAGGCTCGAGACCGATCCAATACATGGTGGATAAGTGGCCGGCAGGATAACTCTGGTGCGAGTGATGCACCAGCTTCGGCTTGGCTGTGGTTCCCGAGGTGAAGTACAGCAGCAGAGGGTCGCTGGCATGCGTGACACCCTCGGGGGCGAATGCGCCGCTCTGCCGATACGCATCTTCGAACGAGTGCCATCCCGCGACCGGCCCGCTGACGCAGATGCGCGTATGTGCGCCGTTCAACGCAGCGAACTTGCCGGTGTGAGCGGCGCCTGCGATCACGTGCCGCACGCCGCCCCGATCCAGGCGATCTTTCAGATCTTCGGGCCCCAGCAGTGTGGCGGCCGGAATCAGAACGGCGCCGAGCTTCGTGGCGGCTAACAGAGTCTCCCAAAGCGGCGCCTCATTGCCGAGCATCAGCAGAATGCGGTCGCCGCGCCGCACGCCCCGTTCACGCAGGAATTGTGCGACTCGATCTGAGCGCTGCGACATCTCGGCAAAGCTGAGCTTGACTTCCACGCCGGCCTCGTCCACCACCCATAAGGCCGTGCGCACGTTACCGGCCGCCATGACATCGAAGTAATCCAGCGCCCAGTTGAATTCGTCCAGCTTGGGCCACTCGAAATGCCGGTAGGCGTGCTCGTAGTTGGTGCGATGCTTGAGCAGGAAATCGCGCGCACGCATGAATTCTTGAGCGCCGCTCATTACGGCAATTTATCACGCGGCTCAAAGTGGCACACGGTTTATGCGCATGAGTCGCCACGCAGGCCGCCAGCATCCAACCATTTAACCGGGCATTGACGCCCAGCGTGTCCACGCGAGGAAGAGGATGCAACAAACCTACACGGTTCAGCACAACGAGCACAGCACCAAGCGAGGATTCGACGAGGTAGTTCGCACATTCGATGCTGCTTTGGGATCGCTCGAAGACGGTGGATTGAGGGAGATTGCTGCTTCGGCGCGCGGCAATGCGGAATTCGAGGAGCGTGTACGTTCGCGCGAGGGATCCAGCGGCTTCATGCGTTTTCTGGCGGTAGACCACGGAGGATGGATGTCCCGCTACGGATCGAGCGCGCGCTCGCGTATGTATACCATCGGCAATCCGCTGATTGCGCGGACGATGCTCCAGCATAGTGTTGCGGCCGGCCTCAACGTTCCAATTCGGCTCTTGATCTACGAGGATATAGAGAGCGGAACTACGCGGCTTGCCTATGACCTTCCCTCGTCGTTGATGTCGGTGTTGCAGAGCGATGAGGTGATGGCCGCCGCGAAGAAGCTGGACGCGAAATTGATCGCGCTCGCGCTCCACGCGACCGGATCGGAGGCCTGATTTGGAACTGAAACCGATTCTGATTTTGGTGTTGCTGACGGCGCTTCCGATATTGCCGGCGGCGCATGCCCAACCCGCCAGCACCGATATTCCCGGCGCTCCCATTCCGATCCGGATTCTGGCGCAGAGCCCCGCCGATACCACGACCGAGCTTCAGGTGATCTGCCTGTTTCGTTCCTCGCCCGAAAACACATTGCACGGTTCGCTGACTGAGACGAACGAGAAACTGAAAGGTCTGCTGCAGCGCGTACGTACGCCGGACCTCTTCATGGGAGAACTTGGAGAAACACTCCTGATCGCTCCGCCAAAAGACAGCCTCGCGGCGAGGAGGCTGCTCATCATCGGTCTAGGCGATTCGCAAAGTTTTTCCCCGCAGCGCATGCAGTTGGCGGGCGAAATTCTTTACGCGGAGGCCAGCCGTCTCGCGGTAGCGCACCCCTTCTTCGCTCCGACCATTCTCGATGGCGGGGTCGGCAAGTTCACAACCGGCGAAGTCGCCGAGCAAGTGATAAGTGGATTCTTGCGGGCACTCGCGATTGACAGGGTTCTGGGCGACGCCAAGGGTTCGAGCGGCCCTGGCGGCATGACGTTGACATATCTTGCCGGAGCCAAGAATGTGAACAGCACGCGAGATGGGATCGAGAAAGCGATTGCGGCGGCGAGTCGCAGGTAGGAGCGTGGTTTATGATCGCGAAGGCCCTAACCGACCAACGCCGTTACGAGATTCTAAGACAGATTGGCAATCGGAGAGGCGCCCTGCCCTGCGGCGATGTGCGCGCGTGTCCACCAGCTAGCGCCGCCGCGCTTTCACATCACCTTAAGGAACTTGAGACGGCCGGCCGCATCATGAGGCCTTGCGCGCCTATCGCGACCATCTGGGAAAAATCCAGCCGTGGGCCTATGAATCCTTGGGCCGGACGCACTCATCAATTAGACGATTATCGAAATAAGCGGCATGGTCGCGATTCGAACCGGAAAAAAGTCATGAAGAAACTCACGAATAAAGTGGCCGTCGTTACAGGCGGCTCTAAGGGTATTGGAGCTGCCATCGCCAAGAGCCTGGCCGCGGAAGGCGCGGCCGTCGTGGTGAACTACGCCTCCAGCAAAACGGACGCCGAACGCGTGGTGGCGGAAATCGCGTCGCAGGGCGGGAAAGCGCTGGCGGTTCAGGGCGATGTGTCGAAAGCGTCCGATGTCCAGCGCCTCTTCGCGGAAACGAAACAAGCGTTCGGCAAGCTGGACGTGCTGGTAAACAACGCGGGCGTATACCAGTTCGCGCCGCTGGGCGAGATCACGGAGGATGAGTTCCACCGGCAGTTCAACACGAATGTGCTCGGGCTCCTCTTGGCGACCCAGGAAGCGGCGAAACTGTTCGGACCGGAGGGCGGCAGCGTCATTAACATCGGTTCGAATGCGTCGCGGATCGCACCGCCCATGTCGGCCGTTTATACCGCTACCAAGGCTGCGGTGGATGCCGTCACGCATGTCCTCGCGAAGGAACTGGGACCGAGGAAGATTCGCGTTAACTCGATCAATCCCGGCATGGTGGAAACGGAGGGCGTCCATGCGGCTGGGTTCATCGGCAGCGACTTCCAAAAGCAGTTCGAAGCCCAGACTCCGCTCGGCCGCATTGCGCAGCCGGATGATATCGCGCCGATTGCCGTTTTCCTGGCATCGACGGATTCAGGATGGCTGACCGGCGAGACTTTGCTGGCCTCGGGCGGGTTGCGGTAAGAACTCAATGTGTCCGTTAGTAAGATTCATCCCGTGCTTCCTGCGGCGACCTCGCATTCCCATGACGAGCCCAAAATACTGCTTGACTGGTGTATTAATATACTAATACACTAGATGAACGGGAGGTGACACCGATGCGGGCCGTCGAAGAGCTCTGGCAGGACGTGCGCTACGCGTTACGTGGGATGCGGCGGAGCCCTGGGTTCACGGCCGTGGCGGTGCTGTCGCTGGCGCTCGGCATCGGCGCCAACACGGCGATCTTCAGCCTCATCCACGCGCTGCTGCTGCGGATGCTGCCGGTCGACGCACCGGACGAACTTGTGGAACCGCTTAACCTGTACCCGGGAGATCCACCCGCCAACGCTTTCTCCCTGCGGAGCTACGAGCACTTTCGGGATGAGAACCATGTCTTTTCGGGACTAACCGGGGCGAACCACTCGCGCTTTCACGCCCGCGTCGAGGGCCGTGAGCCTGAGACAGTCTATGGAGAGTGCGTCATTGGAAACTTCTTTCCGCTGCTGGGGGTGAAGCCTGCAATCGGCCGGCTGATCGGTCCGGAAGACGACCGCATGGGCAATCCGGATTCCGCTGTTGCGGTGCTGAGCTGGTCGTATTGGAAAGACAGATTCAATCTCAACCCGGCGATTCTCGGCAAGCGGATCCTGGTGGACGATGTGCCGCTGACGGTTGTGGGCGTGACGCCGCGCGCGCTGGTTGGGCTGGAGGTAGGGTCGAAGCCGGACATCTGGATACCGCTGGCCGCCCAGTCGCTGATCCATCGCTCTAGCCGCATCGGCGGCTTTGGGCTGCGGCTATTGGGGCGATTGAAGCCAGGCGTGTCGCTCGCGCAGGCGCAGGCGGAAATGGCGGTGCTCTACAGGTTCACTGTCGAGGAAAGAACCAAGGCCAGCAAAGACCCGGTGCTCAGGCAGCTCAAGATCAAGCTGGCGCCGGCTGGCTCGGGTCTGTCGACCGAGCTGCGCGATCAGTTCGCCCAGCCGCTGTGGGCGCTGATGGCGGTGGTGGGCCTGCTGTTGCTGATCGCGTGCATCAACGTGGCCCACATGCTGCTGGCGCGGGGAGCCTCCCGCCAGCGGGAAATGGCGGTGCGGGTGTCGCTGGGCGCCGGCCGGTCTCGCCTGGTGCGGCAGGTGCTGACCGAATCGCTGCTGCTCTCCGCGACGGGCAGCCTGATCGGTATCTTGCTGGCCTATT
>JBEKUO010000233.1:0-10051 GCA_049514955.1 Bryobacteraceae bacterium | reverse complement strand
GGTGAACGAGAAGCGCGGCATATCCCCCGAAATGGCCGTAAGGCTGCCCAAAGTCTTTGGTGGCAGCGCCGAAAGCTGGCTTGTGCAACAGGCGCAGTATGAGCTTGCCCATGTCCCCGCCGACCGAATAAAGCTCAAACGGCTGGAACTGGTTTAGTCTCTTTTGTGGATACGTCGGTAACCGTTGCGATCATCTCCGCCGCGGCTGCAATCGTTGTCCCAGCCGTGAGTTTTTACCTCACGAAACGGAAGGAACGCCAAGCTGACTGGCAGCGCTACAAACTTGAGATTTACAAGGAACTCGTCCAATCTTTTGGCGGGATTGTGGCCACAGACTCAACGCCCGAAGGCAATAGGCGTTAAGCGGCAGCTTGCAACACCCATCACTTGATTGCGTCGCAAGGTGTTATCGCGGCTCTGCACGATTTTTAGGACGAAATTAAAGTGTCCAATGCCAACCGAGACGGCGGCAGGCAGATGCCCTTCTTATGCAGACACCGGCAAGTGGATCGCCGCCCCACCTTGCGTTACAGTAGTGAGGACTTGCGAATTCCGATCTTGTTTCTGATGGCGCTATCCTCCTTGTTGGCAGCGGATCCGCGCACGTTGCGCCTCGACTGTTTCCACGGCGGCACGGCCACCGAAGAGCAGATGTCGCTCGATGGCCTGGTGCTGGAAGGGCCGTGGCCGGGGCGTTTGGACCGCACCATCGACGACACCAACCTGGGCAAATATTATTTCGAAGTGCTGGACCGCCAGACGAACCGCGTGCTTTATTCGCGCGGATTCGCCAGCATCTTCGGCGAATGGCAGGAAACGCCGGAGGCCAAGGAAGTCCGGCGTCAGTTCCACGAATCGCTGCGTTTTCCGGCGCCTGCCGCGCCTGTGCAGGTGATCGTCAAGCGCCGCGATAGCCGGAATGCATTTCAGGAAATGTGGTCGGTCATCGTGGATCCGGCCGATCCGGCCATCGACCGCTCGGGACCACCGGCAAACGTCAAGGTCTGGGCGGTGATGCAGAATGGCGAACCGCGCGACAAGGTGGACCTGCTGCTCATGGGCGATGGCTACACTGCCGCGGAGATGGAGAAGTGGCACAAGGACGCGCACCGCATGGTGGACCTGCTGTTTGCCGCCTCGCCGTTCAAGGAGCGCCGCAGCGATTTCAACGTGTGGGCCGTGGATACTCCGGCGGAGGAAAGCGGCGTGTCCCGCCCGTCGGACAGCGTCTATCGCCGGTCTCCGCTGCGCGCCAGTTACGACGCCTTCGGGTCCGAGCGTTACGTGCTGGCGTTCGATAACAAGCGCATGCGCGAAGCAGCGTCCGCGGCGCCCTATGAATTCATCGAAATCGTGGTGAACGACCGCAAGTACGGCGGCGGCGGGATCTTCAACCTGTTTGCGACGGTGTCGGCGGACAATGCCTTCTCGCCGTACGTCTTCGTGCATGAATTCGGCCATCACTTCGCCGGACTGGCGGACGAATACTATACGTCGGATGTAGCGTATGAAGCGGCGACGGAGCGGCCGGAACCGTGGGAACCCAACGTCACCGCCGATCCGCACGCGGCGAAATGGAGCGCCCTGATCGCGGCCGGCACGCCGCTGCCGACGCCCTGGCCCAAGGAGCAATTTGAAGCGTCGGAGAAGGAGATTCAAGCGCGCCGCCACCGGATTCGCGCGGAGCACCGCCCCGAGGACGAAATGGAAGCGCTGTTTCGCGAGGAACGCGAAAAGGAAACGGCCCTGCTCGGCTCGGGTCCGTACGGGCACGCGGTGGGGGCCTTCGAAGGCGCCATGTACGAGGGCCGCGGCTACTACCGGCCGCAGCCGGATTGCATCATGTTCACGCGGGACGAGGTGGGCTTCTGCGCCGTGTGCCGGCGCGCCATCGAGCGGATCATCGATCTTTACTCGCGGCCTTCGTCTCGATGAACGGCATTTCCATCGGTTGCGTATTCAGATTCTTCGCGGAGTGTGTGTCGCCGTAAATCCAGCGCGTCTCGCCGGTCTCCATGCGTGGCTCATCCGCCAGTTGGCATCCGCCGGGATTCCATCCGCCGCCAGCCGGATCCGGGAAGGTAGTGGTTCCCATCGGATTCGCCACCACGACGACGCAAGCCACAGCGCCAGGGGATACGCGGAGACTCGAGCGCCGTGCTGAACGGACTGAGACCATGCATCCTCGAAACGTGTGGCGTTCTCAGATCCGAAATGGATTTGCATTGTCGCCGAAGTCCGCCCAACTTCCTCCGTTCCTTGAAAAGGAGGAAGCCATTCGAGTTCGATGGTCATATCGGAGGTCATGAACGCATCCAACGCTCAAGAACCTTCTCCCGAAACGGATCGGACTCCGGCATCGGGTACCCGTGGTAGACACCCTGTCCTTCGAGCTGTGCCTCGAGAGGTTCTCCTCTTTCGGTGACCGCCCACACGTTCTGAGGCCAACCGTCGCGTTCCTGCGCGCTGAATGTGCCTCGCTCCAGCCCCGTTCGTAGCAGGCTGAGAGCTTCGTCACGGCTGTAGATTCCTACTTGGTCACACAACGTTTTACCTGGCCTCGGCGTGCTCAGAGGATTCAGACCGAAGTCACCCGGGTTGCGCTAGTGCTCAGGATTTCCACTGTACCAGATGTTTTCGATCTGCGAGGACAATGCCTCCTGCCTGGCTTGACGGGCTTCGGGCGGACACAGCCGTCGCTTTGGGTTGAACGCCCGTCTTCTCAGCATGATAAGAATAGATTCGCCGTACAGTTCCTTACATCGTAAGAATAACGCACTGCCGGCAATCTCCGTAGACAATCGCATTTTGTTCTGGCCATCATTGATGCCGACGGTCCACGCATACTCCCGATGGCTCAGCCCGTTAGGGCGCGGGTGAGATAGTCTGGGAGTCACCGCCGACTCGAATTACTGCTGGCTGGAGCCGGTTCTGGGCCCGACGGTTCGCGTTAGAGGCACCGTGATGCGGAAAGGCCAGCCTGCAGAGTCACTCCAGAGGTTTACGCGCCTCTCACGGCCGCGCGCGCGGCTCCTCGCCCCATATTTCCGCATCCTGGCCGGAGAGCGCAAGGAACAGCCGATAATTGCGGGCGGCCTCGCGGCGCTGGCCTTCTTTGTCCAACACCGCGCCGCGCAGATAGAACAACCGCGGGAAGTAGAGCGAGGAAAACAGGGGCAGGCCCGAGGCTTGCGGCAGCGGGTTCAGGCGCAGAAGCGCTTCGGCCTTTTGCCATTGGCTGGTTTCTTCGTAGGCCCAGGCGAGCAGCACGGCCAGGCCGTCATCCAGATCGTTGGTGGGACGCCGATACATCTCCTCCAGCGCTTGCGTGGCGGGCGGAAACTGTTTGGCGAACAATGGCGCATATGCTCGCGCGTAATCCTTAAAAGGAGACTGCGTGGGTTCAGGGGAGACTTTCGGATCGGCGAGAAACGCCGCCAGCGCGGCTACCCCGGAGGTTGCCGGCACCGCCTCGGCCACGGCTTTCCGGGCGTGCTCCGCAGCGCCGGCGCGGTCTCCCAACTCGAGCAGCCAGACGGCTAATTGGGCGTCGGCGCCGGATGCGATCTCGCGCCGCGGCCCGGCTTCTTCGGCGCGCGCCAGACGATCGAGCCGTTGCAGGCCAGCGCGGCGCTGGCCGGTACGCCACGACCATGCCGCCGCGTGATATTCGGCAAACGGATCGTGCGCCGCCTGGCGCTCCGCGAGGTAGCGGTTGAACAGCACGCTGGCGCCGCCGATATCGCCGGTCAGTAGCCGCGCCTGGGCTGCCTTCAACAATTCGCCGCCATTCAGGAATGCCGGGGCTTTAGCGTGCGCGGCCAGATAGAACTGCTCCGCTTCGCTGTAGTGGCCGAGAGCGAAGTGCGCGTCGCCGAGCGAATCGAGGGGATTCGGCTCGTTCGGCCGTAACTGCTCATAGCCGCGCAAGACCCGTATAGCCGTAGGCAAGTCGCCGGAGAACGCCGCCGCGTAGCCCATGCTGTTGAGCGCCAGGGGGTCCTCCGGTCGAAGCGTGAGGGCACGGCGGAATTCTACTATGGCGCCATCGTAATGGCGCGTGCTCATAAGCGTTTGGGCCAGCGCGCGATGATTGTTCGGATCCGCCGGATCCAGGCTGGCCATCGCTTCTAGAGCTTGCTGGCGGGCCTTAAAGTCGCCGCGCAGGGCGGCTGCGCCGAGATCCAGACGCGCGCGCTCCAACGCGGAGAAGCGTTCCAAATGCGCGCTTGCCTGGGCGATGGCGTGCTCCGCCGCGGCGCCATTCCGCTGTGCCAGCGCGGCATCCAGCCATATGACATAGGCGCGCCCGAAATCTGGATCGGCGGTGGCGGCCTCGGCGAAACCCTGCATGGCCGCGGTGGGATCGGGCGATTCCAGGGCCGCTACGTAGTCGCGCAAGGCGTTCACGTTTCGTGTGCCAAACGGATGCGCCGGACCCAACTGCCGGGCGAGCGCTTCCGCGATTGGAAAGATGCCGTCACCCACGTGCCCGCTAGCCGAGACGACCGGCGCCATCTTCCGTGTGGCCGGATCTTCCTGGCTCGCTGTGACGCGCAGCATTCCGTTCACCACGGAGAAGTACCCGTATAGGATCTCGTTAGCGCCGGCCGCGAGCGCCTCGGTTCGCTCGGCGGAGATTCCCGGCGCGGCGGACCGTTTGCCGAGCGGGGCATCGAAGGAGTGCAGGCCGCGCCATTGGATCACGTATCGTTGCGGGGAGCCTTCGAGCTCGCCCGATAGGATCTCGGAGAAAGCCCTGCCCATCCAGTCCAGAGACGGGTCGGAGGACAGGTTTTCGAAACGCAGGATGGCGAGTGCGGGCGCCAGGGGCTCGTTCTGATGGCTGCAGTTGGTGAGAAAGGCGAAGATTATAACGCAGGTCAGACGGGCACAGCGAACTGAAGTTCGCGACAGGCGAGCAAAGCTCGCCTGCGCCGGCAAGAGTACCGGCGCGGCAGGCAGGAGTGCCTGCGCCACGCAGCATACCTTCATCTACAGAACACGCGGCTCCAGCTTGAGCAGTTCCTTGAACTCGGGCAGGTCGCGCAAGCCGGTAAACTCGGGATCTTCCAGCAGTTTCTTGCGCTCGGTGAAGCCTTCTTCCAGGGCCTTCCGGATATACAGCAGGGCGCGCTCGTTCTGGCCCGCTTTGGCGTAGCTCTTGGCCAGGTAATAGTGGAACTTGGCGCGCTCGTCGACGCTGCGCTCCTGCAGCAGGACGCCGTAAGTGCTGTGGTGCTCGAAGATCTCGGGGTCAAGGCGCAGAGCCGTGTCATAGGCTACCGCAGCCTCCTTATATTTCTTTTCCGCGAAATAGGCAGTGCCCAGGTTGCTGTAAATGGATGAGGACTCGGGCGCCAGCTTCAGGGCCCGCTTGTAGGAGCCGATCGCCTTGCTATAGCGCTTCTCGGCGTAGTAGATGGTACCCAGGTTGTTAATCGCTTCCGGATACTTGGGATCCAGGCGGATAGAGCGCTGGTAGCGCTTCATCGCCGCATCAAGCTGCATCATCTGGTGGTAGGCGATGCCCGTCTTGTTCCAGACAACGGCGGAATCCTGCGGCGCCTGGCTGTATACCTCGATGGCTTCGCGATACATCTTGCGGGCCATGAGGATGTCGCCGCGGCGCTCGGGCGTCAGCGGCGGCTCGGGAACCTTGGAATCGGCTTGGCTGCCAGCGGCCGCCTGGGAGTCGAAGAGGATGTCGGCATCCTGCGCCACAGCGGCACAGGAAAACAGCAATGCGGCTAGCGGAACGATCGCGTTGCGAGCGGAAACCATAGCGGCCCCCTTTACTTCATTTAAACACACCCAGCAAACGGCGGAAGAAGCCCTTCTTCTCTTTGGGCTTTTGCTGGCCGGTTTGTGCGGGAGCCGGCGGCTCCACGGGCGGCGGACGGCGGGCGGCCAGGGCGCCGGGCGGGGCGTCCACGCGGGGTGGCGGCTGCAGCACGGGCGGGCTGGCGGGAATCTCCCATCCCGCGACGTGCGTCACGTTCGGCTGTCCCCCGCCATGCAGCGGGCACGATCCCACGGGCTGCGTCCCGGAGATGTAAACCTCCGTGACCGTCGTGGGACAGTACGGCGTGGCCTGCATGCCGGACGCGGGATCGATCTGCACGGAGACGATGCCATCGGGGGCTTCGAACGGCCGGGCGTCGCGGTACTCCCGATACTGCAGGGCGCGCTTCATGAACTCGGTCCAGATGGGCAGAGCCGAGTGAGCGCCCTCCAGGTCCAGCTCGCGGTTATCGTCAAAGCCCACCCAGACGATACACAACAGTTCGGAGGTATAGCCTGCGAACCAGCCGTCGTGGGAAGTCCCCGTTTTGCCCGCGGCGGGAACTACGAAACCGCGCGAGCGCACGCCCGCGGCAGTGCCGCTGCGCATCACCTCTTCCATCATATTGGTCATGAGGTAGGCGACCCTTGGATCGAGCACCTGGCGCTCTTCGGTCTTGTTGGTGTAAATTGTCTTGCCGTTCTGGGAGCGCACCAGGGAGACGAAGCTGGGCTTCACTAAGACGCCTTCATTCGCGAACATGGTATACGCGCCGGCCATCTCCATGGGAGTGACTTCATAAGCGCCCAGCGCCACGGCGGGCGTCGGGTGGATGTCGTAATTCAGACCGGCCTTGTTGGCCACCTCCACCACGGCATCGTAGCCCACCATTTCCGCCACCTTGACGGTCGCAACATTCATGGATTTCGCGAGCGCCTGGCGGAAGGTGACCGTGCCGTGAAACTCATGTTTGAAATTGCTGGGTTCGTAAGGCTTGTTGTCGTACCAGAAAGTGGTGGGCTCGTCCACCACGGTAGTGCCCGCCGTGAGGATGCGGGATCCGCCCTCGATGGCCGTATTCAGCGCGGCAGTGTAAACGAAAGGCTTGAAAATGGAGCCCGGCTGCCGCTTGGCCATGACGTGGTTGAGCTGGCTTGCGCCATAATTGCGCCCGCCGGCTAGCGCCTTGATCTCGCCGGTGTGCGGATCGAGGGCGATCAGCGCGCATTGCGCTTCCGGCGGCGTCTGGCCTTTGAAGCGCTTTTGTTTGCGGATCAACTCGTCCACGCCCTGCATGCCGGTGCGAATAGCCTCGCCGGCGGCGCGCTGCAGATTCATATCGAGCGTGGTATAGACCCGGAACGAATTGGCCTGGAAATCGACATCCTGAAATTTGGTTTGGAGGTACTCGTTCACCAGGTCGACAAAATAGGGAGCATCCAGGGACTGGCTGGCCTCTTTCGTCAGGGTTAGGGGCGTCTCGACGGCCATCGCGTACTCGCGGTCGCTGATGTCCTCGTTCTGGCGCATGAGGCTCAGCACGAGGTTGCGGCGCTCGCGCACGCGGTCCGGATAGCGGTACGGATTGTAATAGCCGGGCCGCTGGATTATGCCGGCCAGCGTAGCCGCCTCCGGCAGCGTGAGCTGCCGGATATCTTTGCCGAAATAAGCTTCGGCCGCCTCGCCAAAGCCGCTAATGCTGAAGCTGCCGCGGCGGCCGAGGTAAATCTGGTTGGCGTAGTCTTCAAAGATTTGCTGCTTGGAGAGCGTTTGCTCCAGGCGCAGGGTGATGAGGAGCTCGGCCGCCTTGCGTGTCCAGCGCTTCTCGGGCACCAGCCACAGGCTCCGCGCAAGCTGTTGGCTGAGCGTGGAAGCGCCCTGCTCCTTGCGGCCTTGCTTCAGGTCTACGTAAGCCGCTTTGACGATGCGCAGCGGATCGAAGCCCTGGTGCTGGAAAAAGCGCTTATCCTCGGCGGACGTCACGGCGTCCACGAGGACTTTGGGGATATCGGCGAACTTCACCAGGCGGCGCTTCTCGCGGTTGCGATCGAAGAGATTGGTGATGAGCTGCGGCTCGAGCTGGTATTGGCCGCGCCCAGTGTTGTCGCGCAGCGAGACGATCTGCGAGATGCGTCCGCCGGAGAACTTGAGAACGCCGGCTTCCTGATCGAAGTACGAATCCGGACCGGGGAAGATCTCGATGCCGCCATCCGGCCGCATGTGGAACCAGCCGATGGCGTTGCCGCGCGACTCGCTGTAACCGCAGCGGCGCAATTCGTCGGCGATTTCCTCGCGCGTAATGACATCCCCCACGGCCACCAGCCGCGGCGCCGCGAAGATCTTGGAGGTGTTGGCGAAGGGGCCGGCGCGCAGTTTCACCTCGATCAGGCGGGAGTACTTGGAATAGTAGTGGATGCCGGTCCCAAACAGCAGGATGAAAGCCAACGTAAAGCAGACCGCCAGAATCTTGCCCGCTGGATGGAGAAAGAACCGCACCAGGCGGGCGTTACGGGGTACCCGGACTCTGACAACCTTCTTTCGGCCAGATTTCTTTTCAGCCACTAATGATGATTCTCTCATACGGAAGTGTTGGCAGGCTGAATGCCTGCCCCACGAACGAAAAGCGGTTGGCAGTCTGAATGCCTGCCACCAACACCACCCTACCGGCTGCCAGCGCCGGGATAGAAGTGCAGATTGACCGTATACAGCGGCAGGTCCACACGGACCTCATAGCGCACTTCCATGTGCACGATCTCTCCCGAGCGTTGGATCTGCACGTTATCGGCCTTTACGGGGAGGTCCAGATCGTTGGCCTTGTCCAGCACCCAGGTGCGCAGGACATCGTCGGAACTCGTGGCTGCGGCGGCACGATGTGTCACATCTTCCACGAACTGTTGCAGCTCCAGGTTGTGTACATATATGGGAACGAGTCGGACGCCCAGGAATACGAAGACCGCCAGAACTACGGCTGCCGCCGCAAGACGCCAGGGCGAAGCCGTCACGGCCGCGGGTCCACATCACGCGCGGAGGCACACAATTCGTCCCACATCTCGCCGTGAGGGTTCCACTCGGGATTCTCCAGGCCGGAGATTTGCAGCTCGGCGAATTTCAAAGTGCCGTGGCCGTAGGGGCAGATGTATTCGATGCGCGGCCGCCCGAGGAGCAACATGCCGCCCCACGATCCGGTTTCGACCGGCATGCGCAAACGCCGCAAGCAGACCCGGCAGCGATAACGCTGATCCAGGATGCAAACGTACAGCAGGCCGCTGCTCAAGAGGAACCAGATGCCCATCAGCAGCATGTACAGCATGATATGGGGCGGGACCAGATGGTGGTGGTTGTCGGCCGGGAAGAAATGGTTCAGCCCGCGCAGCAACCCGTACATCACCGCCGCGGAGAGACCGATTTTTCCCGCAAAATAGCCCCAGTACCGCATAAATGTTTAGATGCCGGTGCGCGGTGCTAAGTTTCCGGGCCGGACCTCACCGGCGCAAAAGGTTGCGCGCCAGGAAGAAGACGTTGGCCGGCCGCTCCGCCAGCCGCCGCATAAAATAGGGATACCACGCTCCGCCATATGGCACGTACAGCCGCAGGCGATAACCTTCGGCAACCAGCCGGCGCTGGATGTCGCGGCGAATGCCGTAGAGCATCTGGAACTCGAAAGAGTCGCGCGCAATTTTGCGCGACTCCACGAAACGCTCGGTCTGTTCGATGATCTTCTCGTCATGCGTCGCTATAGCAGGATATACGCCGGTTTCGAGTAGAATGTTCGTTAGCTCGACAAAGTTGCGGTCCACGTCAGCCTTGCTCTGGAAGGCTACCGAGGCCGGCTCCAGATAAGCTCCCTTGCACAGGCGCACACGTATGCCGCGCTGCGACAACATTTCCACATCTTTGCGGCTGCGATATAAATATGCCTGGATCACCGTGCCGACAGTGGCGTAGCGCGCGTGCAAATCCGTAACGAGGTCGAGCGTGCGATCCGTGTATTCGCTCGATTCCATATCCACGCGGACAAAGTTGCCCAACTCGGCGGCGCGAGCGACCAACTGCTCGACGTTGGAACGGCACTCGGCCAACGAGAGGTCCATGCCAAACTGGGTCAGCTTCAGGGAAACATTGCCCTTGATTTTGAGGTTGACGATTTCGGTGAGGGCCCGCAGGTAGGCGTCGCGGGAAGCCGCCGCTTCAGCCAGAGAGGTGACGTTCTCGCCGAGGTGATCGAGCGTGACGGCGATGCCTTCGGTATTAATCCGTTGACAGGTG
>JBEKUO010000232.1:0-10056 GCA_049514955.1 Bryobacteraceae bacterium | reverse complement strand
GCGCGGCGCAGCCGATGAAGTGGCCCGGATAGAGCAAGGGAACGGTTCCGGTCGTCGGTTTCTGCTGAATGTGCTCCAGCAACCTGAAATCCACAACCGGCCCGGTGGAAACGCTAATGCCGATATCCTGCAGGGAAAAACGGATTTCGGGGGCGAGCTCGATGGCGTTGCGCCCAAGTGATGTCGGCACGTGAATGAACTGCTCCGGATCGTCGGGAAAGACGATCCGGTCAAAGGGGTGCTCGTGCGTCGAGAGGTAGGCGAAGGTTTCGTCGCCCGAGTTTGAAATGGTCACGTTGCCCTGGCTGCCGGCGCGCTCAAGCCGTATGATGACGTTCTCCTGGAGCACGTCGTCGTCTTTGAAAGCTTTGGACCGGGATGCGAACAGGTGGATATGCATGAGAGCTGCATGCCGTAGGAGAAACGTGCGGAAGGGTCGGTAAAAAGGTCCGTTACAGAAACTTCGGGGAATGATGGCCACGAGTTGGCCACCCGGTTGCATCAAAGTGAGCGTGAGGGCGACGAAAGCCGAATAGAGGTTAACAGTCTCTATGCCGGCGTGCCGCAAGATGAGGCGGTGTTCCGACGCGCTGTTGATCTTTTTATAGGGGGGATTCAGAATGGCATGCGTGAAGCGGCGGGAGGTCTGCATTCGCCTGCACGCTGCCTCCAGGATGAAATCACTGGGAAAGACCTGGTAGGTGAGGGGCAACCTTTCGGCATAGGTCGCCAAGGCGATTTCAAGATGCGCCCGGAGCGGGGTATCGATTTCGTGTACCTCCACTTCTACATTCTGAAAATCTAGCCCGACGGCGGCGCTCCAGCGGTCAAGGAACGCGCAGGTAAGAGCACCTATGCCGGCGCCGGCATCGAGCAGGCGGCACGTTTGCAGCGTTGCTGGAGGAAAAAGCGAGGCCATGAACCGGGCGACGGGTGCTGGCGTCATAAACTGGCCGAGTTCGGATTTCCGTTTCAGCGCGAGCCGGGGGGCGACTTCGCGACGTACCGCGTCCGCGTGGTCAAGTAGCTGGCTTGCCAATGTCTTGTGATCCGTTAAGTTCATAATAGCTACTTCGGGCGCGGTCCGGTATAGGTTTAGCCTTTTCCGCGCAAGTGGACAACGGTTTTCAGGTCTCCGGTCTCGCCGATGGCGATACCGGGCCGCGCGGGGCTCGCACGGGCCACTTTCGAGGGCCAGCCGCAGAAGGATCGCCGTGTCGCCGCGCCCGCGCTCGCCTTACGCCACGCGCGCGTCCAACACCTCGCGCACTTTGGCCAGCAGCGTGTCCGGCGTGAACGGTTTATTCAAGAAAGCCTTGGCGGGCTGGCCCGGCGGGCTGTTGACCGGACTATCGCGGTATCCGGACATGTACAGCAGCGGCAGATCCGGATTCTTCTCGGCCAGCCGCTCGCCCAGCTCCATTCCGCTCATCTGGGGCATGACCACGTCGGTGAGCACAAGGTCGATCTTGTGCGAATTCTTCTCGTATGCGGCGAGCGCCGCGCTGCCGTTGGCGGCTTCGATTACGGTGTAGCCGCCGTCGTTCAGCACCGCCTGCATCAGTTTCCGCACACCCTCTTCGTCATCCACTAGCAGGATGGTCTCCGAGCCCTTGCGGGCGCCCTGCTTCCGCACGACGGGGACAGGAACCTCCTCCTTGCTGCAGGGCAGGTAAATTTCGAAAATAGTGCCACAGTTGACCTGGCTATAAACCGTGATGTTCCCCTCGGCCTGCTTGACCGTGCCGTAGACCAGGGAGAGTCCCAGCCCGCTGTTTTTGCCTGGTTCTTTGGTGGTGAAGAACGGCTCGAACAGCCGCGAGCGCGTGCCGGCATCCATCCCGCAGCCCGTGTCGCTCACCGCCAGCATGACGTACGCGCCTGGCTTCACGCCGGCCTTCTGGGCGGAAGCCTCCTCCAGATCCACATTGGCAGTTTCGATCACCAATTTGCCGCCGTTGGGCATGGCTTCGCGCGCGTTGGTGGCCAGGTTCATGATGGCCTGGTGCACCATGGAGCCATCGAAATTCACGTGCGCCAACGAGGGTCCCGGCAGCACAATCAGGTCCACGGATTCACCCAGCCATCGCCGCAGCATCGGTTCCATGCCGGCGATCACGGCATTCAGGTCCGTCGTTTTGGGCTGGGCGGCTTGCCCGCTGCTGAACGTCAGAAGCTGCCGCGTCAGGCCAGCCGCGCGCTCGCTGGCGTACAGGATCTCGTCGGCGAAATGCCGCAGCGGGCTGGAGGCGGGAATCTGCGCGCGCAGCAAGTCGCTATAGCCGGCGATCACGGTCAGCACGTTGTTGAAGTCGCCTGCCACGCCTCCCGCCAGGCGGCCCACGGCATCCATCTTGCGCGCGTGGCTGAGTTGCTCTTCGAGTTGGCGCCGGCCGGTAACGTCGCGAAACACCACGATGGCGCCCTGCAGTCTCCCGCGTTCATCGCACAGGGGCGCGGCGCTCAACTCGATACCGATCTCGGTACGGTCTCTGGCGATCAGCAGGACCTGGCCGTCATTATGCGCGGTCGTAAGCGTTCGCATCGCCTCCCGTACCGTGCTGGCCGCCGGTTCGCGGCTGGCTTCTTCGATCACGCGAAGCACCTTGTCGAGCGGCTTGCCCAGGGCTTCGGTGCCTCGCCATCCGGTCAACGCCTCGGCCACGGGATTGAGAAAGGTGATGCGCTCCTCGCGATCCGTAGCCAGCACACCATCGCCGATGCTCGAGAGCGTAGCGGTCAGCATACTGCGGCTGGTATGCCATCCGGAAATCAGCCCGGTGGCCGCCACGGAGATAGCTAGAAACGCCATTACGTTCGCGCCGCCGGCGTACAACGGCGCGCGAATCTCGACCAGAAAGGATGCCAGCGCGGCTGTACAGAGCACGGTCGCCGTGAATCCGCCAACGTGCCCGTAGTACCAGGCGCTACAGAACACCGCCATCAGGAAAGGCAGGAAGAAGTTCGGCTCTAGCAGCGGCCGCAATAGCAGGGAGATGAGCACAGCCAGAGCCGTGAGGGCCAGTGCAAACACGCTGCTGTGCAAGGGAGAACCCTTGAGCTGGAACACGAGAAGGCTCAGTTTCAGAATACTACACGTGGAACGAGGCCTGGCGATTCGTCGCCGGCGCCGTAGGCGAGAAAGACGCATGCCCGGGGTGTTGTACGGCAATCGGCTCTAATAGTGCGCCGTATTGGCTTGCGGCGCGGAACTGATTACGGATACCTTGGCCCGCGAAGGCCGCCAAGTTTTGACGGTGAGGCGGCACAGGTGGCCTTCCTACACCCATGCAAGCTACAGTACTGCTTGTGCTTGACATTCCTTGACATCCGAGCTGATGGGGCTAAGAATGGACCATGATCCGCCACTTCGTTATCGCTGTCTTCACGGCGAAGGCTGCCTTTTGGGGTGTGCTCGCCTCGGGACAAACGGTCCTGTTCAACGCTCCCAGAGAGTTTGCCACCGGCGGGTACGGCAGCCCCACCTCCGTGGCATCCGGCGACTTCAATAATGACGGTAAGCCGGATCTGGCGATCGCCAACAGCGATGGAGCTGTCTCTGTCTTCCTCGGGAATGGAAACGGTACCTTCCAACCGCCGACTAGCCATAAAGCCTTATGCCAACCTTGCACATCGATAGGCGTGCAAGATTTGAACCACGACGGGAATCTGGACATCGTGGTGGTGTCGCCGGACAGCTCGGAAAGCGGGGGATTTGTGGCCGTGCTCCTGGGCTACGGCGATGGCACATTCCACAGCGTGTTCGGTTACGAAGTGGGTGCGAACCCTGCATTTGTCGGCTTTGGCGATTTTAACAGAGACGGCAACGTAGATCTGATCGTGGTGAATCGAGGGTCCAATAATGTCGCCGTACTCTTAGGCAATGGAGACGGAACCTTTCAACGGGCTACGTTCTTCGCGGTGGATCTGACTCCCACCTTCGCCGCCGTTCAAGACTTCAACCTGGACGGGAAGCCGGATTTGGTTGTCAGCGATAGCGGTTCCGGCACTTTTTCGCTGCTCCTGGGAAATGGCGATGGCACCTTTCGACCGGCCATCAACTATATTCTGTCCGCGGGTCCTTCTGCGATTGCGGCGGGGGATTTCAACGGGGACGGTAAGCCCGATGTCGCCGCACTCACTGGTTCCACCATCTCGGTCCTGCTCGGCAATGGCAACGGGACATTTCAGCCGGCGGTGAATGTCGCTTCCGGCCAGAGCTCCAGCGCCAATTTCATCGGCGCGCGCGATTTGAACGGGGACGGTTACCTGGATCTGTTCGTTACCAGCGGAGCGGTGGTTAACGGGGCCGACAGCCCGTATCAACAAATATCTGTGTTATTCGGAAAGGGCGACGGCACGTTTCAATCCGCGGCGAAGTACTTGTCTGGCGGCGCTTCTGTCTCGATCGCAACAGGCGACTTCAATCAGGACGGAAGGCTCGATCTCGCGGTTGTCAATCCCTACTGCGATAACGTTGCGATCCTGCTTGGGACGGCTTCGGACAGGTTCCAACAGCCCATCGGAAGCGGCAAGTTGCCGGTGCCCACACCCAGTACTACTTTGGCGGCCGCCGATTTCAACCTCGATGGAAAGCTGGATCTCGCCGTCGCCGAGGGCAACCAGGGTTTGACGATTTTGCTCGGCAATGGCGACGGCACGTTTCAAAAGCCGATACAGGTCACCGCCGGGCAAACTGCCTCGGTCGCCGTGGGCGATTTCAATGGCGATGGCATACCCGATCTAGTGACCGCTTCATTGACCAACGGTTACGTTCTTGTTCTGCTGGGAAACGGAGACGGCACGTTTAGCGCACGCGCGGAGTATCAAGGTCAACACATCGCCTTCGTCGCTGTGGCAGATATCAACCTTGACTCTAAGGCCGACATTGTGGGGATCGACGCTTCGGGCACTGCTGTCGTATTTCTGGGTAATGGGGATGGAACCTTTCAGCCGCCAGTTGGATACAATGCCGGTCTTGGACCGGTAACTGCCGCCATCGGCGATCTGAATGGCGATGGAAACCCGGATTTGGTGATCGCCTGCTCAAATTCGATTTCCGTGCTCCTCGGAAACGGTAACGGGACTTTTCAGTTAGGCCTTTCCTATCCGGTCGCCGGAGGCGGTCCTACGTCGGTTGCAATCGCGGATCTGAATGGCGATGGAAGACCGGATTTGGCGGTGGCCGCGGGCGGCAATGTCACGGTGATGATCGGTAACGGCAACGGTACTTTCCAGCCAGCCGTGAATTATCCTCTCTCCGCACAGGTGCAAGCTACCTGGATATTAATTGGCGACTTCAATGGAGACGGGAAGCTGGACGCCGTTACATCAAATGCTACCGCCGACAACGTCGCCGTGCTCCTGGGGAACGGCGACGGTGCGTTTGAACCAGAGGTCACTTACTATCTAGTGGGATATGGTACGGCGGGCACAATTTCGCTGCCATATCTCGGGTTCGGTGTCGTACAAGGCGACTTCAACGGTGACGGCAAGCCGGATCTCGCACTCGCGAACACTACCGCGGCCTATGTTGCAGGTCCGATCATTTCGCTCTTGACCAACATCACCCGGTGACAGGGCGGCGAGGGTTGCTGGGCCGATCCGTTACCCGCGCCGGGCCGTGTACCGCCTCGCAGGGCGGCCTGGTTTTCCACCTTCGATGAATCCACAGCCACTGATCGGGATACTCGCGGATCACCGCCTCCAACTGGCGGTGCAGCTCCCGCGTATCGCGCTCGGCGTCGCCGGTCATCTCCACCGGCGGATAAAACCGTAGCGCGTACTTCTGTTCATTCTCCAGCCACAGAGCGAAGCCCGGAATCACGGCAGCGCCGCTATGCGCCGCCAGCTTGGCAAAGCCGGTCCCCGCGCACGCAGGCACGCCGAAGAAGTCGACGAATGTGCCTTCTTCAAGTGATGCATTCTGGTCCACCAGTATGCCGACTGCCTCGTTTTCCCGCAGCGCTTTCAGGATGCCGCGCGCGGCGTCCCGTTTGCCGATCAGCCGGTTGCCCGAGCGCATGCGCCGCCGCTCGACGAGCGCGTCGATTTTGGGATTGTCGAGCGGCCGCACCACCACGCGCATCGGCGCGGCCATCAGCGCATGCGCGAAAGCGCTCAGTTCCCAGTTGCCCAGGTGCGCGGTGGCAAACAGAACGCCGCGGCCGTGTTTGCGAGCTTGTTCGAAATGCTCGTAGCCTTCATAGCGAATCCACTGGCTGACATTGCCACGGTGGATTCGCGGAAATCGCGCGAAGGTCACCAGCAACCGCGCGATCGAGCGAAACACGCCGTCGGCGATGCGGCGGTGCGTGCGGCGGTCGAGCTCGGGCAGGGCCATCGCCAGATTGCGCATGGCAGTCCGGCGGAGGCGTGGCAGCGCCAGATCCAGCAGCCGTGCGTAGGCGCGCGCCAGTTGATTCGCCACCGGCAGCGGCGCCCGCGCCAGCGATTCGACCACCGCCAGCGCCAGCCAGTATTCGAGCGTATTGCGCACAGCCGACCGGCGTTGCATGAACCGCCATTGTAGCGAGAGCGCACGCGGCTTCCCATAACCGGACACCGAGGTCGCAAATCGCCACGGAGAATCCGGAGCTTGTACTGGCACCAGGCGTGCTCGCAGCCAAGCTATGGACGCCCTTTTGCGCGATTGGCGCATGGCTGTCCGGGCGCTGACCCGGAGGCCTGGTGTTTCGGCGCTGGCCATTATTTCCCTGGGGCTCGCAATCGGCTTCTGTACGGCCGGCTTCAGCTTGATCGATGCGTTTGCCTTCCGCGACCTGCCCGTCCGCGAACCTGCGCGCCTGACCTGGGTCTACGCCCGCGACCGCGAACAGCGCATCGACAGTCTGACTTGGATCGAATACCAGGCCCTCGCAAGTCACGCGCGCTCGTGGGAAGGCTTGCTGGCCGAATGCCGCATGGGCCCCAAGGTACGGCTCGCCGACCGCGACGATTTCCCCATCACTGCCGGAGTCTCCGAGAACTATTTCGACCTGCTGGGGGTAAAGGCACTCGCCGGCGAGGTCTTCCATGGCGGGGCTGGGCAGGATGGCGTAGTCGTCATCACGGACCACTATTGGAGAAACGCACTCGCCGGCGACGTGCACATCGTGGGCCGCACGCTGGCTGTGGGCAATGGCTCGCTGAGGATCGTCGGGGTCCTGCCGCCCGGCTTCTCTGGGACCCATCGCGGCCTACTCGTAGACCTCTTCGTTCCGCCCCAGACGTTCTTCGGCTCGCTGGGGTTCAAGGACCATCTCGACCAGCACCTGGCGGATTTCGAAGTGCTGGGCCGGCTGCGGCCGGGCGCCACGCTGGAGCAGGCACAGCGGGAAGAGCAAGCCACTCTCCGGCAACTTCTGTCAGACGGCCGCGAGCCGGCGCCTGGGCGCCAGGCGGCGCTGTTCCCATTTGTGGAGCTCAAAGGCATCTTGATCGCCGCGATCATGGCCCCGTTTGTGTTGGTCCTGCTGGTGGCTGCCGCCAATCTGGCGAATCTGCGCCTGGTGGATAATGAGGCCCGGCGGCGCGAGACGGGCATCCGCCTGGCCTTGGGCGCCACGCGCGCGAATATGTTGCGCCAGCACGGGAGCGAAACCCTGCTGCTCTGCGGCTTGGGAACGGCGCTCGGGTTGATCCTGGCTGCCTGGCTGATTGACCTGGTCCCGGCCGTCGTGTACGCCGGCGAGAGCTACCTCGATTACGGGGTGCGGCTCGATAGCCGCACGTTCGCCTTCGGTGCCGCAGCCTTGCTGATGGTCGCCGCGATCGGCTCACTGATCCCATTGAGCGACGCATGGAAGCGCCGAATCCTGCCGGCCATCCAGGCGCCCTCCAGCGTGAAATCCTCCCGATGGCTGATTGGGCTGGTGGTCGTGCAGATGGCGTTTGTCACTGCTGTGACCTGCTCGGCAGCCCTGTTTTGGCGCAGCTTTCAGAACATCTCCGCCATCCGGCCCGCCATGGACCCCGACCGGCGTCTCCTGCTGGTGCGAGGCTACTGGGAGACAGCCGCGGCGCCCGGGACTCGAGCCGATGCGCTGGCGTCCGAGCTGTCCGGATTGCCAGGCGTGTTGCACGTGGCCTATGCGCGCCGGGCGCTGCTCAGCGGTTCGGGCGGTGGAGCGGCTGTCGATCTCGAGATGCCGGGGCAGCCCAAGATCCCCTTTGCTTACGATCAGGTCAGCCCCAGCTATTTCGCGACCACTGGCGCGCGCATCGTGAAGGGACGCGGCTTCGGCTCCTCCGACGGCCATGACACCACTCCGGTGGTGATGGTCAACGAGGCTTTCGTGCGCCGATTTATCGGTAACCGCGAGCCTTTGGGCGCCTGGATCAAGGTCGCTGGAGAAACGCGCCAGGTCGTAGGAGTGGTGGAGGACGGCCCCACCAATAACCTGAAGGAGCGCATCGAATCCTACTTCTACTTTCCCTTCGCCCAGATACCGGTGGATTACCTGACGTTCTTTGTGGAGTCCAAGAGGGATCCCGAGTCGCTGGCGGCATCGATACGCACCCTGGCGCGGCGGGTCGATTCCGGATTCACTCTGACGAGCATGCAAACTTTACGGCAGCACATGTTTTCCGCGCGCAAAGACGATGCGATACTGACTGCCGTTTCGGGCGGGCTGGCGTTACTCGGACTGGTATTGGCTGCCGCCGGACTCTTTGGCGTGACTTCCTACGCGGTAAGCCGGCGGATGCGCGAATTCGGGCTGCGCGTGGCGCTGGGGGCGACCGGCGCCGATCTGCGCGGCCAGGTGCTGAAGATGGCAAGCCTGCAGGCCGCCGCCGGAATTCCCTTGGGATGGGTAATGGCGTTCGCCAGCGGCCGCTGGATCGAGAGCATGCTCTTCGGGGTGAAAGCCACCGACCTCTGGGTCCTGGCCGCCGCCAGCGGCGTGGTTGTAGTAGTGGCTTTGCTCGCGGCGCTACGTCCGGCGTTCGCCGCGGCCCGCATCGATCCGACGGTCGCGCTGCGCTACGAGTAGCTGCGTATGCCGGGGTAGCCGTCGGCCCCACGCCGGTGGAAGCGGTGTACGAATGGCTCAGCCAAGCCCCACGTCAGCAGGAACAGCACCACGAAGCCGTACACCAAATCCCGGCTGGGACCATCCCAATTCGGCAGAGGCGGCGAGAATCCCACAACCAAAGCCGCCAGGACGCTCAGTACATGCCAGTACCAGCGCGCATGGAACAGGTAAACGGTTACCAGAGCGAGAGCTACGGAGAAACCATAAATCAAGAGAGCCCAAGTAGACATGGTCGCCTCCTACCTGTATTCTAACGCGAAATCAGGATAATGAGAGCGTTTTTATTGTTAACAGGACAGGAGGCCTCTTCGCGAGGTCCCGAAAGCGGCCGCCTAGGCGGCTGGCGCCGTACTGCGGCGCCATGTAGCCGATTCAAACCGTGGCGCGGCTTTGCTGTCTGTTACAATCGGGTAGCGTAAATGCCCAATGAAACCGGCCAATCGCGGCTCACGGTTGCCGATCTGGCCACCCGCTTTCGCGGCGAGCTCATTCCGTTAACGAATTCCTTCTCTTATTTCTGCACCCCTCCCATGGCGGAAGAGGATCTGCGGCAATATCTGCATGACCCCATCGCGGCTCTCTCGCCCGCTATCTGCACTGCGCTAGGAAAGGTAGGACTGGTGCTGGTGCCGTACCTGGAAAAGGGCAACGGACGGAGCGGCGACACCGTCAGCTTCGAAAAGCCCGCAGGAGGGCGCCAGATCGCGGTTTCACGCGTCGAGGCCGGCGATCTGGCGATGCTGGTGCTTTCGACCAAAGAAGAGGACATCGCCAATTATCACTACACGTTCTACAACTCGCTGGCCGCGCTCGCGGCGGACGGTTGGTCGCCGGAGGCGCACGAGACCTACGTCCGGTTGTTGCGGGAGGAGCTGAGCTCGGAAGTGCACGGCGAGGTGGACGAGCGGAGCTGGCATCTCAAGCAAGCCCTGGTACGGCGCCAGACCAACGTGCGCAAGGAAACCAAACTGTTTCGCGATTACGCGCGGCAATCCTTTGAGGATACGCTGACGCTCTA
>JBEKUO010000231.1:0-10083 GCA_049514955.1 Bryobacteraceae bacterium | reverse complement strand
CATCGCACAACAAGCCCAGGCGTACCTGAGCAGTTACTTGCGGCGCAAAGGAGAGTCCGGCCATCCATGAGTGCACCCGACCCCAGCCTGGGGAAGCCGGTGCGCGATTCCGCATCGGAGTATTCGGAACTGGCGCTGCCCACCGACGTCAACGGCCTCGGCAACCTGCTGGGCGGGAAAGTGATGCACCTGGTGGATCTGGCCGGCGCCATGGCCGCCATGCGTCACGCGCGCAGGCCCGTGGTTACCGCCTCGTTCGACCATATGAATTTCCTGCACCCCATACACATCGGCCAGTTGATCGTGCTGCATTCGCAGGTGAACAGGGTCTTTCGCACATCCATGGAAGTGGGAGTGAAGGTGATGGTGGAGGATCTGATGACCGGTCAGAAGCGGCACACATGCTCGGCCTACCTGACATTTGTAGCGCTCGATGGACATGGCAAACCCACCAAGGTGCCGCCGGCGATTGCGGAGACGGACGAAGAGAAGCGCCGTTACCGCGAAGCCGGCGAACGGCGGGAATACCGCTTGGCGTTGAGAAACCGCTCGTTAGGGTAGCGCCCTACTCCTTATACATGTACTTGATGTTCGGTTTGTAGAGCAGCAGGTTGGGTTCCCCGTCGCGGTTTACCTTCAGACAACACTTGTCGTACCACTCGATCACGCCGCGCAAGGTCTCGCCATCGCGCAGTACGAAGACCATGCGGGTCTTGGCCGTCATCTGCTTTACGTAGTAGAAGTTCTCGGCATTTGTCTGATCCGGCGGTACGGGCTTTTTCTGCACCCGGCGCGGCGGGGCGATCTGCTCCTTGATCTCGTTCAGAGTGGGACGGATGAGTTTACGGTTTGCAGATTCCACTGGATGCCTTCCTTTTGGCGAATAAGGATATGACCCGAGCGTTCGCCCCTTTTTCGAGCGGCACGGGTTCAGTTGGATCAAATTTTGTCCGACTTGAACATATATGTAACACAATGGTTGCGCTCGTAGCAAGGCGGCCTTCGGCCGCGTGGGTGGTGGCTGGTGACTGGTGGATGGCGGTCGTGCGGGCTGCGGCAGGAAACGGCGAATCTCCGGAGCAAGGCGGCCTGGTGAACTTCGCTCGTGCGACTGGCGGATGCGGGTTGGTTACCGGTTAAACCACTTTTTCGCCAGGGCCTTCAGACGGGCAAAAAGCGAGCGGCTGCCGGCTGCGGGGGTTGGGGACTGGGGGCTGGGAGCCTTAGCGCCGTCGGTCTGCAGAATGCTCGCGGGTGCCTCGCAAGGCTGTTGACCGGCGGAGCGCACCACGGTGACGATGAAGGCATAGCTGCGCCGTATGCGTGCGCCGTGGGCGTCTTCCACACAAACGGAAAACCCCGGGTACGTCGCAGTGTCGGGCGGAATGCGCGCCTTGGATCCCGCGGACCATTCGACGGGCCGCAGCAGCACTGGAAAATAGCCCTCGACATTGCGTTGGATGAAAGCGGTCTCATAACGGTGGCGGCGCAGGCTCCAGGTGAATACGCGGTAGCTGTCGAAGTCGTAAGAGTGGTCGCCGCCGGCGATGGTGGTCCAAAGCCAGACGTGCTTCACCTGGTCGCCGTCGCGCACGTCGCCAAGGGGGAAATAAGAAGTTATGCGGTGGCCTTCGGCATACTGCGCGACATCGTCGGGGATGGCCATGTAGAGGCGGCGGGTCAGCACCCATCCGCTTTCGCCCTTGGCGTTGCGCACCAGGCTCCAATCGTCGGTGGGCGCAGCGGACTCCGCTTTTGCCGCCGCGATGGACTGCGCTACTTCCGGGGGCGTTTTGGAAAGCTCCAGCCAGTTTGCGGGCGCTGGCGGAGCCGGCGGCGGGGGCGGCGGCGGATACTTCGTGTCCGGACTCTTATGCGCCACCTTGGGCTGTTTGGGCTTGGGCGGAAGCAGCGGTTTGCGCGGAGGCGGCGTTCGCGGAGAGGCGACGTGCGCCACCACGTCGACCTTCTCGCCCGCCGCGATTTGCAGGAAGCTGGGCGACAGGCGATTCGGCTCCGTGTGCACATTGAGCAATTCGTAGGTGCTCGCCAGGCCCTGTGTGGGCAGCGTGCGGGCGCGCCGCTCCACCTCTTTCAAGGAAGCAATTTCGTCGGAGCTCAGCAGCAGGTGATCCTCGATCCAGCCTTCTTTTCCGCCAACGGTGCGGACCTTGAGGAATCGGCGGCGATGCTGAAGAATCTCGAGCCGCTCGCCGTGCGGCACGGTTACCGCCACGGGCGACTGCGGCGGAATATCCTTGCGCAAGGCCAGCGCGGCGGGACCGGCGTACGCTTCGCCGATCGTTGGAGCGCGTTTCTCGCCGCCGCTGCGGCACGTGGTCAGGCCCAGTATCAGAACAATAGGGCCGGCAAGGAGGGGATACCGCATGAGCCGCGCAGACACACCTTTATGACCAGTGTATCAGCCTGCGCTCAAGCGACAGCCGGAATGCCGGGATCTTTCGTACAAAGGGGCGACATGCCCGCCTCCGGGCAGAAGCGCGCGATCGCTTCCAGCGTGAATTGTGGTGCGGCGGATGCGCTCGCGCGACAACGCGGCCACTTCAAATTAAGGGCGTGGCTACTTCAGTTCCAGATGGCGCGCGCGGCTCTCATGCGTCGATTGCTTCGGGAAATGCGGCGCCGGCGGGCGGGTCGGGGACTTGCCCCACTTCGAAACCGCGTTCGGCGATGTGCGTGAGCAAGACCTCGGCGCCGTGTCCGTGGAGCTGAAAGATCTGGCGGACCAGATCGCAGACGCCCTCGTAGCCGCTCTCGTAGAAGACCAGGATGGAGGGTCCGGCGCCGCTCAACGCGCAGCCCAGCAAGCCGGGCGCGCGCAGCATCAGGATATCCGCCAGGCCGGGCACCAGCGGTATGCGATAGGGCTGGTGGAAGCGGTCTTCGAGCGCGGCCGGGAATGCCGTGGTGGAGCCGGCGGCCAGCGCCGCGATCAACAGGGCGGCGCGCTGCACGTTGAACACGGCATCCTCCCGGCTGTAGCAGGAGGGCAGCACCGCGCGCGCTTCGACCGTGGGGAGATCGAAATCCGGCACCACCAGCGCGATACCGAAGCGGGCGGGCAATTCGAGGCGCACAGCGCGCACGACCCCTCCGGAATCGATGGCGCTGGCCACGATGGAGCCGAGTACGCAGGCGGCCACGTTGTCGGGATGCCCTTCCAAGCGCGCCGCTTCATCCAGGATCCGCGGCGGGCGCCATCCGAGGCCGAGCAGGCGGTCGGCGATCACCACGCCCGCGGTAAGCGCGGCGGCGCTCGATCCCAGGCCTTTGCCGATGGGAATCTGGTTGTCGATGACCAGCTCGATGGGCGGCAGCTTCATGCGCACGTCGGCCGCCACCGATAGCGCCGTCTGCCAGATGAGGTTGTCGCCGGCGGTGGAAATGGCGGCCACATCGCGGCCTGTGGCGGCGATGGATAACCGTTGGCTGGGCCGGAAGCGGCAGTCGAGATACACGCCAAGAGCCATGCCGAGCGCGTCGAAGCCCGGCCCCAGGTTGGCGCTGGATGCGGGCACGCGGACGGTGGACCACGACATACAGACACTATTGTAGTTGGCTGGGGGGATGCGG
The DNA here is from genome assembly GCA_049514955.1 of Bryobacteraceae bacterium. Classification (GTDB taxonomy): domain Bacteria; phylum Acidobacteriota; class Terriglobia; order Bryobacterales; family Bryobacteraceae; genus Bog-159. Next base: position 6,489 of record JBEKUO010000231.1, on the reverse strand, counting down.
AGACGCGGGAATGGTGGGGCAGGCGCTTTCGCCTGCCAACCGTCTAGGACGCGGCGGGGGCTCGGGGCTGGGGACGCTCCAGGAGCCAGCACTGGAGCCGCAGGGCCATTGCCGCATCTTACCCAACGCGGTAAGCTCTAACGAAGTGAAGACCTGTCCCAGTTGCTCCGCCAGCTACGGCAACGACGTCGGGTTCTGTCCGCATGACGGCACTGCCTTGCGGTCCAGCGCCGGCTTGGCGCCGGGTGCCATCATCCGGAAAAAGTACGAGATCCTGAGCGAGATCGGCCGGGGCGGCATGGGGGTGGTGTACCGGGCGCGCCATCTGCTCTGGAACGAGGAGAAGGCGCTCAAGGTAGTGGTTGCAGAGGGCTCGGCGGTGCAGCAAGCGCTCAAAGGGCTCATGGCCGAGGCCCTGGTGATGCGGCATCTGCAGCACCCACATATCGTGCGCGTGGAGGACGCGGACTTCACGGAAGACGACCAACTGTTCGTGGTGATGGAGTTTGTGGACGGCCAGAGCCTTCGGCAAAAGCTCGACCGCGAGGGACCGCTGGCTCCCGAGGTCGCATTGCACATCGCCGCTCAGGCGTGCTCGGCGCTGGCGGCTGCGCACGAAAAAGGGATCGTCCATCGGGACATAAAGCCCCAGAACGTGCTGCTGGCCAAGAACGCGGACGGCAGCGAGACAGTGAAGATCATCGATTTCGGGATCGCGAAAGTGCGCGAGGCAACCGGACTCGGCGTCACGGCCGTGATGGCCAGCACGACTGGACTCTTCATGGGCACGCCCGATTACGCTTCACCTGAACAGGCGAATGGAATGCGCGGGAGCGACTTGGATGGGCGGACCGATCTGTACTCGCTCGGGCTGGTGCTTTATGAGATGCTGACCGGACGGCTGCCGTTTGCGGCAGATACTCCGGTCGCGATGTTGGTGCAGCGGCTACAGGTTCCACCGATGCCGCCGGACTGGCTACGGCCAGATCTCAAGATTTCCCCCGACGTTTCGAAGTTGGTGATGCAGGCGCTCGAGAGAGATCGGGAAAACCGGTACCGGTCGGCTGCGGAGATGGAGCGGGCGATAATGGCGGTACTGGATTCGTGGCGGACCGGGCGCGATCCGCGCGAGCAGGAGACGGCCGCGATAGCCAGTCAGGCGCTAAGGGAAATCATCGGTCCGCCCGCTCCCGAGGATCAGAAGGGTGCGGCGGGAGGTGCGGGCGGGCGGAAATCGTCTAAGAAATGGCGCATCGGGTACGCGATAGCAGCGGTAGCTCTGGCGCTGGCGACGATTGGTTTTATTGTTGCGCGCTCTTTGAAGGAGAAAGCCGCGCAGGAAGTCCGGGAGCGGAAGGCGAAGGTCGAGAGTCTCTCGCGGGCTACCGCGCCGCCACCACAGCCCGCGGAACAGAAAAACGAAAAACCCGCGGCGGAAGTCGTAGAGGAGAAGAAGCCCGCGGAGCCGAGCGCGCAGGAAAATGACACGTCGTCGATCCCGGCCACCAAGGCCGAGGCCCCGGCACGCAGCCGCGAGCGGGAGGAGGCGGCGGAGGTCCCCGAGAAGAAGGAGCCAGCGGAGCCGGGCGCGCAAGAAACTGGCACGGCCACCAAGGCCGAGGCTCAGCCGCGCAGCCGTAAGCGGGAGGAAGCGGCGGAAACCCCCGTGAAGAAGAAATCCGCGGAGTCGGGCGCGCAAGAAAATGCCACGTCGTCGAGCCCGGCCACGAAGGCCGAGACCCCGGCACGCAGCCGCGAGCAAGCCGAAGGGGCGGGCTCGCCCAGCACGGCGACGGCTCCAATCCGCCCGCGCGCCGCAAAGACCAAGGTGAATCCGAAGGACGGGTTGCGCTACGTGTGGATTCCGGCCGGATCGTTCACCATGGGCTGCTCGCCGGGAGACAATGAGTGCAGAAACGACGAACAGCCGGCGCACAAGGTGGAGATCGCGCACGGGTTCTGGCTGATGCAGACCCCCGTGACTGTAGGTGCGTGGAAGCGATACCGGGCCGCGACCGGCAAACCGTCTCTGCGCACGAGTGACTCGTTCGGGAGAAAGAATCTAAATGAGGCGAGCGGGGACGATAACGTGCCGGTGGTTTGGGTCACGTGGGAACAGGCGCGGGGATTCTGCGAATGGTCGGCCGGGCGGTTGCCGACGGAAGCTGAATGGGAATACGCGGCGCGAGCGGGCAGCAAGGGCGCGCGGTATGGAAGGCTGGATGCGATCGCCTGGTACGCGGATAACAGCGGCACGCGGCGGATTGACAGCATGGAAATCTGGCGAACGGATCAGGCCAACGCCGCGAAGCGGCTGTTCGAAAACGGCAATGGACCGCATCCGGTAGGTCAAAAGCAGCCGAATGCCTGGGACCTGTATGACATGTTGGGGGATGTGTCGCAGTGGACCGCGGATTGGTATGACGCGAAGTATTATGGGCTGCGGGACACTCCGGATCCTGTGGGGCCGCGAGAAGGCCTGATGCGCGTGCAGCGGGGCGGGGCCTTCGGCGACATTCCGAGGAACCTGCGCGTTTCGATCCGTCTCAAAGGCGCCCCAAAGAGCAGCCTCAACCATCTCGGGTTCCGGTGTGCCGGGGATTGATGGGAGTGCTGCGCTCGCCAAGGTTCGACAAGCGCGTCGATGTTACGAGCGGGGCGTGAGTTGGGGGCCAAGAGACATGGAACGATCGAAGGGTTGTTTCGTGAGCTCTGCAATGCTTTGGTGCGAGCCAGGCGGCGGCCCAACGTCCATCAAATGAAGCAAGTATTTCGGATACTGGGCGAGTCTCGTCCCGAGGTCATGGCCAGGGCGGGAACCCGCTCTCTGCTTGGCGCACAGTATTCGCGGAGTTGGTTGTCTCCACCAATAAAGTAGAAAGCTGCAAGCGTAAGAGCCATTGCCGGCCCCGCTTTAACGCGCTAAGCAGAAAGTCGAACACGTTCATGCCAAAGATATGATCAAATGCAAATGTTGGCGGTCTGGACGCCGTACAGAGGATCGTCCCACGCGCGCGTCGTGGGCCCGGTGAACAGCAGCGCAACCGCGCACGATGCGACCGGGGACACCGGTTCGTAGGCACTCGCCGATGGGCGTCAGCGCGAAACGGCCGGGCTCCTCCTCGGCAAATACATCCACGCTGGCGAGTATGCGCATCAGCCGGTTGAGCGAAGGCGCGTGCGTCCCCGTGCTCTTGGCCAGATCGTCGTAGTGCCGCGGGCCGCCTTCGAGGAGGCCGGCGATGCCCAGTTTGGTGGCCTCGTAAATCGCCCGCGACCGTCATGGCTTGTGATCATCTGAAACAGAGCCAGTCGCGGCGGCAGTTCCGTGGCTTTAACTGCAGATCCACCAGTCGAGTCCATAAGGATCCCTTACGCCGCCGGAGCGGCCATACGGCTTGACGTGCATAGCGCGTCGGCCTCGTCGACGTTTAGGAACATTTTCATAGTCGACCCGCCGAAGATCCGCACGCTCCGCAATTCCGGGAATTGGGAGGCTTCGTCCGTGATCATCACCTGCGAGTCGCCGATCTTGACCTCGGCGTGCCACACTTTTCCGTTCGCGCCGGCTTCGCGCATCAATTTCGGTCGCGCCAGGCTTTCTTGTAAAACTCGATGGCATTGGTCGCCTGCAGCCCTCTCGCTTGCTCACGACTTGCCTCCCGGCGTGTACGCCGCCGCGCGCTTTTGCATTTCCTCTAGCGACACGTTCTCCTTGCGCGTGGCGAAGTACCAGACGTGTCCAAACGGGTCTCCGAACTGGCCGCCACGGTCGCCGTAGAACTGATCCGCCACCGGCCGCAGCATTTTCGCGCCAGCGGCCTCGGCCCGGACTGCCAGGGCGTCTACATCCTCGACGTAAATATGGATGGTCACCGGCGAGCCGCCCAGCGTCTGCGGACTGAGAAAGCCTATCTCCGGGTGCTCGTCCGCCAGTTCGATGTGGGCCTTGCCGATCATGATTTCGGCGTGCCCGATCCTGCCGTCGGGCCCGGCCATCCGCATCGTTTCAGTGGCGCCAAACGCCTTCTTGTAAAAGTCGATGGCCGCAGCCGCGCCCTTGATGGAAAGATACGGGGTGGCGCCCTCCCTGCCCTCCGGTATCGGCTTCACGTTGTTGGTCATAATCCCTCCTATTGAGATCTGCCTCCATTTTGCAGGAAGGCGGCGCGATCCGTATTGTAAAAAATTGCCGGTGGGCAGGCGCTTCCGTCTGCTAACTCACATCAGTCGAGGAGCGGAATGTGGTTGAGATGTTCCGTACGTTGCGCCAGGTAGGTGGTCGGATTGATGCCGGAAAAGGCGCGGAAGTTGTGTATGAAATGCGCCTGGTCGAAGTAGCCGCAGTCGACAGCCACCTGCGCCCACTCCACTGGTTGCCCCTTGGCGATCAGGTGCACCACTTTTTGAAAGCGCCGCACGCGGCAAAACAGTTTGGGTGTGAGACCCACTTCGTCGCCGAAGACCTGTATGAACCGCTTGGCGCTGAGGCCGAGCTGGGCGGTCACCTCCGAGATCGTGCGCGTCTGCGGCAGGCGCGCGGAGAGGGTCCCGAACTCCTTGAGTGCAAATGCCACGGCGGGGTGCCGGTCCAGCCGCCGGGCCGCCCGCGCCAGCAGCGTGTCTTCCAGAATCCGGAACATGGCCTGCGGGGTTCCGGCCTCGAGCAGCCGTTCGCGCAGTACCTCAGCCTGCGCTCCCCACAAGTCCTCCAGTGACACGAGCGCGTTGTGCAACTCACTGGCCGGCAGGCCCAAGAACGGGAAAGCGCCGCCTGGTTTGAAGTGCACCCCTACGACGGCATTCTGCTCGGCCGTATCGATGACGAAAAACTCCGAATGGACGCCCGCTACCAGCGACCCGCGAAGGGTCTGGAAATTCTCAGTGTTATGGCGGTCGTAAACGCGCGATTGATCTTCGTTGAGATTGATCACCAGTTCCATCGAGCCGTCCGGCAGCAGGCGCTCCTTTTTGTGCGGCTGATGGTACCCCTCGTACATCCAGAACAAACCCACGAACTCCGATAGCGGCGGCGCGGGAATGTAGCGATACGAACGCATCATCTATATGACACCACATTTCGTGGCGCAAGCACTTCTGCCGGCGCACGCGAGCCGTGCCCGCCATTTTGGGCTTCTTTCCGTAAATTCCGGTAACTAAACATAGCGTCTTAAATAATTGCGCATAATCGGCGCAGCGTGTCGTTGGGAGCGGCCCATGCGCCGAACTGCTCTTCCACGGCTGTAACGACGTCGTCGAGAGTCTGGAAGTAGCGATTGTGCAAACACAGGCGGCGCGTCAGTTTCCACGTCCGCTCGATCGGGTTCAATTCCGGACTATACGGCGGCAGAAAGTGCCGCCGGAAGATCTTTTCCAGCTCCGGGATTTGGCCGGCAACGCGGTATTTCGGCGGCGTCCGGGCAGAGGCATCGTGCGGCGGAAGGTCTTCCGTGCGGAGACCACACTGGTCCGCCCATCTTTGAAACGTCGCGATCACCTGCCTCAGTTTCTCGGCGCTGCCTTGCACCATCTCGTCCAGGTATTGCACGCGCCCGTTGTGCCACACCTGCACATTATGCAGCAGCCGCATGCCGGTAAGGACATCGATGAAGCTGGCATATTGGTGATCGGCAAGGGCTGCCTCCGCGACACTGACAACTCGTTCCGCGAGGTCCATCTGACTATTATCGCGAGCGTGTCCGACGCAGTGTAGGGGACAATCTACTCCGCCTGGTCCATCTCTGTCTCCAGCATGGCGATGTGCTCGTCTTCTTCCGACGCCAGTTCCTGGCAGAGCTCCTTTTCCAGTCCTTCGGGCAGTTCGGCGGCCAGCTTGCGGAAGTGGTCGCGCGTGCGTTGCTCCATTTCGAGCGCGGATTGGTAAAGGCGCAGAATGCTGGAATCGTCCTCGACCGCGAGATCGTGGAAGAGCCAGCCGGAGAGCAGCTTTTCCGCCGCGGGCGTGATGTCCATTTCGGAGGCGTCCATATGCGCGTGATACTTTTCGTTCAGCTCGTGCAGGTGGTCCAGCTCAGCTTCGTAGAGGCGCTCGAGCACCAGTTTGTGCTGCGGGTTGGTGGCCTTCTCTCGCGCCAGCTTGTAGAAGTAGAAGGCGTTCAGCTCGAACTGCACGGCATCGCGTATGGCGCGGAGCCGCATGGGGTCGCCGAGTTCGCGGCTCTCCACCACGGCCAAGTCGCCGCTTCTCGGCACTCCCTTGCACGATCTTGTCCAGATATTGCACGCGCCGGTTGTGCCACGCATGCTCACCACGCAGCAGCCCCTGCCCGTAAGGACATTGATGATGCCGTTATATTGCTGATCGGCGAGGGCTGCCTCCGCGGCTGTGACGACGCTTTCCGTGAGGGTCATGTGACATTGTCGCGAAGGCGTCAAGCAAACGCTCACGCAGGGACCAGATCTTCCAGATGGCGGAGCCACTGCCCAAAGTGGGGACAGCGCTCGCGTTGTCTGGAGAGTCCGATTCTG
>JBEKUO010000230.1:0-10088 GCA_049514955.1 Bryobacteraceae bacterium | reverse complement strand
CTAGTACCTCAAACGGAAGGTCATCGTACCCGTTCCGGTACTTTACGTTCGCAACAGTAGTGTCTGTCGAAATTCTTTCCTGTATCATCAACTTTGGGAGACATTACAAGACACAGCCTGACTCCTGATCTCCTCTTTTACACGTGCTGAGTCTCTCTTCGTAACAGGTCCCTTACCGCAAGGAATGCATAGAGGGCACGTGTGCGCGTTTGTGAAGTCGGGCGACACGAAAACCAAGGAGTAACAAAATGAAACGGAGGCTGACAATCGGGCTGCTGTTCGTTCTCGCGCCACTAGCGGCACAAGATGACAGCGGACACCGGACCTGGCATCGCATTTGGCAGGCAAGCGTTGCGGCAGTGCTGGCTGGCAATTCCGCCGACGCGGCTACGAGTTGGGGGAAGTACGAAACCAACGGCGCGTTACGCGGTAGCGGCCTGGCATTCGGGGGCAGGGCACTGGGTCTGAAATGCGGAATCACGGCTGGCCTGCTGCTTCCGCAATTCGTGCTGATGCGCCGTCACCCCCAGGCCGTCAAAGCCACGGCAGCGATCAACTTGTCCGCTGCCGCGGTGTTGGGGCTTCAGGCCGCTCACAATACTCACTTCGCGGCGATCCAACAGAGATAACCTCGACGGCCGGCGGGCTCACTTGCCCACCACCAGGATGGAAAACGAATCCGGAACCATCTGACCCCGGCCGCGGCCTCCTGCCGGCGGAGGCGTGGGTGGCGGCGTAAACTCGGCAGTGATCAGCACGATGCGGTCCGTCTTGCTGTCCAGCGTCAGCGTTCGCGCTCCCGGCCTCGTCTGTACGGTCTGTTCCACCACGAAGCTGGCCGGGCTGTTTTCCTTGATCACCGTCAGAGTGCCGTCGCCCTGAGAGCTGAACGCTTCCATGGTATGGGGGTTGAATACCGCCCCGTCCACACCGCGACCGATCGGCAGGGTGGTGATGATTTTGCCGTCCTCCGCATTGACGATCGCCATCGTCTGCGGTTCGTGGCAGGCGGCGAACAGAATGTGATTCTCCACATCGAATGCCAGTCCGCCCGGCCCCCCGCACTTACCCGCGAGATCGAAATGGGCGGTTACCTTGAGTGCCTTGGCGTCCACCACCGCGATGTTGTCCTTGTCTTCGATATCGACATACAAGTGGCCCTTGCCGTCTGTCACCGCCTGCTCAGGCGCTCCGCCCAGGTCGATGGTTCCTACGATGCTGCCGTCTGCCGCGTTGATCACCGTCGCGTTGGGCGCCCTGTGGCTGAAAACGTAAACCCGCTCGTTAAACGGGTCGAATAGGATGCCGTCCGGACCGCCCTCCACATCGATAGTCTTAATCGTCGCAAGCGTTTTGGTATCCCACATTACAACCGGCTTGCTGCTTCCGAATCCGTGATTGGACTTCGGATCGACAGCTACCCCTCGCGCGTTCGCATTGGGGATTTCGCCAACCGGCTCCAGCGTGTCTAAATTGAAAACCGAGATCCGGGCAGCACTACTGCCCGGGCGCGGAGTGTACAGCCGGCGACCGGCATCGTCTGCATAGACGTAGTCATAACCGCCTGCCCCGCCCACCTTTGCCGTCTTCAGCACCTTGTAAGGTCCGGCGGCCGTCTCCTGGGCGAATCCGATCGAGGACAACATCCCAATCCCTGCCGCGAATACCAGGCAAAATCGTCGCATGTAATATCTCCGATGCGGGACGCACACTCTGCTTCCCGATTCGCCGTCCAGTATACACCAGGGCGCTATTTATGTGGCGTGCGTCGTCTCCGTCGGGCAAGTTCGCGGTGCGCCCTTCAACGCCTCATCGATCTTTAACGTGTGGGCGGCGGCGATACGCACTCGAGCGAATGAGCTAATACGGGGCATGCTATCGTGGCCGAAGATCGCAAGCAGAGCAGCCTGTAGGGATTTGTAGGAGACTGTGGCTCCGGAGTAGATTTGCCCGATCACCATGGACGCGCGGAACCCGTAGATCGCGTCGGTACGGGCGTAGCTGCGCGTTCCAGACAGCGCTGGCTGACAGGACGCCCAGGGGACCCGGCACGGGGCTGGGTCCGCGAGTGCGTCTGCCACAGGCTGCGAGGTAAGCCGGCGCCGTTTAGTTCGGCGTGGTGACTGCCACGATAGCCGAGGTCACGGAAGTATCGTTTCCTGAATCAATCGCTTGTACCGCATAGTAATAGGTTGTGTTGGGCGATACGCTGTTGTCGGTGAAAGACGTCGTTGGCGCGGTTATTGCGCTAACAACGGCCAGATTGGAAGACGAGCTTCCGCGGTAGACGTGGTAAGTGGCGATGGGCAGGCCCCCGCTTGCCGAGGCGCTCCACGTTACGCTGATCTGCCTATGGGTGATCGCCGCGCCAGCTACATTAGTGGGAGCCGCGGGTGGCGCCGGAGCGGTTACCGAGACGGGCGCCGACGTCGCAGAATCGTCTCCGCCCGAGTCGACCGCATATACCGCATAGTAGTAGGTCGTCGTCGCCGTCACCGTACTGTCCTTATACGAAGTACTGGCCGAGGTTCCAACTTGACTCAAGGCGGATGGCGAAGTACCCCGCATAATGTGGTAACTGGAGATCGGCAGGCCGCCGCTTACGGAAGCGGTCCAGGTCAGGCTGATCTGCTTGCTGGAGACCGGGGTCGCCGTCACGCCGGTTGGCGCCGAGGGCATCGATGGCGTAGTGATTGACGCCAGTGCAGACATCGGCGAAACATCTCCGCCCGTGTCTGTTGCTTCGACGCCATAGTAGTAGAGCGTCCCCGCCTTCACAGTAGTGTCCGAATAAGTAGTACTGGTGGTGATGGCCAACTGGCTCAGGCTGGAAGATGAAGTGCCCCGGTAGACGTGGTAGTTGGCGACCGCCAGGCCGTTACTTGCGGCGGCGGACCACGCCACTTTAACCAACTTGGCCGACGACGCTGTCGTCGTCACATTCGTGGGCGCAGAGGGTGGCCCAGGCGGAGTCACCGCCACCGTCCCGGAAATCGGCGAGACGTCCCCTTTCGAGTCGACCGCCTCTACTGCGTAATAGTATGTCGTCCCCGCGATCACGGTGGTATCGACATAGGAGGTCTTGGTCGTCTGGGCCAACTGGCTCAGGCTGGAGGGCGACGTTCCCCGGAAGACCTTGTAGCTGCTGATCGGCAGGCTGCCGGTCGAAGCCGACCAGGTCAATGTGATCTGCTTGCCTGAGTTGACAGTCGCCACCAGGTTGCCTGGCGCGGTCGGTAGCGCAAAGGTGCCGACAACGATGAGCGACATCCCGGAGCTCAGCCCGTTCGTCACGCCCTCTACGCCGTAATAATACGTAGTCCCCGCCGCCAGACTGTAGTTATTGTAGGAAATCGAAGAGCCACCCAGCGTTTGAATTTGGGTCATATTCGCGAAAGAGGTCCCGCGGAAGACCAGATAGCTCGTCGGGATCACTCCGCTGGTGGGAGCCGACCAGCTCAGGTTGATCTGCTGGGCGGAGATTGTGGTTCCCGCCACGTTGGCAGGCGGATCCGGAGCCGAGGAAGACGGCGTCTTTACGGTAACGCTGGCCGGTTGCGAGACGTTGGGAGCCAAATCGTAAGCCTGAATCTGGTAGGTGTAGGTCGTGTATCCGGCAGTCCCTGTGTCCTGGAAAGTTGTCAGCGCACTCGTCGCGATTTGTACGCCATTGCGCACTATATTGTACCCCGCTACACCCACGTTATCCGTGGAGGCATTCCAGCTCAGGTTCACGAGGGTCGGACTCGCCGCCGTGGCTACCAGATTAGTGGGCGTCGATGGTGGAACCGTATCCGGAGGAGAGACGATCGCGCTGTAATAGGCCATCCCGGTGGGGCTATAGATGCCTTGCAGCAGTGTCGTAGACGCTGCCGTAGTTTCGCCGGTGTATAGCTGGTCGGGGGACATGCTGTCGTCGCTGGACGCGTAAGTCAGGTAGCTCGAGAACTCCGGTGTGTCCCACGGATTCATGAAAAGCATCTGGGAGTAATTAGCCAGGTTCACGATTGTCTGCAGGAAAGCAGAATCCAGCGGCTCCCAAAAGCTGAACACCTCACGCGACTCCTGAGTATCCCCGTCCAGCACACCCCATTCACTGTTCCGGACCTTCCGCAGCCACGTCTGCGACACCGTCACCGGCTTGCCCGCCGCTTGGGCCATGCTGACGATGGTCAAGGCATTTTGCCAAAAGTTACTGTTGGAGGGCGATCCTAACTCATTGATCGGATAGATGTGCATGTCGATGAAGTCCAGCGGGACGGTCACACAAGGCTGTGTGGACGAACACTGCTGGCCGGTGAAGCCGAGGATAAACCCTTGAAACCCGCTGAGCCACGAGCCCAGCCCGGCGCCTATTTTCATGTTCGGCACCCCCGCCGCAAGTACGCTGCTGGCGGTCTGGTCCAACATGCTTATGGATCCGGCGACGGTGTCAACGTTGGTTTGCCCGGATTGCGTGGCCTCGGTGTCGGGCTCTTCCTGAAGTACGAAGTAATCCGGCTGCATCGTTTGCGCCACCACTTGCGCGGCCTGTGCGCGGGCCGCCTGATATTGCGTCCAGTTCAGAGTGGGGTAAAACGTCGTCAACTGCGGGCCCCACCCCGATGCGATACCGCTGGGCATCATGCTCTGGCTTTCGACGATCAGTTTGAAGCCCATCGCCCGGACCGCCGCGGCCACTTGCGCATAATAAGTGACGTATTGCTGATATTCTGTCTGGCTGGAATAAAACGGCTCGTACAACGCGGGAAAACTGACTTCTACGGCAACTGCTTGAACTCCTAAAGCCTTAAGGAAGTTTAGGTCGTTCTGCACCGATTGCATGCCATTGGAGGTGAGCAACCCCGTGTTATTGGAGTTGGCATTCGTCAACTCTCCCGTATAGAGAACCGGATATGTGGATCCAGTCCAAACGCCGCTGATTGCCGTATTGAAGTCGCTGATGTCGCCGCTGAGCGTAGTATAGAGATCCTGATATTCGCTGGGCACCGGCGGCGCTTGACCGCAACAAATCGACGCACCGCCTACACACAGAACCGCGAGGAGGAGGGCGAAAGCAACCCGAGTAAAAGGGTAATAGATCGATTTCATATATCTTCTTTCCAGCCAGTGCGCCACAAGGCGACCTGCTATTAATTAGAATTACTGCGTTCGGGTGGTGAAGCAATATTCTCAATAGATAGTTACCGTTAACAGGCAATGCTGTTACCTGTTGTTTGTTCTCGCGACAGCATCCCGGGCAGGAAAAGCTTCGCCTGATGTTTGCCACGCTACCCAGATAGCCGGGAGATCTCCTGAGAGTTGTTATCCCGTGTCAAAAGGTTGTTATCTAGTGTTAACAGGTACACCGAACGCAAGATTCACGCGGTAAACAGGGGGCGTAGCGAATACCGGTGACTAAGTACACCATTTGCACAAATATGATTTCGTGGGGCTGGAAGACCAGTCACGTTCGTGGCTCTGATCGGAGCCGCGCGCGTCAGCGAGCGGTCTTCCGTAGTATCCATCGTTGGCGCGACCTGGCGGACAACTGGCTGTTCGACCCTGCTTCCGAATCGCGCGACGTGATATTAACCGTGTTAGTCCTCGACGGTGCACCACCTGGCTGTGCTTGGGCTCTCGGACCAGATCAATGCCGAAGTCCCCTTGAACGTTGTAGATCGATCTGGGAATACGTTAGATAACCAAACGGCGCTTGAGCCAGTGACCACGCGAACCAAATTCTTTCACCTTTTGTTTCAATGAGTTCCGGGTTTCGCCCCGCCGGGCGGAAGGGCCGCGTGGGATTGTGAAATCAGAAAGGGCGCTGCGCTCTCCCGCGGGCGCCCTTTTGAGAGGCGCACTCTTGGGGCGCTTCTCCGGTCACGGCCGGGAACTTCGCCCGGCTGGCGGTGATACTGGCGCCTGGCGCCTTGAGCCGGGCTTGCCGGGCAACGCGCGTCGGGTGGTGGCCGTGCCCTATTTTCCGGTTCGTCAGAAGAAATCGGGGTTGAATCGGGGCTCTGGAAGTTTGCCAAGTGAGTGATAGAGGGCCAGTTCGAGCGCACGGAAGGTGCGGAAGCCGTAGGATTTTCTCATAGTGACTTTGGCTTTGTTATTTAGACCTTCGACCACGCCGCTGGAGAGTTGTTTTTGAGCCCAGAAGGATCAACTGGCGATGTTGACGCAATGAACGAGCGATTTTCTTCATGGGTTCGATGCGGGACCGCATGACCTGGCGGCACCATTCATCCAGGAACTTTCCCGCCCAGGCAGGGGAGTTGTAATCCCAGAGTTGTTGAAATGCTTCCTTCAGAAGGTAAGCCCGGGCATGTACGCCTTGGTGAGGGTACGTTTGCCGTCCCCCCATGGGACCTCCGCGACGACGACCGCTTCGCAACGGCGGCATTCGACGCGCCGCATGGCATACAGCAGAAACACCAGAAAACCCCAGAAAGGAATGAACTCGAAACTCCGTTCAGCGAGTCGATCGTATCCGGAGGCCGGCCGACGGCAGCGCGAACAAATCGCGGCGGAGCCCTTGCGGGGCCGCACGGAAACTTCGATCCTCTTATGGTCCAGGCTGAACCGGGCGTGGTGATAAAACAAATCCCCGGAAGCGATGGCAGCGGTTTAAAATCGTGATGAGTTCCATGACACGCAGGCGAACGGTGGCGAAAAGCTCTACCATAAACCGCACCACGCCGGCCGTGTCTTCCCTACTTCCAGAGTTAATCGCTGATGACGACTGTGGGCACGGGTAACGGTACAATCGAACTTGGGCTCAATCTGCTTTTCCGAAAAGAACCTTCGCTCGCGACCCCACGATCTTTGATGTCGCTGCGTAAAAAGCCGGTCGCACGGGCTGATCTCGAAGCAGGCGGCTGGGGAGGCGGTTTGGAGTGGATCGTATTGAACGCCGGTTCGTTCCGGTCCTGCTGGTAACGACGCGGCGCGTCAGCCGCGTTCGATGGCAAGGTCCCTTCGAGTATTAGCGCGGGAAGCCCACCGAGAAATATGGGGGGGTGATGTTACGTTACGCAATTCGCAAACTGATCCAGTCGCCTGGCTTTGCACTCACAACGGTGGTGGTCCTTGCGCTCGGAATTGGCGCCAACAGCGCCGTCTTCAGCGTGGTAGACGCGGTCATGCTACGGCCGTTACCTTATTTTGAACCGCAGCGGCTGGTCCAGGTTTACTCCTACGACGAGAAGCGGACTCTGACCAACAGCCTATCGTATCCTAACTTTTTTGACTTGCGCCAGCGGAGCCACAGCTTCAGCCACCTCGTATCGTTCACCAGCGAGGAGTACACACTCACCGGGGCCCAGCGGCCCGAGCATCTCTTGGGTATGTCCGTTTCCTGGGATCTTTTGCCCATGCTGGGGGTACGTCCCGAGTTGGGCCGCGGCTTTGTCGCCGATGAAGAGAAGGTCGGAACCCGAGTCGTTCTTATCAGCCATGCGCTCTGGGTTTCTCAATTCAACACCGACAAATCCATAATTGGCCATTATATTGATCTCAGCGGTCGACAGTTCAGGGTCATTGGCGTCATGCCCTCGTCATTCCGTTTTCCCGTCAACAGCCCGCGTACGGCCTTCTGGACCAGCCTCGCTGTCGACGAGAGCTTCCTCGCCAAACGCGGCTCGAGGGGAATCGATGCGATAGGACGTCTGCTAGATGGCGTATCCATTGCGCAGGCCAACCAGGACATCAAATTCAATGCCGCGCAGCTGGCCCAGGCATATCCGGACACGAATACCCGGTACAGCTCCGCCATCGTCAAATCCGAATTGGAGGCTGTGCTTGGCGATAGGCGCGAACTGCTCCTTGTAGTCCTAGCCAGCGTCGTGCTCGTGTTGCTCGTGGCTTGTGGCAACATTGCTAATCTTCAGCTCGCCCGCGTGCGCGATCGTCAACGGGAGATTGCCGTCCGCGTCGCTTTGGGAGCCGGTCGGGGCGAAATCGTCCTCCAGTTGTTCTCCGAAAGCCTCGTCCTCGCCGTTCTGGGCGCCGCCGTCGGCTGCGCACTCGCGTACATCGCCACGCCAGCCGTCCTTAACCTCCTTGGCGATAGCGTTCCACGCGCCCGCGATGCGGGGATCGATCTCCGCGTGCTAGGGTTCGCGCTTTTCGCCTCATTGCTTTCCGCTCTCATCTTTGGCCTCTTGCCAGCCGTGACCGCATCCCGGCCGGATCTGGCCCGCATCCTCCAGCAGGGAAGCCGCGGAAACTTGGTGGGCCGCGATCTGCTACGTAAAACTGTGATTGTCCTGCAGGTCGCATTCGGCATCCTTCTCACCACCAGCGCTGCGCTACTCATATCCAGCTACCTCACGCTGACGCATACTGACAAGGGCTTCAATCCCACGAATGTGCTCACCTTCACCTTTGAAACACCCGACTTGGCCTATGCACACTCGAGGCCTACGTTCTATCGCCGCTACTTCGAGCGCCTCCGCGCTCTACCAGGCGTGCGATCGGCGGGGGGCACCATGCTTCTACCCATGACGGAGGACATGTTCAGCCTCGAATTCGATAGCAGGGGAAGGCTGCCCGTCGAAGGCACGCGCCCCGTAACCGAGGCTACAGCGATCTCTCCCGCTTTTTTTCGTACAATGCAGATCCCTTTTTTGGAGGGCCGGGACTTCTCCGAAACGGACACAATCGATTCTCCGCAGGCGATTATTGTCAATCGGGACTTCGCAGAAAGGTTCTTCCCCGGTCAGGACGCGGTTGGCAAAGAAATCACGCCAAGGACGAGTCGGCCCGTTTCGCGCCAGATCGTGGGCGTTGTCGGGAATGTCCGACATTCGGTCACCCAGCGGGATATGCAGCCAGTTATGTATTTGCCCGCGAGCCAACTCCCTACGTGGTGCTGTCTCTACACGGTTGTGCGGACTTCGATCAACCCGGTCAGCCTTGAACCCACTATGCGCCAGCTCGTCGCATCGATGGACCCGAACATACCCGTTACCGAAGTGCGAACCATGCAGGAATTGCTCTCGTTTCAGCTTGCCGCTCCCCGCTTTGCCATGACGCTGCTCTCGTCGTTTGCAGGACTAGCGCTTGTTCTCACAGTGCTCGGGCTCTACGGAGTCATGTCCTACTCCGTTGCTCGTCGCACGCGCGAGATAGGGCTACGCATGGCGCTCGGCGCCCACCGCGCCGTAGTTTTGCGCATGATTCTTCGCGATGCGGCTGTTCTGATTGGCTCCGGCATCGCAATCGGGGCAGGCGCCGTGCTCACCGCGGGTCCGCTCATAGCCAGGATGCTCTATGGCGTCGGGCCTCGCGATCCATTCGTCCTAGGCTGGATCAGCTTGGGCATGGCATCGACCGGTTTGCTAGCAGCATACATACCAGCCGTGCGTGCCGCAGCCATTGAACCGATGCAGGCGTTGAGAACCGACTAGTAAAACGTCCGTAAGAACCGAATGAGGCCGATCCCTTGCCACCAGTGGAACAGACTGTCCGATCGATTTCTTGAGCCTGATCGAGCCAGGGTTACCGCTGCCGCCGTGGTCGGTGGCGCCAGGTGGGCATTGACTGATATCCAACTGCAATTCTGCCCGTGGTGCGGAGTCAAAGAACGAAAATCCTCAGACAGTCGACTGTAGGATAAGAGCTCGCATCCAGTACGGTAATGGCGCCATTTTGGGGCGGAACCGCCAGTTAACCGAACGCGCACCCTCACTGCAGACTGTGAGACACGCGCCCGAAAGGCCTGCGCTCGGTCCAACGGACGGACACTCGGCGAACTCCGAGAGAACCGATTTCGCGCGGCATTGGCCATTTCCCGCGAGTTCACAGTGGCGGGGCGTCAACCCGAAAGTCCGAGAGTTGGTCGTGGAGAAGTATGGCTCCCCAGTCTGGACACGTTTCGAACTCACCTCAGCGATTCAAACGATAATTTCCCTCCCCTAAGCAGCCTTCTGGGCATTTCTCAAAACCCTGGCCGGGAGTCGCGCTATGGCTAAACCCCCCCGTCTCTACGCGCCGCCCCTGCTCGGCCCTCGCAACTGCATACGCACGACAGGGGATGCGCGGCCGTGCAATCCTTGCGGAGCGACGCCGCCGACGCTTCATGTGTTAGGTGGCGAGATCAT
>JBEKUO010000229.1:0-10104 GCA_049514955.1 Bryobacteraceae bacterium | reverse complement strand
AAAGGAGAACACAATATGGACGCGGACAAAATGTTGCCGCTGGGCAACCAGGTCCTGGCAAACTTAACAGTGGAAGAGCTTGAAGTACGTCTTGAAATGACCTTCGTGCACCCCGCCAATGAAGGTTGCTGTCAGGGTGGTCTCTGCCTCAATGCGTGCTGCAAAGGCGGCTGCCTTTCTAAAATATCGACTGAAGACGACTTCACCGGGTAACGCTTAAGAAGCTCACAACCAAGCGAACATCGGAAAGCGAACGGCGGTGCGGTCTACGTTGGACCCAGGACTAAACGGGTATCAACCAGGCCGTTGCCGCCGCCCGCTTTTTGCTATTCCACTTGCATCGAAGGCGCTTGCGTCAAAAATTCACAGCAAAAAGTGCAGTTATCGGCAAAAGAAGATGATACACTCTGAATTGAGCAGCCTTTAGCAGAGCGTTGAGGAGGCGAGATGACGGATACGTCAATTGAAGCCAAGGAGACTGAACCCTCTGATCGGCCGCCGGCAACATATTATAGAAGCGCGTGCGAAGAGATCGACACGTTTCTCGACGCCACGGGCCGCACCTCTTTCCGCGCCCGTACAGAATCGGGCAGACAATTTTTGCTTTCGGCGCCATTAGCGGAGATCCTGCGCAACCTGGATGGAACTTCGGGGCCCCAGGAAGTTGCCGACGCGGTCGCGCGGGGGTCCGGTCTACGTCTGACGCCGAACGCAGTACATGACGCTATCCGTCAGCACTTGGCGCCGCGCGGCCTGGTCAGGCTCGGCGCCGCCGAGGATGGAGAGGCCCGCGCCGGGGATCGCAAGCACCGCCGGTTTGGAGGGAAGTTCGATTTTGTCTTTCGCCTTCCGCTCATCAGCGAGCGGCTATCGGAACCTATCTGCTCCCGCCTCAAGTTCCTGTTGCGAATGCGGACTGTTCCCGTGTGTTTGCTTCTGATACTCCTCGGCCACTTGTACTTCTATTCATTACCCTTGAAACAACGTCTTCTGCCGTCGACGGCGTCTCAGATAACGCTTATCTACGCGCTGGTGCTGGTGACAGTCGTCTTTCACGAGTTCGGGCATGCGACTGCGTGCCGATACTACGATTGTCATCATGGAGAGATTGGTTTCTGCCTATATCTGATCTTTCCGGCATTCTACGTCGATCTTTCCCGCGCGTGGGCCTTGAGCGGCAAACGGCGGGCCGTTATCGATGTCGGTGGCGTCTATTTCCACCTTTTGACCGTCCCATTCCTCTGCGTGATCTATGCCCTGACGCATAACCGTGCCGTTGCCAGCACCATTTACTCGGTGGATACCATGGCGCTCTTGGCGATGAATCCATTGTTCAAGAGTGACGGCTACTGGTTGCTGGTGGACCTGGCCGGCTTTCCAAATCTTCAAACTCGCTCCCTGGCTTTCTTGCGGGAGGTTTTTAATTGGCCGCGTAGCCGCCAGGCGCCGGCCAGCCTATGTTCTGTGACGGGCTGGGTGCGGAAGGCCCTGTTGGTCCTTTATGCGGCGATGCTTGGATCTGGGATGGCAATCGCTCTTCCTCTGCTAATACGGTCCTTTCCTGCGCGGATGCGGCAGGTTTGGACCGCGGCTGGCGTTTTCCACCATAGTCTTTCGGGCGATCCCGCGCGCGCGACCATTGCCTTCGCATCCCTCCTGACACAGATATTGTTTCTTGTTTTTGTTTTGCAGTCGGTCCGGATGATCCTGTCCAGGTTTTCGAGGCGGCCCTCGTACCAGAGTTCAGTTTCGACGGCGATACAAGACGGAGGTGTCCCTAATGAGGGTTCTTGACGACCTGCAGTATGCCATGCGTCAGTACAAAAAGAACCCACTGACGGCGGCTGTGATCGTGCTCTCGATCGGCCTGGCGGTAGGCGCGAATGCGTTGATGTTCACGATTATCAGCGCTTTCATTCTCAAGCCTTTGGTGGGTTTCCGGGATCCAGGGTCCCTGGCGATGATCTCGCTTCGCAGCAAGAGCGTCGATAGTATCGTGGCCTATCCCGATTTCCGGGACTTCAGCCAGCGGCAAACGTCGTTCGAATCGTTGGTCGCCTGGTCACAAGAGCCACTGACTCTAATCGGGGAGGGAGAGCCAAAGCAAATCGCCGCGGTTCGTGTCACCCCAACCTTCCACGAGCTGACGAAGTACCACGCGTTCTTGGGGCGGGATTTCGGACCTGGGGATTTCGACCGCGGCAGGGACGGCGTTTTCGTGGCTACCGCGAAGTTTTGGAAAGAGCACCTCGGCTCCGATCGCAACGCTGTTGGCCGCGCCTTCGCATTCGATGGCGCCACGCGCGTGTTGGCGGGAGTCTTGCCGCCCGACTTTCACTGGATCGACGCCCCCGATGACGCTATATTCGTGCCTCTGGTTCCGACGGCTGCCGAAGACCAGCGCGGCTATCGGTTCTTCGAAGTAGCCGGACGATTGCGGACGGGAGTCCCGTTGCGCCAGGCCATCGCCAACTTCCGGGTGCTGATGAATGGCATGATCGCCGCGCATACGATGCCCGAAGGAACCGAGGCTATTATCGAACCCTTAGACGAGGCAGTGCTGGGCACCGGGCTCCGGACGGCCCTTTGGACTTTGGGTTTGACCGTCTTCTGCATACTCCTGATCGCGAGCGTGAACATCGCCACCATCAGGATTTCGCGGCTCAGGATTCGGCAAGGCGAGATTGCCATGCGGGCAGCGCTGGGGGCCTCGCGGGGACAGTTGGTTCGATTGTTGACGATCGAATCCCTGTTCCTCGCACTAGTGGGAGGCTGTCTTGGTTTATTCCTGGCGTACGCAGGGTATCGCCTGCTCCAAGCCACGGACTTATTGCCCATTAGTTCGATGTTCGACGGACGCGTGGACTGGCGCGTGGCTCTGTTCACCCTCGCTGCATCTTTTCTCACCGCCGGTATTTCCGGTCTGCTGCCGTCCCTTGCGGCTGCCCGTACCGACCTGATGGCTTTGCTTAGGGCCGGCAGCGGGTCGTCGGCGAGCCTGCGGCGGCGGAGTCTGGCCGGGGTCTGCATCGTAGCGGAAGTTGCATTATCGACTGTCTTGATTCATGGCGCCACCATGGCGATGCAAAACTTGCGCCGCCTTCGAACGATGATGCCCGGTTTTGAGAGCCGCAATCGTCTGGTCCTTCACGTTTCGTTGCCGAACCAGCGCTACAGGGCACGGGCACGCATGAGTTTCTTTTCGAACCTGATTGACACCTTCAACGCCATTCCCGGAGTACAGGCCACCGCCATCGTGTCTCCATTGCCATTCAGCGGTTCGGCTCTGTTTAACGACTACTTTCCGGATGGAAAGCACCCGCCGGCTGGCGAGGAGGCTCCGGTTGCGACTTATTACTCATGCAGTCCGGGCTATTTCTCCGCGATGCGAATTCCGATCGTGGCTGGGCGCGAGTTTGCCTTCACGGACCTGCAGCCGAATTCTCTTTATGCGGTCGTCAGCCGGTCCATCGCCGTTCGATTCTGGGGCAATGAAGCGGGGGCGATAGGGCACGTAGTGGAGCTCAACCAGAGACCGCTCGCGATCGTTGGCGTGGCGGGGGACGTGCGCCACTCGGCCGCGTCACACGTGTTACCGGACGCTATCTACACCCTCTACAGCATTTATGCTCCGCAAAGCGTGGCTGTGGTCGTCCGAAGTACACTCCCACCTGCGAATCTTGGCCAGGTAATGCGACGGTCTGTATGGCGGATCGACGGCCATCTGGCGCTGGGCCAGATCGATTCGATGGACGCAATTGTGGGCGAAGCTGCATCCGATGCCCTGCAACTCGGACTGGTTCTGGGGGTCTGTGCCGCTGCCGCGCTGGTTATGACGCTGATTGGTCTCTATGGGGTCACGTCCGACATGGTTTCGCAGCGCTTGCGTGAGATTGCCATTCGTCGCGCCCTCGGAGCCAGCGATCGAAGCGTTGTCAGCAGTTTGGCGGCGCAAGGGACTTCCCTGGCGCTGATAGGCTTCGCATTGGGTACCGCCATAACTTTTGCCATCCACCGGGTGGTCGCCTCAGTCGTGCTACCTGTGGGAATCAACCCTTTCACGACTGCCCTGGTTGCGTTCACGACCTTGGTAGCGGCGGTTCTCGCCTCTGGCATTCCGTCTGTGCGGGCCGTGCGTTCGGAGCCAGAACGGATTCTTAGACAGCAATAGCGGAAATTAGCCTCGAAGCTAAAACTCGCCTTCCATCGGGCCTTAGCCCCACCTGCGAACATCTTCTCGCCGGCCTTGTGCTGGGGGGCGGCGACTGTGCCTACCGCAAATTCCATCTGCAGCCGAAAGTGGCTGGCACATAGCGCTTGCAAACCAGGTGCCCGGGCCAACGCTTCGTCGGAACAATGGAGGAGCATGAGAAATCCATGCTGAGATTTGCGATCGAAGGGCGTGATGCTGTGCCGGCCGACGCGAAGGCCACGGCGAAGATTTGGAACGACGCTATGGCAGACGTAATTGCGGAGAGCCGGAATGCCGGCGCGGAGCGCAGGTTAGCACTGGCGCGGAGCGCAGGTTAGCAAATATTTGCACGCGGAAGGCTGAAATTTCGGAAGTCGTTGGATAGAAAAGAAAGAAGATGGCGGGGACGACGGGGCTCGAACCCGCGACCTCCGACGTGACAGGCCGGCGTTCTAACCAACTGAACTACGTCCCCGCAAGGGCGTGACCCTTCCATGCTAGCACGCCCGTCACGGACCTGCATACATGCCCGCCACCCGCTTCCGCTCGGCCTCGGAAATCCCCGAATGCAAGCAGATGTCGGATCGGCCTTTCAACTCGCTGCGATACCGGCTGAAGTATTCGAGCACGTCGCCGCCGTATTGGAAGCTGTACATGATGTCGGCGAAATCCGCGGTGTGCGGCAGCCCGATGGCGTGGCCGGCCTCATGCAGGCAAGTCAGATACACGACCGTGTCGCGGAACAGCGCATCGTTGTTGCCGGCGGCGTCGATGCGCGGCCCGTATTGCGACAGGTCGGGATGCACCTCGATGGCCCAGGCGCGCTTGCCATTGAGATACACAAGCCGCGCATCGCCGTAGAGCTGGGGCCTCCGTCCAAGCCAGTAGAAGCGGATACGGGCGTCATACTGGCCGTTGGCGGGCACGAAACGCAATCCGCCGCCGGACGTTTGCTGCCAGGCTTCCAACGCCCACTGCGCCAGATCCGGATCGGCCGCGCGGCACCCGGAGAGGGCCGCCACATCTTCTGTGCAGGGCTGAATCCAGTAGGTGTAAACATCCGCGCCCGGCAAGGCGGCGGCCCACAACAGGCAGACCAATCGAGGCCCGATCATTTGCGCCGTGGCTCGATCTCCAGGCGCTCGCCGGCCAGTTGCCGCACCATGGCTTCCAATTCGGACACGCGTTGCGCCAGGTCGTCGAGCGCCTGCCCTTCCGGGTCCGGCAGTGTGCCGTGCTCCAACACGCCACTCTCGCCGCGTGTACGCACCACACGGCCCGGCACGCCGACCACCGTACAGTTGTCCGGAACCGGTCGCACGACCACCGATCCCGCGCCGACCTTGACGTGGTCGCCGATGCGAATGTTGCCGAGCACCTTTGCTCCGGTGCCCACCACCACGTGATTGCCCAGCGTGGGATGCCGCTTGCCTTTTTCGTTTCCCGTGCCACCCAGCGTGACACCCTGGTAGAGCAGCACGTCGTCGCCGATCTCGGTGGTTTCGCCAATCACCACGCCCATCCCGTGATCGATGAAGAAGCGCCGTCCGATATGTGCACCAGGATGAATCTCGATGCCGGTGAAGAAACGGCTGCACTGCGAGATCAGGCGCGGCAGCAAAGGGATACGGGCGCGGTACAGCTTGTGTGCCAAGCGGTGCGCCAGGATGGCATGGAAGCCCGGGTAGCAAAGCAGGATCTCGACGACACTTTTAGCGGCCGGGTCTTCCCGGAAAATCGTGTCGATCTGTTCCTTGACAGCTCGCAGCACCCTTATCTGATGTTGTTCCGCCGCTACCGGATTGTCAAATTTGGAACCAGCGGCGTTCACTCGTAGGGCAGCGCTTTCATGGGGTCCACGCGGGTGGCAGACCAGTTATTAACCAGGAAGTCTTCCGGTTCTGGTGGCATCCCGACTGGGTGGTCTGAACCTTGCCGCAGGTCAGTGCCAACGTTTCAAAGGCACGCTCGAATCGAAGGGTGGGCGGGTGGTAGGGCTTCTTCGTAGGTTGACTCATGGTTTCCTCTCGCTTTCTACGGCGCGGCCTGGGTTGTCTGGATGGCGATGCCGGCGCCGCCGTGGTGCAGGTATCGTTGGCGCCCACCGAGGTGAAGTAAATCTGCGAGGCCCCGGAGAAACTCGAGGCATTGTCGACGACGATACCGCTGCTGCCCGCGTTTACTTGGATGCCCCGAGTGGGGTGACTGGGGACTGCTCCGCTGGTGATATCGAAGCCCAAAGGCATCCGTCGCTCGTAGTGCAGCCTTGGTAGTCCTGGTAGGGGACTGAAACGCCTTTTTGAGTAGGACGACCCGAGCGGTGTAAACCCGGAACATGTTGGCAAGCTGCGGGATATTTTGGCAACGATTCATGCCGCCCCCACAGTTGCTCACATGGACTTACCGGCGTTTCGGCTGCATCCGCTCAAAGGGCAGATGAAACGTTTCTGGGCCGTGACCGGCCTTCACGCCAGTCAGCAAAGCGGCAGGCGGCCTCGTAATAGGCCCGCCGTGTGTGACTGTTTCTGACGTGGGCCGTGAAGAACTGAAAGAATCTTTCCCCCGCCTTTTCGTCCGGCAAGAACAGCGCCGGAGGCCTGGCGGCAATCGCCGCCAGGCTGCGAGGCACGCTATGCGGGAAGAGTTCAGCGTTTCCGTGCATAGTGCGCCAATGCCTTCTCCAAATGCAGGGGAACCCCGCGCCGCACGCAATGGGGGCACTCGAAGGTCGGAGTCCCATCGGCTTCCCGGTACACTTTGGTTCCGGCCAGATGGAACGGCAAACCCTTAACGTAAAGCATCTTCTTCATCGCCCACACCTTCGGCGATGAATGGCGCCGACGGGCGGGTCAGCGGTCTTCCCTGCCCCACCACTTCCAGGTAATCGAGCGGATCGCCGCCGTTGGCCAGCAATGCCGCGATGGCTTTGCCGGCGTCGATCGCGCTGCCGCCGCCGAGCGCAATCACCAGATCGCAGGCTTCGCCGCGCGCCAATTGCGTTCCCTGCCGGATCAGGTCCACGGTGGGTTCGCCGTGGATCGGGAACGGCATGCCCGCGATTCCCATCTTCTCGAAACTGCCCTCGAAATTGTTCTCAAAATTCGCCGACCGCCGCGTGACCAGCAGCGCCCGCTGTCCCATCTCACGCGCCGCCGCCGGGATGTCCCGCACCGTGCCCGCGCCGAAGACGATGCGCGCAGCCGTGGCGAATTCGAAACGCATGGCGCGTTACCAGCCCGAGTCGTCCGGAAAAACGTTGGCGTACTCCACCCTGGTGCGGGGCTCGGCCAGCATGTCCACAGCCGCGTCACGCCAAGCCAGGTAGTGCGCCGTTTCTCTGTGCCGCGCGGGCGCTTCGGCGGTCCGGTACACTTCGACGAGCACGAACCGCGTGGGGTCGTCCGACTGCACGACGACGTCGAAGCGCGCGATGCCCGGCTCCCGGACACTGTGCCGCGCGTTCTCGATGGTGGCCTGCCGGAAGGCGTCTACGAATTCCGGTTTGACGTGGACATGAACGTGAACGATCAGCATGGTTACATCGTAGCGTGACGCAGGGGAGGGGTTTGGGGCTGGGCGACGGCAGCCTAAAACCCAAGCGTTTAGGAACCTTGCTAGAATCGGTGCAGTGCCCAACGTTCTCAGGTTTGATGGACTGCGGGTTGTGGTTTATCCGAACGATCATCGACCGGCTCATGTTCATGTAATTGGTCGAGGTTGCGAGGCAGTGTTCGATCTGAACTGTCCGGCAGGACCGATAGAGATCCGCGAGAATTATGGATTCTCGCGGCGGGAGATCAGGCACATGCTAACCGTCCTGACGGAACACTTGAAAGAGTTGTGCAAGGCTTGGGAGCATATTCATGGCATCGCGTGACGATTTCGAATTGGCAGACCAGCGTGCGAAGGCCCTGGAAGGAAGCGTTCCACGAGTAGTTGCCGCGCATTACGATCGCAAGACCAGGCGAATCGTGATTCAGCTCAGTTCCAAGCTGATCGTGAGCTTCTCGCCCGGCGATGTGGAAGGACTGGAAGACGCCAAGCCCTCACAGCTTAACGAAATAGAAATCAGCCCGTCGGGGTTCGGCATCCACTTTCCAGCCGTGGATGCAGACCTTTACGTGCCGGGGCTCTTGGAAGGCATTCTGGGTTCAAAGAGCTGGATGGCGTCCAGGCTGGGTCAGATTGGCGGCCAATCCAGGAGCAGAGCTAAAAGGGCGGCTTCCAGAGCAAATGGTAGGTTAGGGGGAAGGCCTAGGAAGTCACTGGGACGGTAGAAAGGCTCCTAGGCCGTGACCGTTCGGGCTAACTGGTGGGTGATTTTCCGCTTTGCCGAAGGCCACGCCGAGGATGTTGATTATGTCGATTACCATTAGACAGAGAGCGCGACCCATGACCATGAAGAACCCACCACACCCCGGAGGCGTTGTTTTGCGCGAGTGCATCGAGCCTTTGGGCTTGACCATTACGGACGCCGCCGAAGCCCTCGGTGTCACCCGCAACACGCTTTCGGAACTCGTCAATGAGAAGCGCGGCATTTCTCCTGAAATGGCCGTCAGGCTATCGAAGGTTTTCGGCGGTACCGCGGACGGCTGGCTTGTGCAACAGGCGCAGTACGATCTTGCCATGTATGCGCGGACAGGATGAACCTGAAAGGGTTGCAACTGGTCTAGAGGTTTGCCCATTCATGGAACTCGCGCCAATCGCGGGCTTGACGGTTTTCATATGTCCGGTCCATAATGCGCAGTATGGTGCCTGTCTGTCCGTCTCTTAACTGCGCGCGCGGAAACATTGTCGTTGAGGTTCAAGACCCGTCCGCTGTTGAAATGCCGGATGGGGCATGGCAAAAACTCCGAAGCCACAAGCTCTGGCGTTGCACGTACTGCGGCCTCATCTGGTACTTGCTACGGATCGACGCGCCTAAACCATTCACGAGGCCCGTTGCTGTTGGCCTATACAACAGCGTGGGCGCTCCCGGGTTTCTTGCTTTGGCAGCCGAACATCCACTCTTGCGGGCGGCGGAGCCGCTTAGGAAGAAGAGGAAGCCGCGGCGATCGGGCAAGGAAAGATACAAGTGAAGTACGGCTACCCTATTCGTCAGGGGCGCACAAATCGGGTTACTGCTCGCTTGGCTCAAGAACCAGTGTATGCGTTGTGTTGTCAATGGACCACGACTTGAAGCGACCGAGAAAGCTTTGCCCAAGAAGCAAATCTCCCTCTCGCCTCGCCACGCTGCCCATGACATTTTGAAGAGCCATATCTCCAACTTTCAGCGATCTGATTCGGAATGTGGGTGATGATGTCTTTGAGCCGTCCGCCAAAGTGTAAGTCTCGACGCCAATAAAATCGGATTTGGTGATCGTCTCACTTCGCATCAAGGTCGTCACAACGTCAGCAGGAATGGTCACATCTGTCGCGCCGCTATCAAGTACGAACTTAAGAGTGATCGTGTCATTTATGAGAACGGGAACCTTATAAACACCTCCCTCCAACAGCATTGCCACGAATCCCTTGGCGTTCATCGCG
The DNA here is from genome assembly GCA_049514955.1 of Bryobacteraceae bacterium. GTDB lineage: Bacteria > Acidobacteriota > Terriglobia > Bryobacterales > Bryobacteraceae > Bog-159. The sequence goes on along the minus strand of JBEKUO010000229.1, from coordinate 386 downwards.
CCCGAGCTGCTCTGTACCCGTGCATTGCCCGGCGTCGCCGGCAGCGCTTCCGCAATTTGTTCGCGGGGCATCTTTGGGCCAAGGCTCGCGAGCTCGGACTGCGCATCGGCATCTCCTTGATCGGCGGCCGCACGAAACCAGCGAAGCGCCTCACCGCGGTCCTGCGGCACGCCTCTGCCATCCCGGTACATGCAGCCGAGGTTGAATTTTGCGTGCGCTTCTCCTTGTTCGGCGCCTTTGCGGAACCAAAACAGTGCTTGAGAATAATTCCGCGGTACGCCTCGAGCGCTGTAATAGGCAAAGCCGAGGTCGTTCTGGGCGTCCGCGTATCCCGCGTCAGCAGCCTTGCGATACCACCTGGCCGCTTTAGCGTAACTTCTCTTCAC
>JBEKUO010000228.1:0-10122 GCA_049514955.1 Bryobacteraceae bacterium | reverse complement strand
TTCCACGTATGGACCCGATCAACCGAAACATGTCTTGACTATCTCGGGCATCGTGGATCTCCGTTGGGGATTCCAGTTCTCATTGCTGTCCACCTTTATCAGCCGGCCGCCCGTAGAGCCGGTCATCGACGGTGTCGATATCACCGGCACGAACACGCAATCCACCGCGTATACCCCGCTTCCCGGTGTACAGTACAATGGCTGGCTGAGTAACAGTCAACTGCAGAACCTGGTGAACCAATACAACTCGACATATGCCGGGAAGCCTACGCCGGCGGGCGCCGCGGGCGTCTCACCGGGACAGACATTCCCTACCGTCACTCTGCCGTCGCATTACAGCCTGGGCAACGATTTCACTTCGCAGGATATTCGCCTGACCAAGATCTTCCGCCTCAAAGAGCGGTACGAGTTTCGCATCATCGCCGAAGCGTTCAATATTTTCAACTTCGGCAACCTGACCGGCGATAGCTTCAATCTGGCCAGCCCGGGATCGTTTGGCGTGCCGACACAGCGCGTAAGTTCGACATTCGGATCCGGCGGACCGCGCGCCTTCCAGTTCGCCGGCCGCTTCCAGTTCTGATCGTGGCGCACGCTTCAGCGTGTGGTGGGGCAGGCGCTTTCGCCTGCCAACCGGCGAACTGAAGTTCGCCGCAGGAGCGACCTTCAGCTCGCTCAAGGACTCTCGATATGAAACAACCAACACAGCTTGGCCGGCGCGATCTGCTGCGTCTCGGAATTGGCCTGGCCTCTGCCGGCATACTCCGCGCTGACACGCCTATACCGGTGGTCACGAAAGTTGTCAAAACCACCAACGGCGACGTGCAAGGCCTCGTGAAAGATGGCGTTCAGGTCTTGAAGGGAATTCGCTACGGCGCGCCGCCGGTTGGCTCGTTGCGCTTCATGCCGCCGGTGAAGCCGAAGCCCTGGAAGGGCGCCGCCGACGCCACCGAGTTTGGCGCCCCTGCCATCCAGATGGCGCCCCCGCTATCTACCTCGCCGGCTACCGATTTCGGACGGCAGCTCGCCACCATCTACCCGACACCGGCGGAGATCAAGGTCCAGAACGAAGACTGCCTGTTCCTCAACGTGTGGACGCCGGGCCTCGGTGGCGGGACGCGGCGTCCCGTGATGCTGTGGATCCACGGCGGCGGCTTCGCCTACGGTTCCGGCGCGTGGCCGATCTACGACGGCGCCAATCTCGCCAAGAAAGGCGACGTCGTGGTAGTCACCGTCAATCATCGGTTGAACGTGTTCGGCTATCTCTACCTCGGCCAGCTTGGCAACGACGCTTATGCGAAGTCCGGCAACGCCGGCATGCTCGACCTGGTCGCCGCTTTGGAGTGGGTGCGAGACAACATCGAAGCCTTCGGCGGCGATCCCGGCAATGTCACGATCATGGGGGAATCGGGCGGCGGCGCCAAGGTCAGCACTCTGCTTGCCATGCCAGCGGCCAAGGGCTTGTTTCATCGCGCGATTATCCAAAGCGGACCAGGACTCCGCGGCGTCCCCAAGGATGCCGCGACCCGCACGGCCAAGGGACTGCTCGATGAGCTTCAGATCGGCGCCGCCGATTTGAAAGCGCTGCAGAGCTTGCCCGCCGAGGACATTCTGTCTGCCGCCTTCGCGGCAGCCGCGAAAGCCGGAGGCGGCCCCATGGGCGGCATGATGCGTTTGGCCCCCATGGTGGATGGAGTGGTTCTGCCGTCCGATCCGTTTACTCCCGCGGCTCCGGCCATTTCGGCCAACGTCCCGATCATGATCGGATCCAACAAAGACGAGATGACGCTGTTCACCGCCGCGGAGCCCTGGTTCCCCACTCTGACGGACACGCAGCTCATGGAGCGCGCCAAGCAGATCGCCGGGCCCAAAGCCGAGGCTCTGGTCGCCGCCTTACGCAAGCTTCATCCCGATTACTCGCCCACCTACCTGCTCAACCAAGTGATGACCGCAACCGGAATGTTCGGCGGATCCATCACGCTCGCCGAGCGCAAGGCCGCGCAGAAGGCCGCTCCCGCTTATATGTATTACCTGATCTGGGAGACTCCGGTAGCCAATGGTTTGTTCAAGTCGCCGCACACGCTGGACATCCCGCTGATGTTCGACAACGTCGACAAAGCCCGCGTCCTCGTCGGCCCCGGCCCGGAGCCGGAGGCACTCGCCAGGCAGATGAGCGACGCTTGGCTGGCCTTTGCGAGGAACGGAAATCCGAACGCGGCGAGCATTCCGGAATGGCCTCCCTACACCGCGGAACGCCGTGCCACGATGCTCTTCGACGTCAAGAGCCGCGTGGCCGACGATCCTAACGCTGAGGTGCGGAAGATACTGCAGAGCTCATAGCTATAGCTGAGTTTCCCTCGGCGGCGAGCCGCAGGCCTGCTAACAGGAGGCATAACCTTGAGGCGTAACCCCAGTTGGCTTCGAGGTTCGGTTCGTCAACTCATTCATGGAACCGTTCCGGAATCGAAACTACAGCGAGAGCGTGCAGATCACTTTGGCGGAGGACCGCTCCAACCTTTACGTGGAAGTCGGCGCGTGACAGTCGACGACAATCGCCTTACTGGCTCGCCCCACATGGGTAGCCGACTGCCCACCGCCGAGCAGCCGCTGAATATTTTGAGGATACTGAAGAACTCAGCCACGGCGATCATTCCTTGTAGTGGATAGGTCCTGGGCCACGGCGTAGCCTTCCATTACTTTTCAAATTCGGGTTTTGGCCTGGAGCTGGCGTTCTGCCAAAGGTAGTGGAGGGTGCCACTCCGGATCTATCCGGCGAATCCCTTTCCAATGCTCGGGTTGCCTGCGATTCCCGTTACTTGCCGGTGGGGACTTTGCGGCGGAGTTTGTCGAAGAAGTTCAGCAGGAACGTCACGCGGGCCACGCCCTTGTCCTCGGCGGGCGTCTCGGGCGGCGGGAACATCGCGACGTGTTTGCCGTCCGGAGCGAGGGCATACACCAAAGCGCCCCCCGCCGACGTGATCGGCCGGTCTGTCCACACGCGAGGTTTGTTCGAAGAGAACGAGCCGCTCCCTGTTGCTGTATACTCCACGACCATGATGCCGGGGGCGGCGAGGTTCCGGTAGAATAGTTCGCGGCCACTGGGCGACCACTGCGAGTACGTGCCGCCGCCGGTTGAAATCGGCCATTTCCCCGGCCCTGGTTTGCCATCCGGCCCAGGAGCGGGCCGCACGTAAACCTCAAAAGTTCCGGACTCATTCGAGAAGTAGGCAACATAGCGGCCGTCGGGCGGGAAGACCGTGCCCACCGCGAAGGATTCTAAAAACAGGCTAGGCTTGCCGGGTCTAGGGTGCTCAGGATCGCTGGCGTCGAGTGGCAAGGTCCAAGTAGCGCCTGACTCAGTATAGGCCAGCCGCTGGCCGTCGGGGGAGAATTCGGTTGGCCTAACAACGTTCTTGTTTTCCAGCCTCAGCAGTACCTGCACTTCGCCCGAGCCATCCGCGCGGATCCAATTCAGTTGGGATCGTGCATCGCTGTCGGAAGAAAACACCAGGTGTTCACCGTCTCGCGACCAAACGGGCGAAGTCCCTCCGGCGAGTCGGGTCAGGGCGTCCCTCTGCCGGTCATAGAACAAAGATCTCCTTCCCCTTGCCGGTGTCCACCCCTAGCGCAAGGCGATTGCCATCGGGAGAAAAATGAGGATCGGAGGCATTGCCCGGAGTGGTCACCAGCGGCTCGGTCTTGCCCGAGCTGTCCATTAAAACGACGGGCCATTTCTGTTCGGTTGCGACTCCTGGCTGATAGACAAAGATTCCGTTCCGCGAAACGTCGAATGTCGCGTCATAATGGGCTGTTGTGTTGCCGCTACCAGCACATCCCCCAGTATTTGCTCGGGGCTCCCCTGGACCTCCGGCCGCACGGGATTGAAGGCCACTGCGTTCAATACGCCCCGACCCAGATACACCAGGTGGCAAGCCGATACGTTCGATCCATTGGTTTGCAGGTACCGGCCAAAGTAACCGCCCTTCAGCAACGTCTTCACTGCCCCGGTCTTCAGCGATACCACTTCGATGGACGGGTCAGCCAGCGTGTTCCTGAAGTCAGTGAAGAGTACGTCGTTCCCTCCCGGCAGTACCTGCGGCAGAAAAAAGCCTTGCCCCCTTGTCCTGATTGGTCACAGCATGCGGGGATCCGCCAGAGGCGGGAATGCGCAACGGATTTTTTTCACCGAGGCACGCCAAGATATCGCCGTTCTCGCCCCAGCTTGCGCCGTCAAACCTGCTTGCATCGGTGAGGGTGACCGGCGCACCTGGTGACCGGGCTTCAAGTCGCGATGCGTGATGCCCTTCCTGTGAGCGGCGTCGAGGGCATCGCAGATCTGCGCCGCATACTTCAACGTCTGGCCGAGCGGCAGCGGGCCTTTGAGAGGCGTGCCTTCGATGTACTCCATCACCAGATAATTGGGCCCGACATCGTAGAGCTCGCAGATGTTGGAATGATTGAGCGCCGCCACGGCGCGAGCCTCGCGCTCGAAGCGTTCACTGATGGCGACGATGCGATCGAGTCGCGTGTCGTTGGCTTTGTACACTTCGCCCATACCTCCGCTCCGATCGCGGAGAGGATTTCGTAGGGCCCGAGAAAGTTTCGCGGAAGCTGGTTGAGGTCGCGCACTTGGCCGAACGGACTGAGAACCAGCGCGCCAAACACGAGGAAAACACGATGTATCACGGCGCCCTCCTTACAGCTTTGGCTTGGGCGGCGGCAGATCGCGCGCGATGCAGATGTCCAGGAAACCGGTGCGCGCGTGGGAGCCGTCGCAAAACGGCTTATTGGCGGACTGTCCGCAGCGGCACAGCGAGATCACTGTGCGCCCCGCCAGGCCGAACTCAGTGCCCTGCTGATCGTGAATCGTGAACTCGCCCTCGATGCGGATCGGTCCGTTGCTTATGGGGGTGATTTTTGCCATCTCATGGATAATAGCATGCCTGCGAGCCGCGACTCGCAGGCCTTGGCGGAAGTCGCCGAGCGGCGCGGTTGGCAGGCGAAAGCGCCTGCCCCACTCGCCTGCACCACTATGGTTTCTTCGGTTCGGGCTTGGGCTGGTCTTTCGACTTATCGTCCACGACTTCGCCGAAGCGGATGGTGGACTTACCTTCGAACTTCTTGTAGTTTTTGTAAGTCACCAGCATGCGGATTTTTTGGTCGAAATCCTTGAAGTGCAGCGTATCGTCGGCATGCGTATAAGTTGGGAACCAGTATTTGCCGTCGATCTGTTCGCGCAGCGTCTCGAACTTAGGGAACCGTTGGTCTCCGGCCTTCCCGACGCCTTGGCCGTAAGTCTTCACAATCTGTAAGTCGCGATCGTCCACCCATATCTGTCCTTCGAAGTAGCGTTTGTGCGGCTCGATCTTCTTGGGCTTCACGGCGAAGACATAGCAGGAGATTTCATCAACGTTCTGCTTGCCGAGGTAGCGTATGTCATACATCGGAAGCTGGTCGGTGGTCAGTACAAAGGGTTGCGTGTTCCGCAAGTCCTCCATGTCTTCCGGTGTCAGGAGAAGATTCTGCAGCGTGTTCACCGGCGCGTATACTACCTTCTCCTCGCGCTTTCCGTCCGGCGTAAAAGTAACATCTTCCACGATCTCGTATTTCCCCACCGGGTCACCGGATCCGTCCAATTCCTGGATCTTCGCGGTTTGGCGGTAAGTGTAATTGTCTCGCGCCTCGGCGAATTGCTTCTCCTTGGCTGCGAACTTGCGAATGATTTCATCCGGATTGACATCGGGTGCAGTCGCCGTGGCGGCCGCCGGAGTCAGCGCAGCCTTATTCGGGTCATCGGCCCAAATAGGCAGACAAAGGACCGATAACAACGCCATTTGAGCAAATCGATGCATACTTCCCCTCGAATCAGACGTTCGCCAAGGACCGCCGGTTTCTCTACTTACCCAACAGCTTCTTGGCGATGGTCAGCAACTGTATGTTGCTGGTACCCTCGTAAATCCTGCCAATCTTGGCATCCCGGTAGAGTTTCTCCACCGGGTAATCCTTCGTGATGCCCACGCCGCCATGCACTTCAATCGCCTTGGAAGCCACCTTTTCGGCGATTTCCGAGCTGTAGTACTTGGCCATCGCCGCCTCGGTCTGGAACGGCATGCCGGCATCCCGCAAACGCGCAGCGTTGTACACCAGCAGCCGGGCGGCCTCCACTTCGGTGGCCATCACCGCAAGCTGGAATTGTACGCCTTGAAACTCGCCGATGGTCTTGCCGAACTGCTTGCGTTCGCGCGCATAGGCGACCGCGTGATCCAACGCGCCGCGCGCCAGTCCGATCATTTGCGAGCCGATGGCGATGCGTCCCTCGTTGAGCGTTTCGATCGCGATCTTGTAGCCCTTGCCGACGTCGCCAATCACGTTCTCCTTCGGCACGCGGCAGTTGTCGAGGATCAGCTCGCAGGTGGACGAAGCGCGAATGCCCAGCTTGTCCTCTTTCTTGCCGACCTGGAAGCCCGGAAACTCGCGCTCGATCAGAAACGCCGTGATGCCGCGATATCCGGCATCCGGATTGGCATTGGCGAACAGCAGGAACAAGCCCGCTTCGGCGGCGTTAGTGATCCAGAGCTTGCGCCCAGTCAGCAGAAAATGATCGCCGGCATCCACCGCGCGCGTCGCCAGGGCGAACGCATCCGAGCCCGATCCGGCTTCAGACAGCGCGTAAGAAGCGACCGTGTTGGTGGCCAGCTTCGGCAGATACTTCTTCTTTTGCGCCACATTGGCCCAGCGGAGCATGGCGTTGTTGACGATGGTGTTCTGCACATCTGCGATCACGCCTGCCGAGGGATCCACCGCGGACAACTCTTCCACGGCGAGGATGCACTGGAAGAAGCTGCCGCCGCTGCCCCCGTACTCCTCCGGGATTTCGATCCCCATCAGGCCCAGCTCGAAGAACTGGCGAATGATGTCCTTGCGGAAGATGCCGGCCTCGTCCATCTCGCGGACATAGGGGCCGATCTGTTCGCGCGCGAACTGGCGCACGGTGCTCTGAAAAAGCTTCTCTTCTTCCGTCAACGCGGTGAGAGGCTGCGGAGGGATCTCGGTTTGCTGCGCGCTAGCTGGCATGGCTTCCTCTCTTATACTACACCTGCCAGCTCGCGCCATTGGCGGCCCTGGGATTCCGCCACTCCGGCGTGCGTCACGTAGCCGTTGTAAGTGTTCACGCCCTCGCGGAGGCCGGGGTGATCCGTGCAGGCGCGCTCCAGGCCCTTGTTGGCCAATTCCATCAGGTAGGGGAACGTGGCATTGGTCAGCGCAAAGGTGGAAGTGTGGGGTACCGCCGCGGGCATGTTCGAGACGCAATAGTGCAGCACGCCGTCGACGAAGTAGATAGGCTCGGTGTGCGTGGTGGCATGCGACGTCTCGAAGCATCCGCCCTGGTCGATGGCCACATCCACCACCACGGAGCCGCGCTTCATGTTGGCGATCATCTCGCGCCGCACTAATTTGGGGGCCGAGGCGCCCGGAATCAGCACCGCGCCCACCACCAGGTCCGCGCTTTTCAGATTTTCGCCGATGGTCCACGAATTGGAGGCAAGAGTCACGATCTGGCCGCCGAAGATGTCGTCCAGTTGCCGCAGCCGGTTCAGATTCCTGTCGATCATGGCCACGTGCGCGCCCATGCCCAGGGCGATCTTGGCGGCATTCGTGCCGACAACCCCACCGCCGATGATCACGCAGTTGGCCGGCGCAACGCCGGGTACGCCGCCGAGCAGCACGCCGCGCCCGCCGTTGGGGGCTTCCAGGTATTGCGCGCCTACCTGCACGGACATGCGGCCGGCCACTTCGCTCATAGGCGTGAGGAGGGGCAGGGAACCGTCGGCGTCGTGGATGGTTTCGTAGGCTACGCCATTGACCTTGGCTTCCAACATGCGGTTGGTCAACTCCGGCAGGGGCGCGAGATGCAGGTACGTGAAAAGAATCAGGCCGGGGCGCAGATGGCCGTACTCCGACGGCTGCGGCTCCTTGACTTTGACGACGAGGTCGGCGCGCCGCCAGACTTCTTCCGCCTTGGGCAGGATGGCCGCACCCGCCTGCACGTATTCGGCGTCGGGCAGCGCGCTGCCATCCCCGGCGCTGGACTGGACCAGGACCTGGTGGCCGGCCTCGCGCAGCGCGGTGACGCCGCTGGGCACGAGTCCGACGCGCGTTTCGTGATCTTTAACTTCCTTGGGAACGCCGATGATCATCGGGAATGCTCCTCCACAACGTGGTGCTGAATTAGCGTATCACGGCGCTGGGATTGCGTGGCAGGGGCGAAATCAGGTAGATTGGAGGAAACGGTGAGGTGCGAGAGCGGTTGAATCGGGCGGTCTCGAAAACCGTTGAACCTTTGCGGGTTCCGTGGGTTCGAATCCCACCCTCACCGCCATTTAGAATCAATCAGATACACCAAAAATCCTCTGCCAGCGGGTGCAATAGCGTGCAAGGGCGTAGAAATGAAGGTGGTAGCAAATGCCACTCACCTTGTATCGACGCCACCGCATTGAATGCGAAGGCGGCACCCCGAAGACTCCCGTTCTGGCGAGCTTGAGGAAGGACGGCGCGGCTGGAAAAAGTGCGCCTGTTTGATCCTCGGCGTGCAGTGCGCGGCTCTCTCCCATCACCGTCAATACTTGCTAGTTTCCAGTAATTAGCCCTGCGGCACCTTTGCAAATTCCAAAGTTGTCCCGTCATCGAGGTTCCTCAGGATGAATATCGCGACATTCGGAGACTTCCACAGCTCTTCTCGACGCTCTATTTTGAGCGTCATATCCACTGACAAGCTTGTGGTCTTAACCAGAGACGATGTTGAAGGCAGCTTCAGAAACGTTGGACTGTCAAAATAATAACTTTCTCGCGCGCTTGTCTCTCCCCGCGCGTATAGTGTTTTAGCAAGATCCTGGTAGACTTCTCTAAGGGTGCGCAGTAAGCGCTGCTCTGCGTCATAGAACTCCAGTTCGTGAGGCAGAGCTTGGGGTTGTGATGTTAATGGGACAGTACCGCCTTCTCGAACCCAAGCCGAATCTAACTCGAAGCGCAGGTTCGAGCACTCGGGGTTCACCATTGTGGTCTCGACGAGAAGGCCGATTGGTTGGCCAGAGGCAGTCTTGCGGTATCCCTCGATCACGTACCGCATAAACCCCGTATAGTAGAGCACATGGCCAGCCGGAGCTTTCTCCCTCAATTCATAGACTAGGATTCCGCAAGACCGAGCGAACTCCAAAGCTCCTTCTTGATAGCCTTGCGTTGTGACCATGATCCCGCGCGGCTGGCCCGGAAGGTCATGCACTACGGAGTCAAATCTGAGTAACTCACCCTGATCGACCGCCTTTGCCCAATCTTTGGCTTGAACGATTGTTCGATAGGTAATGCCGCCCAATGTGAACTCCCAGTAAACATCAATCTGGTGTTTTGTCTTTGTTCCTTGTTTTACGACATCGTGTTCGACGGGGATGTTAGGAACAGTCTGATTGAGTAGTTGCTGGAAGATCTCCTGAATCAGCACTTCGTAGTCGCGACTTTTCATGGCGGCCATCCGATTCCGAAACGTTCACGTTGCAACACTATGGCGTCCAGGTGATTATACCACGGCGGTTACACACAGCGAGGCGGCTATCCTGGAACATGTGATTGCAGTTCGCCAGATCGATATGGAACGTATTGACAAAAACCGTCTTTTATCAGCTATCGCATCTCGAACAGCACCACGTTAGCTGATCCAAGAACCGCTAAGTCTTGTGTTTACGCATCCGGAAACAATCCCTCGCCGACGGACCCCAAAAACCAACCTCCGGATACCACGACCACACACGAAGTGAACTGGAAACAACGCTGGCGGTTGCACGATTATGCGGCGCGCAAAACACACCTAAATCATAAAGATCTTAAATCAGCCACCATCCAAACGGCCCCTGTAATGAGGAAAGTCAAGCCAAATTCGGACCAGTTCAGATGGGCCTCCGGGTGAGCGATCAGGCGCGGAACCCAAACCAACACACCAAAGAGTGCCAGCATGATGGTCATCAGGCGAATCGCAAGCCGTGCCTGGCGATTGATGAGAATGGAAATCGCCGCGAGTGCAAATGCGATCGTCGTGAGTATCGCCCAAAAAGTCTGATTTGGCGGAATCCACTT
>JBEKUO010000227.1:0-10161 GCA_049514955.1 Bryobacteraceae bacterium | reverse complement strand
GTCGTATTGAAGAAACTCGCCGGTCCCCCAACAGGAAATGTAGAGAAAGCGGTCGTCCAGCGAGAGATTGATGTCCGTGATCAGCGGCGGGACGGCTTTGAATCCCTTGAGTAGCGGCGGCAGCGTTTCGGGATCGGCAGGCTCGGCGGGCACCTCGATCACTTTCCGTACGGCCCAATTGCCATTGGCCTTGTGCCACAACCAGATGGAGGCGGAAAGGTCCTTCAGCGACACGACCACGCCCAGAAAGCCCCAGGCGCGCCGCGGGTCGTGAGCGGGGCGCAACTCCAGCGCCATTTGATATTCCGCGCCCAGATCCAATTCCTGCACGTGACGCCGCTTGTGCAAATCCCAGATGTGTAACTTGTGGCCATACCCGCCCGACAACAGAATTTCCGGATTCACTCCATGCTGCACCATGTTGGGAGTGCCCCATTCGCTGGTGATGGCCGTGTCGAAACCGAGGTGCCACCAGAAATCGTAGGCCAGGTACTGCGGCCCACGGTCCAGTTCCCAATTTCCCAAAATGTCGAAGCTGTCATGGTCCATGACGAAGATGCCGCCGGGACCGTCGCCGGTGGCCGAGCCGAGGGCGCTCAGGTAAATTCCATCGGGACCGCAGTGCACCGTGTGCGGCGAGGTATATCCGGCGCGCGCCGCCAGCGTCTCCGGCTCGATCACCTTCACGATTTCGGGTTTGCGCGGATCGGGCTTGGTGTCGACGATATGGATGCGCGACGAGCGGATGCCGCCCACGATCAGATAGCGGCGTTCCACGTGGGGATGCGGCGCGTAGGGGCAGAGGCACGAGCTGCACGCATTCCATCCGAAATGATGGAGCTCATCGCCCGGATGGGGCATGTCCACTTGACCGACGATGCGGCCGTAGCCGGATGAGCCGGGATCCACGTCCACTACCCCGAGCGCGTCGGGTTTGCCGTTGCCGTTTGCATTCAGCATAGCGACGAACGCCAATTTTTCCGGCGGGGCGTGCATCGCCATTTTAGGGGAAGGGTAAAAAGTCGGGTCGGGTCGCCATAGCGCCATTCGAGTGCTCCTCCTTTGGAACGGATTTCTTGGCAGTATATCAGGTAATTCGAGCGGTGTCTGGCAGCCAGCCGGAAGGCGCCCTCGGCGTCCCCGCTGCAGAAATGTCTAGCGAGAAGCGGAGGTGCTGGGACGCCTTCTATTCCCTACGTGAATCTATCCGAAGGGTTCGGCGCGGATGGGCTTCCCCCTGGCCCCTGGGCGAGAAGATCACCTCCATCTTCGCGTGCCTGGCTTTCCGTCAAGTCTACGCCGGCAACGGGCTTTCAGCCGATGCGGTGAATCGCCGGAAGCTGTCCTTCAGCACGAGATGGCTGATTCGAATGGGGGTCGCGGTCCACGGCCACTTCTTCCGTTATAAGAAGGTAGGCTTGCAGGTTTCCCTGGCGCCAACTCGCCCGGGAGGAGACCACTCTGCCGAGGCGGCGGACAGGGGCTCGATCTATCGGATCGGGTCCCGATCGGTTGACTCCTAATGGGCTGGCTCTCAAGACGGGTGTGCCGGGTGCGCGGCGGTGCGCCGGGTGGGAATCGCGAGGCAGGGCTTGCGAATCAGGAGTTAGAGGCGATCATGCCCCTCAGGTTCCACGTCGGGGATCTCGTTCAAGGCTCGCTCGAACTCCTCCCGGTTGAAGAGCTTCGCCTGTGCCTCGATATACTCGCGGCTGGCGACACGATTTGCGAGAACCGCAGCCACGAACTCCTCCACAGAGACTTGGTCCCTGGCCGCAATTTCGGCAGCCTTGTTGTACAACTCCTCCGGTACGGCAATGCTCTTGCTCATGTCTTCTCTCCCTCTATTGTCCTCAAAAACTCACGAGGTGTCATCACCCGAATGCCAACGCGCTCCGCACCGGCAAAATGCCGGACGTTGTGCGTAACAATGCCGTCCGCCCGGCCGGCCACAGCTAGTTCGAGGAGAAACTCGTCGTCTGGGTCCGGAAGAAGCGGGCGGAGGCGGAAGTAAACATCGGTTTCACGACCTACGAAACAGAATGCCCACACGATGCTATCGACTGTACTCGCAGGAAGCCCCAATCGTTCGGCCTCACGTTTGGTGCGAGATGGCAGTGGAGATCTGCAGCAGGGCTCGATTCCCGAAATCCGGAGTTGCCGACGGCCTCATATTCGAGAACGAGAGGCACTGAAATCAGCAGCGCACAGCAAGAGGGGCATGTAGCGCCAAGTGATCCCAGCGTTGGCAGGCGAAAGCGCCCGCCCCACCAAGCTGCTACGGCCTACTTTCGCTTCGTCAGCAGCACCTTGGCCTCGACCGGTTGGTCGCCGCGCATGACTTTCACCATCACTTCATCGCCGGGTTTCTTGGCGCGCAGCGCATACGTGAAATCGTAGAGGTTCTGGATAGGCTTGCCGTCGAATTCCACCAGAACGTCGCCGGCCTTAAAACCGGCTTTGGCGGCGGGGGAATCCTCGCGTACGTCGGCGAACTTCACGCCTTTGGTGGTTTCGCCGAAATCCGGAATGCTGCCGAAATAGGGACCGTAGCCTCCGCCTCCCGACGACGAGCCGGCTGCGCCTTCGCCGTGGTCCGGTTCTTTGACGCGCACGAAGAGCGGCCGGTCGGGGGCCTCCCGCAAATCCTCGCCGACCTCCGCAACCATCTGCAGCAGCTTGGCGGCATCCGGCGCATCGATCTTGTCCCAGGTGTCGCTGGGCTTGTGGTAATCCGCGTGGAGACCGGAGAAGAAGAAAAGCACGGGAACTTGCTTGGTGGTGAACGAAGTGTGGTCGCTCGAGCCATAGCCCGCTTCGGAATAGTCGATGTGCAGGCCATATTTGGGCACGATTTCTTCAAGTAACTTTTTCAATGTCGTACCGGTGCCGACTCCGCCGATGAAGACCTTGCCATCGCGCACGCGCCCGATCATATCCATGTTGATCATGACCACGTCTTTGTCCAGCGGAAACGCGGGATGGTTGACGTAGTAGCTGGAGCCTAACAGCCCCAACTCCTCGCCGGCGAAGCTCAAAAACAAAATGCCGCGTTTTTGTTTCGGCTGCGTGGAGAACCAGCGGGCCAGCTCGATCACGCCGGCCGTGCCGGAAGCGTTGTCGTCGGCGCCGGGATGTATGGTGCCGGCCAATGACGGCGCGAGCGAGTATTGTTCGCCCAGGCCTAAGTGATCGTAATGCGCGCCGATCACGACATATTCGTCGGTGAGCCCGGGCAGGTAGCCGGCCACGTTGTGTACCGTCTTGACGATGCGTTCCACATCCAGGTTCGCGTCGACCACCACCGTATTGGGGAAAGCGAAGGACCGCGGCTGCAAATCCTGGTCGATCCCTTTCTGGATCTCTTCGGGGTTCTTGCCGGCCAGCGCGAACCAGCGCTCGGCAATGTCGGAGCGGATCTGCACAAAGGGAATACCGGCGTCGCCGGGTCCGGCGACCGAGGCAAAATTCTCCAGCTCGTCGGCCTCGCCGGGATGGGCGGCGCGATCGTTCATCAGAATCACGCCACTGGCACCGTGCATCTTGGCGTTCGAGGCCTTGCTCCAGAACTGCGCGTGCTGCGTGTAAATCTTGCCGGCGAAGATGCTCTTCTCATCGAACTCCTGCGGCTCGTGGCGCAGGATCAGCACGATTTTGTCATGCGCGTCGATGCCCTTGTAGTCGTCGTAGTTGTATTCGGGAGCCGTGATGCCGTATCCGGCGAAGACCACCGGGCCGCGCATCTTCGCGCGCGCGGAGAAGTTGACGGGGATGAACTCGTCGGAGGTGAGCGTCACGCGGGTTCCGTCCGCCGTGTACGCGAAGCGGTTGTCCGGGCCCAGCTTGGCATTGGTGGTCACGCTGAAGGCCTGATAGTAGCTGCGGCCGTCGATCGGCTGTAGGCCGAATGTGCGGAAATGGTCGGCGATGAAGGCGGCGGCTTTCTCGAGCTCGGGCGTCCCGGTGCCGCGTCCTTTCAGGTTCTTCGAGGCCAGGAACTTAACATCGTCCAGAAAACGATCGGGGTCGATGGTTGCGGACGCGCCGTAAGCTGCCGCGGCGATCGCGAAAGAGCACAGCGCGGCGGCCAGCAGTCGACGTTGGAAGAGCTTCATGAATGGATTCCTAATGCAGCGCCGGGGCGGGGAGCTTCAATTCGCAACCGCAGTCTTCGCCGGCATTGTGGGCGATCTTTTGATAGTCGATTTCGTAATCGATCACGCCGCGGAGCGTGGGCCAATCCACGCGCCCCACCAGCGGGCGGCCGTTGACGAACAACGTGGGAGTGGCGCTGATACTGACCTCGCGGCCCTCCTGCTGGGCCTTATTCACCTCGGCATCGGTTTCCTTGTTGACCATGCAGCGGGTCAATTGCAGCGCGTCGATCTCCTTGCCCTTGGCGAACTCCAGGACCTTGTCCTTCAGGTTGTCGGGCTTGATTTCATCCTGATGCGCGAAGATCCAGTCGTGATAATCCCAGAATGCATTTGCGTTCTGGCGGAAGATGCAACGGCCGGCGATAGCTGCGGCGCGGGCCCACGGATGGATCTGATCGAGGGGGTATGTCATGAAATAAAAGCGCACCTGTTTGGGGTAGGTGCTGAGGAGGTTGTCGCGCAGCATCTTGGCTTCCTCCTTGCACATCGGGCACTCGAAATCGCTGAACTCCACCAGCACGACGGGCGCGCCGGGGGTACCGAAGCTGGGCTCGAGATCGGTCTTCAACTTGTCGAGCTCGGCCTTAAACGGGTTTTGTGAGATGTCGTAGACTTTGCCTTGCACGACCTTTTGACCATCCTTGGAGACGTAGTATGGAAAGTCGGCGCTGGCGTTGCCGGCCGAGGCATGCACGATGACCTCCGAGAATCCGGGCATGGGCGATGGCTTGGGCTCGCCGATCTCCACCTTGATCTGGGGCCCCCAGACGTTCAGGTGGCGCACGTAAGCTTCAAAGGTCGGTTTGTCCCAAGCGGATTTTTTTTCGTCGGCTCCGGAGGCGGAGAGCAGGACAGAGGCCAGCAGGGCGATGCAGAGCGGCAATCGAGACATCAGACGTTATTGTAGCGAATCGGCGCGTACGACGCGGGGCAAGCATGGATTGCCGTGGCTGGTGGTTGGTGTCTGGTTGCTGGCGGTTTTGCTGGCTTGCCGGGGCCGGGGTTTGGGTTATAGTTTAGGCGTCTACAGCACAGGGCCAATGCGCCACGGCACAAACTCCTGATGGCCGAGGCGCTCGGCGCAGGTCTTCTCGCCGGATGCCACGCGCAGCAGCATGTCGAAAATCTCGCGGCCGACTTCCTGGACCGATTTGTCGCCGTCGGCGATAGCTCCGGCGTTGATATCCATATTGTCTTGCATGCGGCGATAGGTGTTGCTGTTGCTCGAGATCTTGAGCACGGGCACGGATGGGAAGCCGATGGCGCTGCCGCGTCCGGTGGTGAACGCGATCAGGTTGCAGCCGCCCGCCGCCAACCCGGTCAGCGAAACCGGATCGTACCCGGGAGTATTCATGAAGACGAAGCCGGGAGTGCGCAGCGGCTCGGCGTAATCGACGGCATCGGTCAGCGGAGAGGTGCCCGCCTTTGCCACCGCGCCCAGCGATTTCTCGATGATGTTGGTCAGGCCGCCCTCTTTGTTGCCGGGGGAGGGGTTATCGTCGAAACTGCCATGAAAACGTCTCAAGTATTGCTTGTAGCCTTCGATGAAACTCAATAGTTTTTCGGCTACTTGGCGGTTTCGCGCGCGGCGCACCAGCAGGTGCTCGGCGCCGAAAATCTCGGTGGTTTCCGCCAGCACCGAAGTGGCGCCGATTTCCGCCAGCATATCGGAGCAGACGCCCAGCGCCGGATTCGCCGTGATACCGGAAAACGAATCGGACCCCCCGCAATTCAGCCCCAGCACGATGCGGTTGGCGGGCACTTCCACGCGCTGTTCGGAGGCGCATCCTTCGATCAGGCGGGCGATCTCCGTGCGCGCCGCCGCCACCGCGCCACGCGTGCCGCCGCTCGATTGTAGCGTCATGCCGACCAGGCGGTTGTCGCGGGGAGCGTTGGGGCCGAGATAATGACTGATCTGGTTAACCTCGCAGCCCAGTCCCAGAATCACCGCGGCGGAGACGTTGGGGTGCGCTAGCACGCCGGCCAAGGTGCGGCGCAGTTGCTCGGTATCCGGGCCGATAGTGTGGCCGCAGCCTTCGCCGTGCGGAAACGCGACGACGCCATCTACGTTGGGCGGTAGCGATTCCCCGTCGAAACTGCGGGCGATCAATTCGGCGGTGTGCGCCGCGCAGTTGCTGGCCGCGACCACCGCGATATAGTTTCGCGTGCCCACCGAGCCATCCTGGCGGCGATAGCCGAGGAAGGTCGGAGTGGCGCGGCGCGCGGGCAGCGGAATTTCGCCAACCGGGAATTCATAATTGAAATGCAGCTCTTCGAAGGCCAGGTTGTGCGTGTGCACGTGGCTGCCGGGCGCGATGGTCTGGCTGGCGCGGCCGATGATCTGGCCGTAGCGGCGTACGATCCCTCCTTGCGGAATGTGCGCGAGCGCGATCTTGTGGCCGGCGGGGATCGGCTCGCGCACGGTGAGCGCCTGGCCGTCCACCTTCAATTCGGAGCCGGCGGAAATGGGCACGCGCGCGATGGCCACGTTATCGGTGGCGTGAAGCTGAATGACGGAGTTTTCAGCCGTCGGCATTTTAGCGATTTCGAGCAGCATGGCGGTTACCTCATGAGCAGCGTTTCAGGAGCTTCTTCGTCCAGGTGGACTTGCAGCTTCCCTCCTGCCGGATGAACCCAAATGCCGCCGCCATCGTGCGGAACCGGGATATCGGCGGGGCCATCCACCAGGACGAAATCTTGGGTTTCGACGCCGTCCAGCAGCTTGCCAATGTGCAGGTGGACGTGGCACTGCGTGCGCCGTATATCGGCGTTGGCGGCCAGCGCCCACTGGTCGCCCCAAGTGTCCTTGGCTTTGGCGATGGCGGCGGTCCACAGCGCGAGACGCTGCGGGGGAGTCAGTCCGGCGAGCGAGTGCGTATGAACTCTGGGCAGCGCCAGCCAGCGATGCGGCTTGTTCGGATTGATGTCTTTCAGGAAAAAAACAAGCGTATCTTGAGGCTGCTTCTCAGCTTCGCGGCACAGCCCGCATTCGCGCTTGGCCATGCTTTCGGCATTGGAGATGTCGCAGACGCAGTTGCGAACGTCGGCGAAGGAGAGCGCGGAGAGTAAGAGTAGCGCTGGGAGGAATCGCACTCTCTCAATTATAGGGCGTGGCGCAGGCTCTCAGCCTGCCGCGCCGGCACTCCTGCCGGCGCAGGCGAGCCGCGCTCGCCTCCCCTGCCTCTATGGCACCACACGAAACGCCACGTTGCTAGAAAGCGTGCCGCTGGGTGTGACCACTTGGATGGTGCCGGTGGTCGCACCGGTAGGGACGGTAGCAAGGATTAGGGAAGCGGATTCTACTTTGAAGACGGCCGCCATGCCGTTGAAGGTGAGGCTGGTCGTGCCGGTCAGATCGGTCCCCAGAATCCTGACAACCGCTCCCACCTTGCCGGAGGCGGGCTGCGGTTTCACAAAAGGGCTAAGGCCCACGGACAGGCTGAAGACAGTGCCACAGCCATTAGTGCATTCGCCACCGGCCCCGCCCGAAAACGCTGTCCCGTAGAATTCTCCATTGGTGGCCTGGACCAGCCCTCCTTGAGGACCGTAGCCGTCTGTGCATGGGATCTGGGAGCAGAAATCGTACACCGTCGTAAGCGTGCCCCTTGGGGTGATTCTGAAGACCGTACCAGCGTACCTGGCTCCGCCGCGGCTGGTTGTTCCGTAAAGGCTCCCGTCGGTGGCTTGGATTAGCGCCGCGGTTGGGCCGTAGCCGTCCGTGCACGCCCCTGATGGGGCACAGAGGAAGCTGTGTAGCGTGGCCAACGTGCCAGTCGGGGTGATTTTGAAAACTGTTCCGTATAGGCCGCCAGACCCACCGTAGCTCGTTGACCCATATAGTTCACCATTGGTGGCTTGGACCAGCCCAGAAGAGGGGTACTCTCCGTCGGCACAACCGCTTTGTGAGCAGAAGTTGTATAGTGTGGTCAGCGTGCCAGTCGGGGTGATTTTGAAAACGGTACCTCCGTTGGCGGCGCCCCCGCCCCACGTCGTGCCATAGAGGTCCCCGTTGGTGGCTTGGATAAGACCCGCCGAAGGGTTCTTGCCGTCCGTGCAACTGCTCTGGACACAGAAGTTGTATAGCGTGGTCAACGTGCCACTCGGTGTAATCTTGAAAACCACGCCGTTGTTGCTCGTCCCGCCAAAATATGTTGCGCCATAGAGGTTGCCGTCGGTTCCCTGGGTCAGCCCCGCGTAGGGGTTCGCGCCATCCGTGCAGCCGCTCTCGGCGCAGAAGTTGTGCAGCGTTGTCAGTGTGCCGCTGGGCGTGATTTTGAAGACTGTGCCGCCGTAGAGGATGCCGGTTCCGTAGCCCCCGGTCGTTCCGTAGAGGTTCCCATTGGTGGCCTGGACTAGCCCCGCGAACGGGCTGGCGCCATCCGTGCAGCCAGTTTGGGAGCAGAAGTTGTATAGCTTCGTCAGCGTGCCACTCTGGGTGATTTTGAAGATAGTGCCAAGGTAACTGGCGCCTCCGATGGATGTTGTTCCGTATAGGCTGCCGTCTGTACCCTGGACCAGCGACGCGCGGGGGTATCCCCCGTTCGCGCTATCGAAGCTGAACAGCGTGGTGAAGGTCTGCGCAGGTAGGGCAACCGCCGTCGTTGCGGACAGCACGAAAACAGCGTACGCCTTCTTCGCCCAGCTAAGTTTCCCCGGAGCGTTGACGCTTCGTTTCATCTGATTCCCTCCTTTCCTTAACACGGGTCTCGATTTGTTGGCTCTTTCCGAGCGGCTAACTGAATCTAGAAGCTCGGCTTTAAGGCAGTACACGAAAAGCAACGCTGCTCGAAAGCGTACCGCCGGGCGTCACCACCTGGACCGTTCCACTGCTCGCGCCGGCGGGCACGGTGGTGATGATCAAGGAACTCGAAACAACCTTGAAGACAGCCGCAGTGCCGTTGAAGCTGACGCTGGTCGCGCCGGTCAGATCTGTCCCCAGAATCTCGACGAATCCTGTCACCTTACCGGAGGCAGGCTGTGTTCTCACAAAGGGGCTCAGACCTACGGACAGTGTGAAGACCGTCCCGCAGCCTTGCGCGCCGCAGGTGGCACTGGTCCCGCCCTCACTCGCTGTCCCGTAGAAGTCTCCATTGGTGTCCTGGACGAGCCCAGAGGGGTATTTGCCGTCCGTGCATCCGCTCTGCGCGCAGAAGCTATACAGAGTCGTCAGCGTGCCACTGGGGGTGATCTTGAAGATCGTCCCGCCGCCGTTGGCCCCTCCGCCTCCAGTCGTCCCATAAAAGTTGCCATCGGTGGCCTGGATGAGTCCCGTAGGCTGGTAGACGCCTGTGCAATCGCCTTGGGAGCAAAGGAAGCTGTATAGGGTTGTCAGCGTGCCAGTAGGCGTGATTTTGAAAATCGTCCCGCCGCCGTCGGCCCCTCCGCCTCCGGTTGTCCCATAGAAGTTGCCGTCGGTGGCCTGGATCAGCACGTTGGGGCTCGTGCCGTCCGCGCAGCCGCTTTGGGAGCAGAAGCTGTATAGCGTCGTCGGCGTGTCGGTCAGGGTGAAGACCGTGCCACAGCCATTGAATCCTCGGCATGCGTTGGCCCCGCCAGAGTATGTTGTACCGTAGAGGTCACCACTGGTGGACTGGACCAGCGCCGAGATGGGACTCAGATAGTCCGGGCACCCGCTTGGTAAGCAGAAGCTGTATACCGTCGTGAGCGTACCGGTCGGGGTGATTTTGAAGAGTATGCCGTTGTCATGGACTCCGCCGTACACGGTCGTCCCGTAGAAGTCTCCGTTGGTGGCCTGAAGCATCAGCGCAACGGGAGTTTGGCCAACCGTGCAGTCGCCGTGCGCGCAGAATCGGTCCAGCGTAGTGAGCGCGCCGCTCGGGGTAATCTTGAAGACCGTGCCACAGCCTCCTGAAGAGCAGGGAGCCCCGCCATCCGCGGTCCCGTAGAAGTCCCCATTGGTGGCCTGCACGAACCCCGCATTGGGGCCGGCGCCGTCCGTGCACACGCCAGGAACCGGTGGGGAGCAGAAACGGTATAGCGTTGT
>JBEKUO010000226.1:0-10164 GCA_049514955.1 Bryobacteraceae bacterium | reverse complement strand
GCTATGATAGCACCAGGAACCATGAAAACCATGTTACGGTTCACTGGCGCGGCAGGGCTGGCGCTGGCTCTTGCGCTATCCGGCTCGCCGCAGACCCGGCATTCCGCGCCTCGGGATGACGATTCGCAACTCCCCGACGCAAAGCACCAGCAGGAAGAAATCCTGAAAGAGGATCACGAGAAGGATCTGAAGGACGTTGCCCAACTCATCGACGTGGCCGAGCAGCTCAAGCAGGAGCTGGAAAAGAACGACCGTCATGTGCTCTCCATCTCCAGCCTCAAGAAGACGGAAGAAATTGAGAAACTGGCCAAACGCATCCATTCGCGCCTCGTGCGGTGATCGCCACCTCGTGGCGCGGGCGTGGCGCAGGCACTCCTGCCTGCCGCGCCGGTACTCCTGCCGGCGCAGGCGAGCTTTGCTCGCCTATCAGGCGTGGGCGCGCCTGCCCTTTCTCATCCTCTTTGCCGCCGGGCTCTGCCCCGCCCAACCTGCGAAATCGCCGCTCCTGGTCCTGCTCGGTGGCGACACGCAGAGCTGGCAATCCTGGTGTCGGGAGCGCGGCTGGCAGTTTCTGGAACCCTGGAGTGAAATCACGGAGAAAGGTATCGATCAACGCGTCAAAGCCCTGGCCGCCAAGGTGGAGGAAGGTGAGAAGCGCCTGCCGGTGGATACCAGCCGCGTCTATCTCGCCGGACAGGGCGATTCCGTGTCCGCGCTGTTCTACACGGTGACTCGAATTCCGGACTTGTGGGCCGCGGCCGTCGCGGTGGGAGGCAGTCCGCGAGCGGCCATGGATACCAATCGCCTGTTCGCCGCCAACACCACCAACGTGCCGGTGTTGTGGTTCTTTGCGAACAATGATGAGGCGCCTCTGGGGCAGAAACTGACGTCCGCCGGCTTCAACCTGGAAGCGCGCGAGGGGCAGCGCGCCAAGACTTCCGAGGTGCTCGATTGGCTGGCGTCGCATCAGCGCGAACCATACCCCGCCACCGCGGATTGCGAGACGGGAAGCCCGCTTTTTCCACGCTGCTACTGGGTGGAGATTACCAAGTTCGACCCAGCCGAGCGCAACGACGTGCTGGATTCCACGCGCGTTCCGCCGCTGGGATCGGGCGCCACCCTGGCCCTCGGTCCCTTCGGCTTCGATCCCACAGAGCCGGGTCCCGGCGTCGTAGTCGCCAGGCTCCCCGAAAAATACGAGGGACCCCTCAAGCTACACGATCGCATCATCGCCGTCGGCGGCAAAGAACTGAAAGACAGCGCGCAATACGCACAGATGCTGTACCAGACCTTCGAAGAGAAACCGGTAGTGGTGATGGTGGCGCGCGGCAAGGAACACATCCGCCTGGAAACCAGAATCGTGGTGCCGTCGCGAGAAGAGACCGGCACCGCCCGCGTGCGAGCGCATTATCTGCCCGATCTGCGGGAAGTCGAAGTGCTCAGCCGCGCGGTAGCACAAATCAAACTGACGATCCCGGAGGCCTGGCTCCCGGCCAAGATCGACTGGAACGGAACCGAAGTGGCGCAAGCGGACACCGCCGGCTGCTGGCTGCTGGATGAGCAGAAGGAGTTGTTGACCGCCAAGCGGTGCCCGTAGTCCGCCGTATAGCTACTTCTTCAGATACCTGTCGAACCACTCGATCGCCAGTTTCTGCGCCTGCTGGTGGGCCTCTAGATAGATTCCGTAGTGCGTGATGCCGGGGATCTCTACCAGGTTCTTCCGGCCCGTGAACCGCTGGTACGCCTTGATCGCGTGATCCCGGTTATCGAACAGCTCTTCCTTCTCGGCAATAATAAACTGCATCGCGCACTGCGGCGCTTTATTGACGTCCTCAACCGGATCGTAGGGAACGAACTTCGCCCGCATCGGCGCACCCCGCAGGTTGCCGATCACCTTGACTCCGGGCGCCGGGTAGTCCAGCTCTCCGCGAGCCATCTTGGTGGCTTCTTCGTAAGTCTTCTTGCGTTCCGTCTCGTTGGCGATCATCGAACGGCCGTCCATGGCGCCGACCTGGCTGTGGATAGCCTTCACGCGCGGATCGTGCTCCGCGACGTACACCACCAGGCCGCCGGAGAAACTGCTGCCCCACAGTCCCAGGCGGTCGGGATCGAACTGCGGCTCGGCCTGCAGCCAGTGGATCGCGTTGAACCAGTCGGTCACTTCGTCCATCGGATCGACCACCTCGCGCACCTCACGCACTTCGGCGGTGAACCGTCCATTCGGATGCTCGCGGGGCTCCGGCGCAGTTAGAATCACGCGCGAATCGCTGTCGCCCCATCCCCGGTAATCGAAAGTCACCACGAGATAGCCGGCCCGCGCGAACGCCATGGCATCCCCTCGCAGGAGCGCCGCCGTACCGCCCCAGCCGTGCGCCATCAGGATCGCCGGCAGCTTCTTTCCGGCGGATGATTTCAGCGCGAAGACCTCCGCCGACATGCGGGTACCCTCGCTCATGATGTCGGCGTGGCGGAACACGATGTCTTCCGGCGGCGTGAAGGGCGCGGTCTGCGGCCACGCCGCCACGGAGATCAGGACAAGTAAGGGCAAGCGCATGGCAAGCGAGTTTATCACATATAATGAGGTTCACCGCTTGGCAGACGGCACTCATGAAAATCATCGCACTCCTGGCTTCTGCATTTCTCGCCGCGGCATACGCGCAGAATTGGCCTTCCTTCCGCGGCCCCGGCGCGACCGGCGTGCTCGACACTAAACGCGGCGCACCGGTCTCCTGGGACGTGGAAACCAATCGCAACGTAAAGTGGCGCACTGCGATTCCCGGCTTGGGACACTCCAGTCCTATCGTTTGGGGAGACCGCATCTTCGTCACCACCGCTATATCGAGCGACCCGAAGTCGGTTTTCCAATATCCGCTCGTGGGTAATTTGGACCGCCGCACGGATCTCACCAAACAGCAGTTCAAACTCTATTGCCTCGATAAGCGCACCGGCAAGATCGTCTGGGAGAGCCTGGCCGCCGAGCTGGCTCCCCGCGTGGCGCGTCATCCGCACAACAGCTACGCTTCGGCCACGCCCGCCACCGACGGCCAACGCGTCGTCGCATTTTTCGGCTCCGAGGGCTTGTTCGCTTTCGATCTGGATGGAAAGCCGCTCTGGAAGCAGGATGTGGGCCCGCTCGACCAGGGAGCTTTCGATCTGCCCGATTACCAGTGGGGCAGCGCCAGTTCGCCGATCCTTTATAAGAATCTCGTAATCGTCCAGTGCGACCAGCAGAAGGGATCGTTCCTTGCCGCGTTCGAGGCAGCCACCGGCAAGCCCGTCTGGCGCGCGTCGCGGGAGGCCCTGCCTTCCTGGTCGACACCCACGGTCTACGAAGGCACGGAGCGCGCCGAGTTGGTGGTGAATGGCACCGAGTACTTTCGCGGCTACGACCCGGCTACCGGCAAAGAACTCTGGCGGATCAAAGGAACCTCGATGATCTCGGTGCCCACGCCTTTCGCCGCGCACGGCCTGATCTATCTCGCCAGCGGTTACTATCGGTTCATTCAGCCGATCGTCGCGCTCAAGCCCGGCGCCACCGGCGACGTGCAGCCTGCAGGTATGGCCTGGCGCACGGAAAAGGGCGCGCCGTATTTGCCCACTCCCATCGTGTACGGCGACTATTTCTACGCCTTCAACCACCGCGGCATACTCACCGTTTATAACGCCGCGACCGGGGAGCGCATCTACGAGCAACGGCTCGCGCCCGGTGCGTTCTCATCTTCGCCCGTCGCCACAGCCGGCCGCCTCTACGCCGCCAGTGAAGACGGCGACGTCTATGTCGTCAAAGCCGGCCCCACGTTTGAGCTGCTGGCGACGAATAAGATGGGCGAAGTGGTTATGGCTACGCCGGCGCTCACCGATGGGATGCTGATTGTCCGCGGGTTGAGTCACGTGTTCGGTATCGCGGAGTAGAAACCGGCGAACTCAGGCGTCTGGCTTCGCACTTCCGTACCCCCCCGGCGGCGCTGCAAACGAATCTCAGGCGGATGGTCGCGGCGGCCGTGGGGCGGAGCGCCTGCGCCGTGCCTTCTCTGCAATACTTGACCATGCTCTGTCGCTCAATCGCTGCCTGCTCCTGCCTCATCGCCGTCACCCTGCATGGCCAGAACCCCACTCCGCGCATGACCGGCTACTCGCAGGAGCACGCCCGTAATGAGCAGGCTATCGAGGAGCGGTTCCGCGCCATTCCTTCGCCGGAAGAGGAAAAGAAGCAACATCGCTATTTCACGGCGGAGCCGCACCCCGCCGGATCGGAGCGCAATCACCAACTCGCGCTTTACGTGGCCGACCTGTGGAAGCAGCAGGGTCTGGAGGATATATGCATACATCGCTACGATGTGCTGACTTCCCTGCCCCGGTCCATCGCCGTCGAGATGGTGGCGCCCGTGGCGTATCGCGCGTCGCTGCGCGAAGATCCTTACGACGCCGATCCCGATACAAAGAACCCGGCCATTCGCGGCGGCTATCTTTCCATGTCGGCTTCCGGAGAAGCGACCGCGCCGCTCATCTACGCACATAGCGGCAATCCCGAG
Organism: Bryobacteraceae bacterium; assembly: GCA_049514955.1. GTDB lineage: Bacteria > Acidobacteriota > Terriglobia > Bryobacterales > Bryobacteraceae > Bog-159. Next base: position 5,632 of record JBEKUO010000226.1, on the reverse strand, counting down.
GACTACGACGAACTGCGCCGCCACCACATCAGCGTCAAAGGCAAGATCGTGCTGGTGCGCTATTCGAATCCTTACAGCTATCGCGGATTCAAGGCTCTCACCGCGCAGCGCGAGGGCGCCGCCGGACTGCTAATCTATTCCGATCCGGCAGAAGACGGTTACAAGCGCGGCAAAGTCTTTCCCGACGGCCCCTGGGGCCCGGAGAGCCACATTCAACGCGGCTCCATCACCTACGATTTCCTGGTTCCCGGCGATCCGCTAACGCCTGGCTGGGCCTCCGTGGATGGCGCCCGCCGGATTCCGATGGAAGAAGCCGTCTCGCTGCCGAAGATCATGGCGGTGGCCATGTCCTGGCGCGATGCCAAGCCTCTGCTCGCGCGCATGGATGGTCCCGTGGCGCCAAAGGCATGGCAGGGCGGTCTGCCCATTCGATACCGCCTCGGCGGAGGCGCCGTTCGCGTGCACATGAAAGTAGACATGGACACCCGGCCCATGCCTAACTATGTGGTCGACGCGCGCATCCGCGGCAGTGAGTTACCCGACGAATGGATTCTGCTGGGCAATCACCGGGACGCCTGGGAGTTTGGCGGCGTCGATCCTTCGAGCGGTACGGCGTCGATGGTGGAAGTCACGCGCGCGCTTGGCAAGTTGCTGGCGGAAGGCTTCCGGCCGAAGCGCACGCTCATCGTCGCCAGTTGGGACGGTGAGGAGGTCGGGCTCACGGGGTCGACCGAATGGGGAGAAGAATTCGGCGACGAGCTGAAGCAGAAGCTGGTCGCTTACCTCAACGTCGACTCATCGACCTCGGGTCCCGAGTTCCATCCCAGCGCCATCGGCTCGCTGGCGCCTCTGCTGGTCGAAGTGAGCCGGGAGGTCCCAGCCCCGTCTGGCGGAAGCCTGTACCAGGAGTGGCGCGCATCCGCGGTGGCCGCACGCGTCGCCGAAAAGGACACACCCCCGGTGACGGACGACAACCTCGTCGAAACCCGCATCGGTAGCGGCTCCGACTTCACGGTCTTTCTCAACCATTTGTGCCGCCCCACGGCGGAGCTGCAGTTTGACGGGCCTTACGGTGTCTATCACTCGGCTTATGACGACTTCTTCTGGATGAATCACTTCGGCGATCCGGGCTATCGCTATCACACCCTGATGACGCAGTATTGGGGCACGCTGGCGCTGCGGCTGGCCGGCGCCGAGATTCTGCCATTCGATTTTGCGGCGTACGGACGCGACATCGCGCGGTTCGCAGCCGAACTGGCCGCGAAGCGCGAGGCGCGTGGGCAAGTCGACCTGTCTGGGCTTCAACAACGCATCGCCGATTTCCGCGGCGCCGGCGAAGAGTTGAACCGCGTGATGGCCGGCATACTGGCAAAGGGCGCGCTCGATGCACAGCTCGCGCAGCGTGTGAATCGCAACATCATGCAGGTGGAGTCGAATTGGGCCGAGCCTGAGGGCATTCCCGGGCGCCCCTGGTTCAAGCACACGCTGTATGCGGCTCGCTACACTTACGGCCACCTGGAACTTCCCGGCCTTACCGAAGCCATGGAGAAGCGCGACTGGACTGAGTCTCAACGCCAGGCCGGCATTCTGGCGGAGGCTCTGGCACGCAATACGGCGCTGATCCGGGAGACTCTTGCGATGCTCCGGTAGCTGTCTATTGAGAAGCCGTGAGAGGAATTGGTTGGCAGGCGAAAGCGCCTGCCCCACCCTGCCTGCAAAGCCTGCCCCAAGCGGGTGGGACAGGCGCTTTCGCCTGTCAACCCAAGTGAGCCCTGCTTCACCTGACGATGTAATTCTTATGTATCCACCCTGCGCCCGGGTGGGACAGGCGCTTTCGCCTGTCAACCCAAGTGAGCCGTGCTTTACTTAACGATGTAACTCTTATGTATCCACCCTGCGCCCGGATTAGTCCCGCGCGCTTCAAACAGTAACACTGCGTCAGATTCTTTCTTCACCACCAAGAGACGGCCGGCTGCCTCCTTCGAAGTCTCGCGGCCATGCTCGGCTTCAGCCATGGCGCGGCGAACGGCCGAGGGATCCACCAGCGGAGATGCCTTCACCTTCGACCGTTCGGCCAGCGCTTCGACGGCGCTCGCCTTTAGCAGTTTCGGCCACATTTTCTGGAACAAGTCAGTCGAGGAATAGACATCCGCGCTATCCACCTTTCCGTTGATCGCGAAGGCGTAGCCCACGACGTCCTTCTTCCCTTCCACTATCTTGGATAGCTTCTGGATATAGGCGTCAGTCTCCTCTACCACCTTCTTGTTTTCCAGGGCCAACTGCATGCTTGTCGGAGAAGCGGGCGCCAGCGCCGCGGGCCTGCCGCCAGCCCCAACGCTGAGGTTGCTGGCCATAGCGAGGCTCTGCTGCGTCTTCGCTACCTCGGCCCAAACCTGGCTCTGATCCCGCTCGTTCCGTACCGCCATTTTGAGGGACTTACCGGCAACCGCCTGGCTCGATCCGCCGAACTGGCGGGCGTCTTCCCCACCGCGTTTGCTCCAGCGACCGTGTTCCACGCAGAACGATGCAATGGGAAGCTTGCCGGATTTCGGAGTCAGTATGAAATCGTCGGGAAAGACGCGATCCTGCTGTCCCCCTTTCACGATGTCTCCCGCCTGGATGTATACATCTTCGGAGGATAGATTCTCAATCGACAACTCATTCACGTTGCCGGTTTCGTAAACAGCGACTTTCTTTTGGTCCATGGCCTCCTGCAGGGTGATAAGCTTCCTGCCCGATCCATTCCCGCTGCCGTAGATCAGAAAGATCGTGAGATTGTCATGCGTGTAGGGTCCGGAGATGCGAAAGTCGTCCGCTGGCCTTGCAGCCAGCGAGGCGAAACCGAGTAGCAAAGCGTAGCGGAAAACCGATTTGTTCGACATGGTATGGCCTCATCCGATTCCACTCTGTGCCGAGTTAGACACCGCTGCCGGCACAAAGTGCATGTGTCACAGTGGGAATGCCGCCACAGCACTGAACCTTTCAGCGGTGTTCCAAAAACTTCACGAGGAACGAAATGGCAAAGCAAGAGCGTGACAGAAAACCGGCGGTGACCCGAGTTCAGGCAATGTATTTGCCGAACCCGGCTTCCCCGATGCCGAAGAGCGGCAGACCGAGTCCGGCTCGCGTTCGCCATCAACCAGACTCCCGAACTGCGGCGCTTGCCTCAGGCCAACGCGGCGCGCTTGTCGGCGTCAGTCAGCGGAAGATCTCGGCTCTGAGCAGCGCACCCGGCGCGGCGTCACCGTCAACGGTGATTTCCTCCTGGGAGCCACGGGCGTCAGCTTCAACGGCAGGCCCGCCACTATGTCCAGCAACATCAGCGGCAACTGCGTCTCGGTCACCGTGCCGGCCGGCGCCGCCACCGGCCCGATCACGGTGACCACCGCCAACGGCAGCTCCACCTCGGCGGGCTCCTTTACAGTCGAGTAACACAAGGCAGGGACAGAAAGGAAGATACCATGTGGATCTTGCGAGATTAACTGTTTCAGCGCCCTGTACTACTGAGATAACAACGCGCAACCAATCCAGCGCCTTGACAGTTATCCCTGCATGACCTACGATTAACCGCAAGGTCGCCTGCATTGCCAAGTTTTGGGGCTTACGAGCAACTAAGGCGAAAGCAAAGGTGGCAAATGACCACAACACGCATTTTCGTGTTCGCGCTCGCACTCGTCCTGTGCTCGCTGCCCTCGGGCCGCCCCCAAAGCGGCCCCAAGGTCAACCCCGGCACAATCACCCTGCTCGCCGGCTTCGGCGGCCAGGGGTACAGTGCTCCCGGGCAACTCATCGAAGTTACCCCGGGCACGTTCGCCGGCATCGCAGTGAGCCAGGCGACAGCCTTCCAGCTCACCAGCCAAGGCGTCGTTACGCCGCTCTTCGCTTTTCCACACCCGTCCGCCCCCGGTCCGCATATCCTTCAGGCGCTAAACGGGAGGATCTACGGCGCCGAGATCAACGCCAGCGGCTCGCTCCCCGTTAACTACAGCTTCAATGCCACGGGCAACCTGAAGACGTACCCACAGGTGCTGCCCGTGGCGCCCATACCTGCGGTGCAACTGCCGACGGGCAAAATGTACGGCACCGAGTGGGATATTAACAAAGGCAGCGCGTTCGTCGAGATTGCTCTCAGCGGGGCAGTTACCGTTCTCCACACCTTCACGAAGGACGAAGGTACTCCGTACGGCCTGCCGATCCTCGCATCCGACGGGAACTTCTACGGTATTTCGGGCATCGGCACGCAGATCCCCCCGTCAAGCACCAGGGCCATGGTCTATCGCCTCACGCCAGGCGGCAAGTTTGCGGTCCTGGCCTCCTATCCCGACGGGCGGAGCAATGCCGGCCCTGGGTCTTTCGAAGAAACTCTCGTGCAGGCCGGCAATGGCAACCTCTACGGCACCGCTGCACTTGGCGGAAGCCAACGGGCCGGCGCAATCTTCGAGCTCACACTTGACGGCACCCTAACCAACCTATATGAATTCAGCACCCTGCCGAGCGGCGCCCCCACGTTCCTTATCGAGGGAACCGACGGGAACCTATACGGCGTGGCGCAGGGCAAGGGCGGCCAGGGTGGATACAGCTCCCTCTTCCAAATCACACCCTCGGGCCAGTTTACCCTTCTGCAGGTCCTGAGCACGCTGAACATCGGGTCTTGCCAGTGCTGGCTGACCATTGGGACCGACGGTAAATTCTACGGCACGGCCGAAAACAGCGGGCCCGGCAACGGCTCGGCTTGGGTGTGGGATCTCGGCCTGCCCCCGCCCAAGCCCAAGGTCACCGGTGTGCTCCCCACCAGCGGCGCACCCGGCGCGGTCGTCACCGTCTACGGCGAGTTCCTCCTGGGGGCCACGGGCGTCAGCTTCAACGGCACGCCCGCCACCACTTTCAGCAACATCAGCGGCAACTACGTCTCGGTCACCGTGCCGTCCGGCGCCACCACCGGCCCGATTACGGTGACCACGGCCAACGGCAGCTCCACCTCGGCGGGCTCCTTTACAGTCGAGTAATACACGGCAGGAACAGAAAGAAGATTCCACGTGGATCACACCGGATTTCGAAGAAATCACCCTTAAATTGCGAGATCAACTGCTATTCCAGCGCAACAATATGACGGCATCGCCAAGCTCCGCTGTGCCCGCTCCGTGCGGCGCAGCGGAACCGTTCCTAGGAAAATTCCCTTAAATGCCCGGTCTGGCTCCGCGCCGACCGCCGCGATAACCGCGCCGCCTCCCTATGCTACGCTGTTGCTTACCAAACCATGCCTCAAACCCGCGTCAAAGGCCAGTTGATGAGCGCTTCGGAGATCGACCGCACGCTGGTGCGCCTGGCCCACGAGATCCTGGAAAAGAACCCGGATCTCGACCGTTTGGCCTTCATCGGTATTCGCCGCCGCGGAGTCCCGCTGGCGCAACGCCTCGCGCGCAAGATCGAGTCGCTCGAACGGCGTAGCGTTCCCGTGGGTATCCTGGACATCAATCTCTACCGTGACGATCTCACCACCGTGGATATCAAGCCCGTGGTCAGCGCCACCGAAATTCCGTTTTCCGTGCAAGGCAAAGACATCATCCTGATGGATGACGTGCTCTACACCGGCCGTACGATTCGCGCCGCGCTCGACGCCCTGTTCGACCAT
>JBEKUO010000225.1:0-10191 GCA_049514955.1 Bryobacteraceae bacterium | reverse complement strand
CTAGCTAGCTAGCTACTTTAGCCGCGGCCGAGAAGGCGCGCCAAAAGCGTCGCTTCGCTGCATACCTCAATGCCCCTCGCTGCGCAAAAGGCGATGATGCCGGTTTCGTGAAAGTCGCCATCATTACTGCACAATACGTCCGCTTCGCCGCGTTCGGCAGTTTGCATCACATGGAGGTCTTGCGGGTCGCGCAAAGGCGCGTGGTACGGTTGCGCTATCACCACTAATTCGGACACCTCCTGTAAGAACTGCGCGTACCTATACAGTTCGTCCTCGGTCAGTTCATAGAGCTTTTGCAGCCGTGGGTAACGAAGTACTCTCGTGGTCTCGACGATGATTTCATTCGACAAAACCAGGATGTGAAAGCCCTCGAGCAAAGCGGTCGGCACCTTGCTCCCCGTGGAACGACTGCGGGGATGCGCGCGAACCAGGACTGTCGCGTCAAGAACGATTCTCAACCGATCGGCCTATAATTTGGACGAACAGAGCGCAACGCCTCGTTGACAACCGCTTCTTCCTGGTCTTCGTCTGCGGCTGCAGGGTGCGATGCGGCGGCAAAGCGTTCATTCAGCGCTTTGAGTGCTTCGATTCGTTCCTCATGCGAGAGTTTGGATGGTACGAGCGTCGAAGGGCCGAGACCCTTGATGCTTACCGCTTCGTCGTCGGAGACCGGGCGCCCGAGCAATATTTCGGCGGCATGTTTCTGCTCTTGCGACAGATCCTTGACCTGGTATAGCACGGAAATCCCTCCGCCAAAGACTTCTGCTGGCGACTGCGCACTCTCCACTACTGTAGTGCGTAACTGCTGCAAAGTCAAACAGATGAGGAAAGTCGGCGATGTCAGAGCAGCGCCCGGCCCGCGACGCGGTCCGACGGGAACTTGGAACATGAATTTTTGGCCATGTACTCAGCGGTGTGTTTCGTCTGTTCGTTCGTGCTGCCGGTTTTGGCACGCACGCTGGGCCGCAAGCCGACGCACAGCCTCTGCCTGTTGTGCGGCGCGGCTGGATTGATCTCGGTCGCCGTGATCCACAATCTACATGGGGATCTTCAACTTCTTCATCGTGAGCCCGGAGATCATCGCCTCACTGGGCTTCGGTTGGGTGATGACGCACCTGTTGGACAACAACCGGCTGGCAGCGGTCGTGGCGGGCGGCGTGTTCTTCGTGGTGGCGGCGGTGCTGATGCAGCGCGTGAAGGATGCGGCCGTGGTGACGCCGCGTGTGGCAGCCACCGGGGTGGAGGCTTCACCGCTGCGTGAGCGGCAACATGGCGCCCCGCTTGAACGCGGGGCGTCAGTCGGAGTCCGCCCGCCGCTCTCCTCTATGGCGCCACCCAGCACCAACCGCGGCACCTCAGCGGTGCGAAGTTGAATCTGTCAACAAGGCGAATTGCCGGAGGAGTGGTTGAGTTCAAACGCGAGACGTCTCATGGCGCAAACGCCGCACCGGCGGACAAGCCCGGAAGCGTTATCGTGCCTGACACGACTGGCACCCCGTTAGGCGGCGCAGTGATCACCACCATCGAGTCAGTGAAAGCGTTGGTCACGTAGACCAATTGGCTGTCCGGACTGACGGCCAGATCGAACGGTTCCTCGATGCCAGGATTAAGGTTCGCGGTCACCGCCCCTTGCTGCAGATCGAACACCTCGACGGACACGCCATCGGAGATCCCGTACAAGAGCTGCTGGTTTGGCGCCAGTGCCATCGTGCCTACAAGAAATGGAATGGTCGTGGCGACCTGGCCGAGGGTGAGGTCAATAACCGAAACGAGGCCCTGGTTAGAGTCATTGGCGCTACTCACATATGCCGTTGAGCCATCTTTAGTAAGCACGATCGGGCCAACCCAGGTAGTGCTGCTGCTAATCGGGATTTGGCCAGTTATCTGCAAGGTGGCGGTACTAACGATTTTGAGCACTTGCGCACCGCAGACCGGTGCGCAGTCCTGGTCAGTGACGTAAAGGGTTTCCGCATCCGGCGAAAGCGCCAGGTGGGTCGCATAATCCGCCGTGGTGAGGGCGATCCCGGCGACCACCCTCTGTTTCTGGGTATCCACCACCTGGATCAACGGTGCAACTGTCGGGGAAGTATCTGGCTTGTTTAGCACATAAGCGACATTCCCGTGAGGCGCCAGCACCGCATCAACCACCAGGCCTCCTAAAGGCACGGCGCCAATAAGTTGTTGCATCTGCGTGTCGATGATCGAGAGACTCGCGCGCCCTGTGGCAATTGCGCGCGTCCCGTCGGCGCTGACCCGCACGACAGCCGGAGCGGCGAAAACGTCTGACGGATACGCGGCCGCCGGAATCTGCCTCTTAATTTGGCCGGTTTCCGGCTGGATTACCTGCACCATCGATGAGTCGTAATCCGGCACGTATATCCATTCGCCGTCCGCAGAGACTGTAAGGTTGTACAGGCCGCCCAACGCCGCAACCGTCGCGATCACGCCTCCAGAATACGCATTCACTGACACTACGGTCGCATTGTAGTCGTTGCCAACCTCGAGCTCGGAACCATCCGGAGTGATGGCGATGGCAATTCCGTGACCTTTGCCGGCGTTAAAGGTACTCACGATCCGCCGGCTTGCCATGTCGACCACCCTCACGAGAATCTGATTCGTACTACTAGTCTGGTTCGAGATGAAGTAGACGAGCGAACCGTCGGGGGAAAACACCGCAGGACCAACGGATTCGGATGTCCCTACGGAGATCTGACTGACCATCGTCATCGTCTGAAGGTCCACAAGGGCGAACCACCCCTCACCAAAAGCATTTTCATTGCCGGTGACAACGGCGTAGCTGTCGTCAGGAGCCACTGCGAACCCTTGGAGCCAGTGGACGGATGCGACCGAGACAGTACCTGTCACGGTCTGTGTTGTCACGTCGAAAACGACGATACGATCCCCCACGATGTAGAGAGTCTGCCCATCCCGAGAAATAGCCGGGGAGGGGAGGTAGTAAGCTGTGAATCCTGGGTTTGGTGCGCCAGGGACCGAATCGTCGAAAATGATTGTGTTGGTCGCCGTGTCGATAGCTGTCAGGTAAATAGGCCCAGCCTCCTCCAAGGTGCCCGCCACATAGACGCGGCTCCCGTCGGGGCTGACGACTGCGGCATAAGGGTAATGGGTAAGCGGTATGCTCGCGATCTGCGCTCCGGAAGTTGTGTCCAGAACCGATACGGTCTGGGCGTCTTCGTTGGCGACATAGGCCATGGCGCCGTTGGGCGTCAGAGCGGCGAATAGGGCGCCCTGACCGGCGACCAATGTCTTGGATACACTATGGTCGGCGCGGCTGATGACAGAAACCGCCGACGGTACCGTAGAACACGTCCAAACGTAGGCATCCGAGGCGAACAACGGAGAAGCTGCCATGAGTCCCCCAAGGATACCCAAGGAAACGGCTGCCCAGGTGCGGCCCTGATGCATGGATGATCTCCTGGGCGAACAGTATATCGCATCCCGCGCCGTATGGAACGGCCGCCGGCCGAGGTCGGAAACAGTGAAAGCCCAAACATGCAACCGCGCTGGATGTCCCGTCTCCGCCTCACTGCTCTAGCTTTACCCCCTCCCACCGCGCCACCACGGCGCTGGCCAGGCAATTGCCTACCACGTTGACCGACGTGCGCGCCATGTCCATGAGCGCATCGATGCCGAGCAGTACGGCCACGCCCTCCATCGGCAGATGGAACGTGGAGAGCGTGCCCGCCAGGATCACCAGCGCGGCGCGCGGCACTCCCGCCACACCCTTGCTAGTCAGCATCAGGGTCAGCATCATCAGCAACTGCTGGCCGAACGAAAGGTTCACACCGGCGGCCTGGGCCACGAAGACGGATGCCAGCGAGAGATATAGCGTGCTGCCATCCAGGTTGAAGCTGTAGCCGGTCGGAATCACAAATGCCACGATATGTTTCGGTACACCGAACTGTTCCATGTTTTCGAGCGCCAGCGGCAGGGCGGCCTCGCTGGAGGCGGTGGAAAATGCGATCAGGAAAGGCTCCCGCACTGCCCGGTAGAACTCGCGCACGGGGATGCGCACCACCAGGATCACGCAGCCCAGCACCAACGCGACGAACAGCACTTGCGCGGCATACATAGTCAGGATCAGCTTGCCCAGCCCGAACAGCACGCCGAAGCCCTTGCTACCGACCGTAACGGCAATGGCCGCGCCCACGCCCAGCGGCGCCAAATACATCACGTAGCGGGTATAACGGAACATCACTTCGGCGAGCGATTCGCAAAAGGCCACCACCGGCCTGGCCTTGGCGCCAATGGCCGCGCAGGCGGCGCCGAACAGAAATGCGAAGACCACGATCTCGAGCACATCGCCACGCGCCATGGCATCGATGATGCTGGCAGGGAAAACATGCTCGATGATGGAACCCGCGGACGGCTGCGCCTGTGGCAGAGCGGCTTCCGCGGAGGTCTGGGCCAGCTTCATGCCCACGCCGGGGCGCACCAGGTTGACGGCCGCCAAACCCAAAAACAGCGCGAAGGTAGTGACGATTTCGAAGTAGACGATGGCTTTCACCCCGATGCGGCCCATGCGCTTGAGATCGCCGCCGCCGGCAATGCCATAAACCAGCGTGCCGAAAATCAGGGGCGCGATGATGGAGCGGATGAGCCGCAGAAAGATGGCGCTGATAGGCCCGAGTTGCCGCGCCACATCCGGCGCCAGCGCGCCCACAGCCACGCCCGCAGCCATTCCCAGGAAAATCCAGGCAGTGAGCGACGGGCGCTTCAACGCTCTCCCCACTTCAGCTTCTGCCGCAGCACATCGAAAAACATCATGCGCGGCGGGCGGATCAAATGCAGCGCGTACTGCGAGCTGCGGCAGACCACGCGGTCGTCTTTCTTGAGGGGCTCGCCGATCTGGCCATCGATCGTCAGGAAGACGGACGCGTCCTCGCCAAGGCAGCGTACCTCAACCACGCTGGTCTCCGCCACCAGCACCGGCCGGTTGGTGAGCATGTGCGGACAGATCGGCGTGAGGCAGATGGTGGGCACCGAAGGGAAGATGATGGGGCCGCCGGCCGAGAGCGAATAGGCCGTGGATCCGGTGGGCGTGGCGACGATCAGGCCGTCCGCTTTGTACGTGCAAACGAACTGCTGATCGACGTAGGTTTCCAGGTCGATCATACGCGCGATGGACGCCTTGGTGAGAACCACGTCGTTGAGGGCATCGTAACGGGCCACTGTGTGCTCGCCCCGCCGTATCTCGGCGTGCAAGAGCTTTCGCTTGCCGACGCGATGCTCGCCGCGCAAGGCGCGCGCCAACTCCGGATAGAGCTCGTCGATGCTGATGGCGGTGAGAAAACCCAGGCCGCCCAGATTCACGGGGAAAAGGGGGATCTCGCGGCTGCCGATGGCGCGGGCGGCCGAGAGCAGGGTGCCATCGCCGCCCAACACGATCACCAGGTCGCAACCCTCGGGCACTTCGGGCCTGGGCAGACCGTCGGAGCGTGCGGCATAAACCGCGGTCCTTTCGTCGTAACGCACGTGAAGGCCGCGCTCTTCGAGCCAGGCCAGCAGTTTCGGCACGACTTCGGCAGCGGCCGGCACAGCGGGCTTGGAGATGATGCCGACGGTGTTAATGGTGGGCATAGAGCAGGAACTCCCGGTTGCCTTCCGCGCCGAGGATGGGGCTTTCCGTAAGGCCGGTTTTGAATCCTAATTGCCGCGCCGCTTCGTCCACTCTACGGCAAGCGGCTTCTTGCAGCTCCGTTTCGCGCACGATGCCACCCTTGCCCACCTGTCCTTTGCCTACCTCGAACTGGGGCTTGACAAGTATAACCATTTCGCCGCCCGGCTGTAATAGGGGGGCAACTGCCGGCAGGATCAGGGTCACCGAAATGAAGCTGACGTCGCAGACCGCCAGATCGACGGGCTCGCCCAGATCTTCTCTTCGCAGATAGCGTGCATTGAGTTTCTCGTGCACGACCACGCGCGCATCGCTGCGGATTTTCCAATCGAGCTGGCCGCTGCCCACGTCCACGGCATGCACGCGCGCGGCGCCGCGCTGCAGCAGGCAATCGGTAAAGCCGCCGGTGGATGCGCCAATATCGAGACAGACGCGCCCTGCCACCAGGATAGCGAAGTGGTCGAGTGCGGCTGCCAGCTTCACGCCGCCGCGGCTGACAAACGGCGGTTGCGCCAGGACTTCGATGCGGCTTTCCCTAGCAACGGCCTGGCCGGGCTTATCGGCTTTGCGGCCGTCCACGAGCACCTCGCCGGCCATGATGAGGGCCTGCGCCTTCTCGCGCGAGGGGGCGAGCCCGCGATCGAGCAGCAGACGGTCCAGACGCGATTTCATGATCTGCGATGGACGATCAGGTCGGCGAGCTCGTGCAAGCGTTGCGCGCGCGCGCCGAACGCCGCCAGTGTTTCGTGGGCCAGGCGGCACTCCTGCTCCGCCATGCGCCGCGATTCCTCGACGCCATACACCGCGGGAAACGTGATCTTTTGCTGCCGGACGTCTTTGCCGGCGGTTTTGCCGAGGGCTTCGGAGGATTCCTCCACGTCCAGGATGTCGTCGACGATTTGGAAAGCCAGGCCGATGTGCTCGCCGTAGCAGGAAAGCGCGTCATACTGCGGCGGGGTGGCGCCCGCGCAAATCGCGCCGAGACGCAGGCTGGCGCGCAGCAGGGCGCCGGTCTTGGCGCGATGTATGGATTCGAGCAGCGGCGCGGTGGGCGGCTGGCCTTCTCCCTCGAGGTCCGCCACCTGCCCCGCGATCATGCCGCCTACCGTGCCGGCCGCGGTGGCGAGCTCCGCGACCATGCGGGCTCTGCGATCCGGGAGCGCCTCCATCGTCGCAAGGACCTCGAACGCCAGCGTTAGCAAAGCGTCTCCGGCCAGGATCGCCATGGCCTCGCCGAATACTTTGTGGCAAGTGAGCTTGCCGCGGCGATAGTCGTCGTTATCGAGCGCCGGCAGATCGTCGTGGATCAGCGAATAGGTGTGTATGAATTCCAGGGCGCAGGCGGCCGTGAACTGGGCATCGTCTGGCTCATCGGAAATTGTGCGCGCGGCTTCCAGGCAAAGAATCGGGCGTATGCGCTTGCCTCCCGCGAACAAGCTGTAGCGCATAGCGCGATGAATGGTCTCGGGAGGCTCTGTTTCCGGGGGCGCCAGACGGTCGAGCGCCGCATCCACCAGTTTCTGCTGCTCGGCGAGGTAGTCGCGCAGGCTCATGCTTTCTCAGGACGGAAGGGCTCAGGCTGGATCTTGCCTTCTTTGCGGATGAGCATTTCTACGCGCGTCTCGGCCTCTTCTAACTGCTTGCGGCAGGTGTCGCTCAGACGCATGCCTTTTTCGAAGAGTTCGAGCGAGCGCTCCAGCGGGAGGTCGCCGGCCTCCAATTCTTTGACGACCTTTTCCAATTCGTCGAGACCGGCCTCGAAAGAGAGGACGGGGTTTGGCTGCGCTTCGGATTCGGCCACCAGACTATTCTAACTAGTGGATGGTGGCGCTGGGCGTGTTATGATCGCCCATCCGAGGTGGGGCAGGCGTTTTCGCCTGCCAACCAGCTTGTTGGGAATCGCCATGTGCAGATTTGCGTTACTATTTTTCGCAGCGGCTGCGGCAGCTCAAACCACCAAGCCACTTTTGACTCTCGACGAGTTCTTCGATTCGGTGGAGATCCACACCGTGCGGATGTCGCCGGACGGGCATGCCGTCGTGATCGAAACGGTGCGCGCCGATTGGGAGGTCAACCGCTTCCGCAACGACTTGTGGCTGTATCGCGATGAGGGGAGCGGGACGCTCACGCAGCTCACGCAGTCGGGCCACGACCGCGACCCGGAGTGGTCGCCGGATGGCCGCTGGATCGCCTTCCTGTCCGACCGTGTGGGCGGCGACTCGGCCGAAAAAGAGGAGAAGCCCGACGAAGTCGACAAGGCCGACAAAGCCGAGAAGCCGGACCAAGTCTATGTGATTGCGGTGGGCGGCGGCGAAGCCTTTCCGCTGACGCACGGCGAGGATAAAGTGCACGCCTTCGCCTGGTCTGCCGATTCACGGCAGATCTATTTCGCCACGCGCACGCCCTGGAGCAAGGAGCAACAAGAGGCCTACAAGAAGACCTGGAAAGACGTGGTGGAATTCCGCGAATCCGAGCGCGGCGATGCGATCGGCGCGGTCGATCTAGCCACCAAGACCGTCAAGCAGATTGCCACTACGCCATGGCGCGCGAAGCAACTGGAAGCCTCGCCCGACGGCAAGAGCCTCGCGTTACTGACGGATTCCATCTCCGAGCGGCAGGAAGAGATGGCGGCTTACGGCATTTACCTGCTGGATGCGGCGGGCGGGCAACCGCGCAAACTGCTGCAGCGCCAGGCTGTTCTGGACAACATGCACTGGACGCCCGACAGCCGCTACATCTTCTTCTCGTTTCTGAACGGTTCGGTGGAAGGAGACTACCAGGATGCGCAATCGCGAGTGTACCGCGTGGATGCCGAGGGCGACTCGCCGCGGGTCACACGCTGGGCGGCCAGATATCATGGCGCAGTCACCGGCTTTGCCGTAACGCCAGCGGGCGGCCTGTTGATCGCCGGACGCATGGGCACGGAGGTGCAACTCTATAGCGAGGAGCCGCACACTTTCGTGATGCTGCCCGGAGCGAAGGGCACTTATGAGCACGTTGCCACGGCGGCGCATTCTCCGCGCATTGCTTTTGTGCATTCGACACTACAGGAACCAGCGGAGGTCTACGTGGGGGACAGCATCGTCGATTGCCGCCAGATCACCTCATTCAACCGGCTGTTTACCGGGCGAGACTTGCCTGCGGGGCAACCTTATCGCTGGACCGCCGATGATGGTGTGACTGTCGAAGGCATGCTGATTTACCCACCGGGAAAAGCCGGCGCAAAAAATCTACGTATGTTGACGCTGATCCACGGCGGGCCGGAAGACGCCGACGGAAATCATTTCGAAGCCGACTGGTATCAGTGGGGATCTCTGGCCGCCACGCAAGGATGGCTAGTATTTGAGCCTAACTATCGCGGCTCCATCGGCTATGGCGACGAGTTCGCTCTGGGCATCATTCCGAAGATCGTTTCAAGACCCGGCCGGGATATCCTGGAAGGCATCGACGCACTGGTGAAGGATGGCATCGCCGATCCGGACCGCCTGACCATCGGCGGGTATAGCTATGGCGGCTACATGACTAACTGGCTGATCACGCAGACCACGCGGTTCAAAGCCGCAGTGACCGGAGCGGGCGCCGTAGAGAACGTCGCTAACTGGGGCAACGACGATACCACTTACGATGACGCTTACTTCCGGGGTGGCAATCCCTGGGATGCGAAGCGGAACTACAACGACGAAGCAGCTATTTGGCAGATCAATAAAGTAACTACGCCGACGCACATAGTGAGCGGTGCGGACGACATACGCGTCTATGTGGGTGAGCAGTATCTGCTGGAGCGCGCGCTACACACGCAGGGGATTCCAGTGAAGCTGCTGATCTTTCCGGGCGAGGGTCATGAGCTGGACAAGAATCCCTGGCACGGCAAGATCAAGGTGCGCGAAGAACTGAAGTGGCTTGAGACGCACGTGGCGGCCGAGCCTTAAGACGCTATGGGTTCAATGGATATGCACGAACGAGCTTGAACATCCGGGACCAGCGCGTCTTCGTGAAGAAGTGAGTCGTGACGTCCACCAGGTGATCGATCCCGATATTACCATTCATGAGGTCTGCGGTGGGAGCATCGAACGACCAGTAGATCATCAACGGTGTTCCTACGATATTCTCGCGGGGGACCAAGCCCCAAAACCGGCTGTCGTCCGAGTTTTCGCGGTTGTCGCCCATTGCGAAAATGAAGCCGGCCGGCACCACCAGTTCGCCATCCACGACGTTATTTCGTATCATTTCGGCAGCTCGCGGCCGCAGTTGTTCCATCGGAGCTTCGGACGGGAAGTTGTCGCGGTAAAGATTCACATCGCCGGAAACATGGAACGTGTAAGGCTCGTCAACCAGCTTGCCGTTCAGAATGAGTTGCTTGTTCACGAGCCGTATATGATCGCCCGGTAAGCCGATCGCGCGCTTCACGTAATTCTGGCTGATATCCAGTGGATAACGGAATACGATGACGTCGCCTCTCCGCACGTCTCTGTAAGGCAGCAAATGCTTCGTCAATGAGTCGGCAGGCGAATATACGAGTTTGTCTACGAGCACGTGGTCGCCCACGAGCGAGGAAG
>JBEKUO010000224.1:0-10211 GCA_049514955.1 Bryobacteraceae bacterium | reverse complement strand
CCCTCGGTTTCCAATTTGATGACACGGCAGATTGCACAATATCAACCGCGCCATCGCGGATCAGGGCGTAAGTACGCTGGTCGGCTCCCAGCACGCTATACGTGACTTCGCGGCCCTCGTCTCGCAGGAATCGAATACAACATAGAAGGGGGCTGTAGAATGCGGAGTGGCGCGAGGCCATGATGCGAATGGGCATGCCTACTATTCATATCGCAAAGGCTGTGACTGGGTCCACCGCCCGCCGCTGGGCTTGCAGCCGTAGATTCCAGATCGAGTCGATATGATGAATCCCTATGCCCCGCACCTGGGCGAACTCGACCCCGGGGGGTGATTGCGTCCAAGCCGCCGAAGCTGCGCGCATTGATGGAGGCGATTCGGCGGCAAGCGTGGCGAACGGCCGCGTGCGCCGGGCGGGTGGAGGGCGAGAGATGGATCGGCTGCCGCCTGGCCGACTGCGAGGTGGCATTCGCCTTCCGATTGATGCAACGCGGAAATCCGGGGCTACGCAAAGGGAAACCGACGGTTCGCTTCGCAGTCGGGATTACAATAGGCCTACTTGGGAGGCCGCTTGGATCGAAGAACCTTGCTACGAAGGGGAATTGTTGCGGGGGTTGGAACCGCGCTTGGAGCCTTCGGTCTCAATGAGATCTCACCAGCCTTGTTCCCGGAGCGGCCCGTGTGGGACATCAACCATAGTCTCTGGATGCGCTTTCAACCTCCGCACAACCCGCCTCTGACCACCGATCTCGATTTGGACGTGGCGGTGATCGGAGGCGGTTACACGGGCCTCTCGGCCGCGTATCACATCAGGAAGGTGGCGCCCAACAAGCGCGTGGCGGTTTTGGAGGCGCGTGGCGTAGGAAACGGGGCATCCGGCCGGAATGGAGGCATGCTGCTGCCGAATGTGGCCAACGAGTACCTGCAGATGGTCTCTCCTCCTGAGGTTCACAAGCGGATCTACGATCTAACGGTCGAGAGCATGAAGAGTCTGGTAGCGCTCGCGGCGGCCTCTGGAATCGAGGGAGCCGTGGAACCAGTCGGTGCCTTGCAGACTTTCGAAACCCAGCAGGAGGCTGAGCGCGGGCGAGCGTATACGGAGAGCGTTCGGAAACTGGGTATACCCGTCAAATACCTGGATCGTGGGCGAACAGCGGAGGCCATTGGCACGCGGGCGTACACGGCGTCCGTATATGAACCGAACGCTGGACACGTCCACCCGATCAAACTGGTCCATGTTCTAAAGCTTGCGGCTCAGGCCGCTGGCGTGAAGATTTACGAAGACAGCCCGGTTCTAACCGTGGAAGAAGGGCCGATGAACCGCCTCCACATGGCGGGAGGACAGACCGTGAAGGCCAGATCGCTGGTGCTTGCGACGAATGCCTTCACTTCCAAGCTGGGCTATTTCCGCAATGCGATCGCGCCGGTTTACAACTACCTCGCTGCCACGCGCGCGCTAAGCGACGCGGAACTGGCCTCGATCGGGTGGCCGAGCAGGATGCCCTTTAATGACTCGCGAACCTTGGTCTATTATCTGGGGCTGACGCCGGATAACCGGATTCACATCGGAGGCGGCTCAGCGGCGTATGCCTGGAATGACGGTGTTGCAGGGAGGCCGGATGCGAAAGCTGTCGATCTCCTGCAAAAGGAACTGGCCAGATTGTATCCAGCGCTGCGGGGCATCGAATTCGAGACAGCGTGGAACGGAATGGTCGATATGACGCTAGATTGGGCGCCAGTGGTTGGGGCCACGGGTAGGCAGAAGAATATTTACTATGGGTTGGGATATTGCGGTCACGGGGTGAACCTGACGTTTCTTTTCGGTCGGATTATCGCGGACCTGGAGGCCGGCCGGCAACAGCCCTGGCGTGAGTTTCCGTTCGTCAATCGGATTCCACCATATATTCCGAACGAACCGTTCCGGTGGATTGGCATTCAGGCGGAGACTGCGTACGATGGCATTCCGTAAGTTGTAGAAAAATGGTGGGCGCGCACGGACTCGAACCGTGGACCTCCTGCGTGTGAAGCAGGCGCTCTAACCAACTGAGCTACGCGCCCCAAGCTGTGGCGTTCTTTGATTGTAAAACAGCCCGCGCCCCGCATGCCAATCGGCACGACGCACCTAACGGCGCTCCCCCGCGCCCGGCGTCGCAGGACTCACCGCCGGCGCGCTCTTGTTGCGTAGCGCCGTCTGCTCCTCCTCAAACACCGACGCGAAGAAATCGCGCGACGACGGCGAGCAGCCAATGTGCAGCGTCTGCTTCCCATCCTCGATGAAGCCCAGATGGCCGCTCCAACCCAGATCGTCCAGCACGAACCGGAGGCATTCCCGTTCGCCGGCCGGAAGCCGCGCCACGGAAATGTCGAACACTTGCCCGCTGGCGTGGTCTGGGGCTCTCGCGCCACCTGCGCCATCCCCAGGCCGGCCGTTTTTCGGCAGGAACAGCGCCGTTACATCAAGTGGCACAAACTCCTCAGCCGCGCGCATCGCTTCGTAGAGCCTGCGCGTCTCGAATGCGATGTAGGCCAACGTCCCTATCGTCGAGGGGAGCGCCGCCGGGTACCCGTTGCCATTCTCGGCGGCGGGCGGCGCGGCTACACGGTAGCCGAGAAAGTCCGGGTCGTCCGGAGCGCGGACCAACTTGCTGCCGTCGCTGTGGGTCGCATCGCTTGTTTCGTAAATCAGATCTTGCGGCTTCAGCCAAGCCGAAAGGCGGTCCGGCGCTCTCTGGGTCGAATCTGTCCGATACTTGTATTCTTCCACCACATCCTGGAATTCCACGGGATCGTCCAGGTACATGCGCAGCAACTGTTGCGCCCGCATCACGCGGAACCAATAGGTCGGCGAGTAGTCGCGCTCCATCTGCGCGTGAAGGGCTTGGTATAACGCGCGATTCCACACCGGGCTGCATCCGAAGAAAACGGCGGTGACAGTGGCGGGAGGGTAGCCCGGCAATTGTGCGGCTCTAGCTATCGACCGTATGTCGGCGATGCAGCCTTCGCCGCAATGGTAGGCCCAGATAGCCCAATCGCGGCCGCCGAGGCGCTGCTCCAAACCGGCCAGGTACTGGGCGGCTGCGGGGATCGCTTTTTCCGGCTTCAGGCGATCGTCCCTCACCAGGACCGTGTAAGTCGTCTTGTGGCGCACAGTTCGATACACGAGCTTGCCATGCTTATCGCGCACCGCCGTTTTCGTCTTGGTCGTCTGGTGGCGCACGGAGTAAACGATGCGCAGCCCCATGCGCTTGCCGGTGGCTTCGGCAATCTGCATGATGCCGCGCGGTCCGGCGGGGCTCTCCGCCTTCGCATTGCCCCAGCTCTCCAGATAAGCGATGGCCTGCAGCACCGCTGCGGGAAAGCCGCTCTTGCGCTCGGCATCCTGGAAGAGCCGTTGCAAGTCGTCACCCCAGATGCGCCGCGCGCCGGCCAGCGCCTGCGGCTCGCGCATGATGCTGAAGGTTTGCGATTGCACCATGGCTTCCGTACGCCGCGCAAGCGTTTCCTCCGTCAACTCCTGGCGGCCGGCGCCTATGCCCGGCAAGCGGTGCGAGGGCACGAAGTACGCGGGCTCGACCGGCCAGGCAGTTAGTGCGGCTCCCAGGACCACGGCCATCGCGGCAGAGGGAGTGAGTGACATTTGGCGCCGGAGCAACTACTATTATCCCCCGCCCTTCGCGCCGGCCGTTCCCTATTTCGCCGTGAGAGGATGCAGTCCGAACTCCATGTGCAGCCGGATGCTCTCGATCCAGACCGGTCCGCGGTCGTGGTTGAATGCCAGGTTGTTGTCGTGTTGCAGGTCGAAGGTGGCGAAGAAGCCGGGGAACAGCCGCGCACTGTAATAACTTTCCCAGACGTATTCCGGCGCGTAATTGAGCCTGCCGTCTCCGATCAGGAAATCGAGCCCGCCGCGCGCGAGGTAGACGGCATGTACGCCGGAGATCCCGCTGGCGGTGAAGGAAGTGGCAACTACATCGTCCTTGCGCTTCCACCTCGTTCCTTTTACCGAGATGCCGCCGCTCGCCAGCCGGTCGATCGCGGTGAACGCGAAATCTTGGGTTTTGCCGTCGTTCCACCCCAGGCGCACAAAGCAGCCTACATCATGCGCGATCTCCTGCTCCAGGTTCACACCGGTTCCATATTTCAGGGTGCCGTAGTGTTTGACGGCATCCACATTGGGCGTCGTTCCGGTCTGCTCGCCCAGCTTGATGGCATCCGCATAGCTGCCCGAATGCGTGTGATTGAAATACTCAAGCAGCCGGATGGTTCCCGGATGGCTGCCGAGCTTGTATCGCCGCTCGCCTTCGAAGACGGTGCCTAGATCCACCAGGAGGCGGCGGTCGAAGCGTCCCCCATTGGCGACTGTGGGTTCGGCGGCGCTGGCGTATCGGAACGACCAATTGCGCGTGTGAAACTCGTGTACCCATCCCCACGTGTAGCCGCGCGTATCCGCCGGATAGTCCCAGGCGCCGTTGTACATCACCGCCCAAGCCATGAACTGCGAGCGCGGATCGTGCGTGTAGGCATTGTTCTCGAAGAAATCCGTGAGAGAGAAGCGGCCGGCCGTGATGGTGTAGCGCACCATTGGGCGGTCGCCCGCCAACTGGTTGTCTTCGCTCTCGACGTGTTCCTTCTCCGATCCGAAACCGAAGTCGTAAGTCAGGTACAGCCGCGCAATATATGGCTTGGGCGTAGCGGTGGCTACCCGCGGCAGTTCGCCGTTCGAAGGGTTTGCCAATCCGTCGACGCTGCTAAACCCCCGGCCGCCGGCGATCTCCGGATCGAATACGAACTGCAGATTCTTGGCGAGCCGCACATCGAAGAACAGCGTGGTGGTCAGCGATACGTCGTTCTCGCGATAGTCCTGCAAGCTAAGCGGCCCGGTATAGGGAGCATTGAAAGTGCCGTGCGTCTGCCCGATCGAGGTAGCCTGATAATACAGGTTCCAGCTCTCGAAAGCCGGAGCATCGTTCGGGGGCTCGGATGTGTCCTGCTGGGCCATCAGGCGGCAACCAAGGGACAAGAGGAGAACAGCACCGTTCCATCGATTCATGCAGATCTTTCACTCTACCGCAGGGTCACGTTACAAATACGTAACGAGGGCTCCGAACCGGCGAGTGCCAGCGGGGCGCCTCCGGACGCGGCACTCTGGTTGGCGCCAGTCCCCAGATTGCGCAATTCCTTCGCCGCTATCCCACCGCCGGAATGCTCGTTATCGATCAGCACCCCCGTGTCGTGAGCAGGGTGTATGGTGCAATGTTCTGACAAAGGGCTGCTCTCCGACAGAACCTTAATGCGGCTGGATCGCTATGCCGATCGTCTCTTGGCACAGGTATCGGAATCGGCCAGGAATGTCCTGACTATCTGCCTGTCTGGGAGCACTGAAACGCTTCGGGAACGGTTGCTCCGCCGAGAGGAGCCTGGCCTCGCCAGTTCAGAGGTGTTGTTTGCAAACCGATTTTATTCCAGCGTTGTGTCTCCCGGCCCATGCTTGGCCATCAACACGGACGTCATGCGTGTGCGACGTGAAAAGGCGGCGATAGAGGCTTAGTTGTCCGATCCTGGCGCGATCAGGCTAGATGAGCGTATCCGTTGAGTTTTTTACGTGGCCTCATCCGAGCCTTGTTCGTGGTAGCGCGGATCGATTTGCTCCGGGACTCGGCTAATAGCACCTGGAAAAAAGCTATAAAGGCGGTCGATCCAGCCGCCACTCGTTCGACGCCTAAATAGAGCCTGAGTTCGCATTCGGAACGCCGGGCTCAGAATCAGAAAACCATAAGGAGACATAACGATGCGATTCATGATGCTGGTGATCCCGAAAGGGTACGAGAGCGCCGCACCGGGCACCATGCCGGACCCCAAGGCCGTTGCCGCGATGATGAAGTACAACGAATCCCTGCAGAAGGCCGGCGTATTGCTGGCGCTCGATGGCCTGCATCCTCCCTCGATGGGCGCGCGCGTCTCGTTCGCCGGGGGCAAACCCAAGGTCACCGACGGGCCCTTCGCCGAGGCGAAGGAGGTGATCGGCGGCTTCTGGATGATTCAGTGAAATCGCGGAAAGAGGCCATCGAATGGGCGTCGCGCTGCCCGGCTGGGGACAACGAAGTGATCGAGGTCCGGCAGGTGCTGGAATTCTCGGACTTCCCCGCCGATGTCCAGGAAGCAGCCGCGAAGTATCCCGACCTGCAGGCTCAGTCAGGTCAGCGTAGCGCGTCGTGACGCGATCGTCGCGCGCTTGGCTTGCAGTCGCGCATCGGAAGATGGTGTGATCGGTAGCAGTGGCGGCTACCGATATACATCGTATGATCGAAGCGGTCTGGAGGATCGAGTCGGCCAGACTCATCGCCGGTCTGGCGCGCATCGTTCGCGACGTCGGTATTGCCGAAGAACTCGCACAGGATGCTCTAGTCGCCGCGCTCGAGCAGTGGCCGGAGTCGGGCGTACCGCATAACCCAGGCGCCTGGCTCATGGCCACCGCGAAGCATCGTGCGCTTGATCACCTGCGCAGAAACAAGCTGCTGGCGGGCAAGCACGAACAGCTCGCATACGAGCTTGAGGCTCAGCCGAAGATGCCGGATTTCGACAGCGCCATCGACGATGACATCGGCGACGACCTCCTGCGCCTGGTATTCACTGCTTGTCGTCCGGCGCTGCCTTCCGAGGCGCGCGTGGCGCTGACGCTGCGCTTGTTGGGCGGTCTGACGACCGAGGAGATCGCGCGAGCGTTCCTGGTCTCGGAGGCGACGGTCGCCCAGCGCGTCGTGCGCGCCAAGCGTACCCTCGCCGAAAAGCAAATCTCTTTCGAGACGCCCCGTGGAGACGAGCTGGCCGCACGTCTTTCGTCGGTGCTCGAAGTAATCTACCTGATCTTCAACGAAGGTTACACGGCGACGGCGGGCGTCGACTGGATGCGGCCGGCGCTCTGCGAAGATGCGCTGCGTCTCGGCCGGATGTTGGCTGAACTGGCTCCGCAGGAGCCGGAGGTCCATGGCCTCGTCGAGCTGATGGAGATACAGGCGTCGCGATCGAGGGCGCGCGTGGGTCCGTCGGGGGAACCGATCCTGCTCTTCGATCAAAACCGCGCGTTCTGGGATCAACTCCTTATCCGTCGCGGTCTCGCCGCGCTCGAGCGTGCCGAAAAGCTCGGCGGCCCGCGGGGTGCATACGCGCTCCAAGCCTCGCTGGCAGCCTGTCACGCGCGCGCGTACTCCGGCGGAGACGGACTGGGCCCGCATCGTGACGCTCTACACCGAACTCGCTCAGCTCGCGCCATCCCCAGTCGTGGATCTGAACCGTGCGGTAGCGGTCTCGATGGCCTACGGTCCACAGGCAGGCCTCGATCTCATTGACGCGTTGGCCCTGGAGCCGTCGCTCGAGGGCTACCACCTCTTGCCGGCGGTGCGCGGCGACCTTCTGACGAAGCTCGGCCGCTTGGATGAAGCCCGCATGGAGTTCGAGCGCGCCGCATCGCTAACGCGCAACGCACACGAGCGCGAGTTGCTGCTCGATCGTGCCCGCGCATGCGAAGGCGGCTCAATGCCGCAGAAAGCGGGGCAGCCGCGGCCACCATCTTAGGTGAGTTGCTGCGCGCAAACTCGCTCGGCGGCTTGCGTTGATACGCGCCTCTGAAGATCGAGCCGACACAACCACCAGCCACCAGCCACGCGCGCGAAGCGCGCCCCTTACGGCGCCGCCGGTTTCCGCTTCAAGTGGACCTTGCCCGTAATCGGATTGCCCTCCATCGATCCGCTCATTTCACCTTCCAACCCGTCGCCCTCCAGCGTGAGCGCGAACTTGAAGACACCGCTCATTTCCGTCGACGAGACTTCGAAGGTCAGGCGCTTCCCATCCAGCCTGGCATCTTTTATGGATTCGGATTCCTGCTCCCCCTGCCGCCCTATCTTCCCGGAGATCTTATCCGCCTGTTGCTGAAACTCCGCGCGCACTTCGGTGCTGATGGTGCTGCCGTCGGTCGGATCCTCCACATCGACGGTGCCTCCCCATTTGCCCGATATGTCAGCCGCCGTGAGCACCACCGTCAGGCACGGCAAGAGCCAGAGTTTTCGCATAGCTGCCTCCCAAAAATCAGTCATAGCTTAGCATGCCGGGAAACCCGCCGTGCAGCCGATTTCGGGATAGAATGGTCGCCACATGAAGGCAGCCATCGGTTTACTGGCGGGCGTGGCTGTTGCCTTCGCCCAGACACCGCCAGCAGCGCCAGCAGCCCGCGAGCCCGGCCTGTACGCTACCATCAACACCACCCAGGGCGCCATCACTGTCAAGTTCTTCGAAACGGACGCGCCCGTCACCCTGAAGAACTTCGTCGCGCTGGCGCGCGGCACAAAGGCATGGAAGGACCCCAAAACCGGCAAGATGGTGAAGCGTCCGCTCTATAACGGCGCTATCTTCTACCGCGTCATCCCCAACTTCATGATCCAGGCCGGAGATCCGGCCGGAACGGGCGAGGGCGATCCCGGCTTTACCATTCCCGATGAGTTCTCGCCGGACCTGAAGTTCGACGTGGCGGGGCGCCTCGCCATGGCCAACCTGGGACCGCACACCGGCAACTGCCAGTTCTTCATCACCGAGGCGCCCACCCCGCACCTCGACGGCCTGAACACCATTTTCGGACAGGTGGTGGAGGGG
Source organism: Bryobacteraceae bacterium (assembly GCA_049514955.1). Lineage (GTDB taxonomy): Bacteria > Acidobacteriota > Terriglobia > Bryobacterales > Bryobacteraceae > Bog-159. The sequence goes on along the minus strand of JBEKUO010000224.1, from coordinate 1,571 downwards.
CAGGACATCGTGACGAAAATCGCACATCTGCCGGCGGTTAAGGACAAGCCCACCGCGGCCGTACGGATTACCAGTATCGCGATCAAACGGGAAGGCCCGCCGGCGGCCGCTGCCGCAAAGAAGCCGTAGCGCGGGTTGCTATTGCGCCACGGGCGCGGGCTTGCTCTGTGTCTGCGCAGCCGGAGCGGCCTTGGCCGGCTGCGCGGCCGGCGCCGCGGCCGGTTCCATGGCCCGCCTGATCATAAAGACCAGGTACAGCCCGAACGCCAGAGCGATCAGCAAACAAGTCAGTAACAAAAAAAGCCCGTCCACCGTTCCGGCTTGACCGGTGGCCAGCAGCCAGCCCGCCGCCGCCAGCGACGCGATCTCCACGGCAACGCTGAACAAGAAAAGTATGGCGCGATCCCCCACAAGCTCCCTCTGGGCGGATGAAAATACCGCCGCAAAATCATTGTATGCGTTCCGGCCGCGCCGGGGCAAGTGCAGCGCGATGCTGTGGGGCAGCCGATCTTGGCTGCAGACCGCCTTTTAGGTGGCCTCTACCGACTTTCAGCTTGTTTGCGGCTTGTCGCAATGCGGGGCCAATCTTGGCCGCAGCCGGCTTTTCAGCCGGCTTACCCCACTTGGTGCCAAGCCAGATCCAAATCAGATTGCGCCCGCGGAAAATATGTTATTGTCTTTTAAACAGTACTCATTCTCGTTAACAGGACGACTATGCGAATGCCCCCTATAGCCCTACTGGCCGCCGCCGCCCTTTGCGGCGCCCTCCCCGCGCAGGACAGTTTCTTCGATAGTTGGCTCGCCCGCTCCGACCATGCCAAGGCCGATCAGCTCTCGCAAGCTACGTTGGGGCCTATGCATCAGCCTCGTCGAGACGGATTCTCAGGAAAGGTGATCCATCGTGAAACGCTCTGACCGCTCGCCGATCCTCTTCCGGTACGGGAGGCGATGGAAAACTTTGACGCGCGCCGGCTACGTTCCAACGGCTGGCTCACTGCCGCTGGCCCAACCCTTCTTGCTGCTTTTGTGGCTTGCGATGGGGGCGTTTCCGGCGTGGGCTCAAACGGGAGCAAGCCTTTCCGGCGTGGTGACGAACCAAACCGGCGCAGCCCTTCCCGATGTCGCGGTGACAATCAGGAACGTCGACACAGGTGCAACGCGCATGATCGCAACCGACAGCGGGGGGCACTATCAGGTGTCCGGCCTGCCTCCGGGGCGATTCGAGATTCGAGCGGCAAAGCAAGGGTTCGGCGATGAAACGCGCACGGGAATCAGCTTGGCGGTTGGCCAGGACGCCACGGTCGACATTAAGATGCGGCTGAGCGCCCCCGACGCCTGCGCGAGCTTCCACGAGTTCGCCACCACCGATTGCACGCTGACCTGGCACGGCATCACGCTGTACGGTGCGTATGACGTTGGCGTCGGCTGGGTCAGCCACGGCTTACCGGAAAACGCCACTAACTATGAAGGCGAATCTCTGGTGAACCGAAACGGCTATCAACATCGATTCCTCATCGCACCGAACAACCTGCAGCAGACGGGTCTGGGCATCAGGGGCAAGGAAGAGTTTC
>JBEKUO010000223.1:0-10231 GCA_049514955.1 Bryobacteraceae bacterium | reverse complement strand
AAGGAAAGGAATCGTTACTATCATGGCCATCGTCCGCTATGAACGAAAGCCCGGCGACCCGCTCACGCGGCGGCAGAAGGAAAACCTGAAACGGGTCGCCCGAATCAAGGATGAGGATATCGACTTCTCCGACATTCCCGAGTTGACCGATGAATGGTTCGCGCGTGCGGTGCGGGGCAAGTTCTACCGGCCCGTCAAGGAGATCGTGTCGATTCGTCTGGATAAGGACGTGCTGGCGTTTTATCGGAGCCAAGGGGCGGGTTACCAGACACGCATCAACGACACTTTGCGTGCGGCATGGGGAAATAGAAAGGATCAGGATATGACTCCGACTGCTGTCAATCAGGAAGCAAAACTTATACACGGTATGCGAGGAGGAATTCCGAGCGACCGCATGGAACAAATCCATTCGGGGCTACCATATTCTATGACGCTCCGAGATGTGCTTCCCTATCTGGCGGATCCAATCGCGGCGCCGCTCGTCGGGATGGGCAAGATGCGGGCAAGAGTCAGGCTGTCCTACGGATGGCACATGCTTAACCAGGCACGCATTGCGCTGGTTGAGGCCGACGCCTGCACAATTTTCTATGAAGAATGCCAGCGCAATCATACGGAGGCCCTTTACCGGTGCCAGTATTATCTGGATGACGCGGCTTTGCGGCTTCACTCTAGCTGCGAGCATCTGCTACGCGCTGTCATTTTTCATTGGACTCTAAGCATGGCAGAGGAGAAGGAGTCGGAGAAGTCGAGGGACTCCTTACTGCTTCGCGTTCTCAAGGCGGCTGAGCAGTCGGGGCATGGTCAGGCTAGTGTGAACGTAGCAAAGATCTTGAGACACCTTCGGTCCAGTAGGGCGTGGAAAGCGTGCATGAGCCATCGGAATGATTGGGTTCACAATCGCCTTCCTGCCGTCAACGGACTATTCCCCGAGATTGTGTTCAAATCCGTCGATTATGAAAAGGAACTGCCCCCGGCGATACTTAAATATGTTGGGATGAAAAAGGGCGTCAAATTGTCCGTGGGGATGGGTAAGGACATCAAGACACTACGTGAGACTGTGCGAAACGCGTACGGCGACCTTTTCCGAGCGTACGAAGGGTTTACGGGACTATTCGCTAAGGAGAACGAAAGCAGCACGCGGGCTAAGGGGTAACTACCGTCGCCTTCGGAATTTAACGCCAAGAATGGAAACTCCACTTCCCTTCACGCCGCCGCGCGCTGGCGGTACGGGGCGGACGAATTGTCGTTTTCCCCTGGTTCCGCTCGTCTAGGAGCCCTTGCCAATCACTTTGCATGTGACAGTCGCTGTCTGCCTTTCGGCGTGAGCTCACAGACAAGAGGATCCCCTAGATCACCGGGCATCGGGTCAACTGGAACACGTCGGAGATACCCCACGCGTATCAATCGATAGTACTGATCGCGCTGGGCCGGCGACGCAGGCGCTAAAGTGCCCGAAATGTCGATGTCCCTTAATACTTCATCATCGTTCATGATCCCAATTGTAGCGCCGTTCATGTTATTTGTTCTATGACACTCCACTGGGTTGGTGACCGATCGAACACCTCACGGTTGCGTATGCGGGTACCCTCTGGAATAACGCCGTCTGCGCCTTCGATGCAATAGACGACGGTATGCTCTATCAGTACTGCGCAGCCCCTACCCGATTTGCCGTTCCGTTGATTCCAATGGCGTCGGGGCAATGAGGTCCGCGCGACGCCCTTATTCCCCCTTCTTCGGAATCTTAATATCCAGCCTCTTAATCTTCTGATTCAGCGTGCTCAGCGGCACATGCAAAGCAGCCGCGGCTTCCGTCTGGCTGCCGCCGAACTGCTCCAGCCGCTCCATGATCACGCGACGCTCGTAATCCGCCACGATCTCAAACAACGACGCGTCGGCAGGCAGCGCGCCGCCTTCTCCGCGGCGGAGGCGGATGCCGCTCGATTGCAGCAAATGATCGGGCAGCACGTCCAGGGGTACGGACGGGTCGGTGGCCAGCACCACGGCGCGTTCCACGGCGTTCTCCAGCTCGCGCACGTTGCCCGGCCAGTTGTGCTCCATCAGGACTTGCATCACTTCGGGCTGGAAGGTAAGAACGGAGTTACCCTGCGGATCGAGGTACTTCTCGTTTTCGCGGCAATACTTGGTGAAGAAGTGACTCACCAGCGCGGGGATATCCTCCTTGCGTTCGCGCAAGGGCGGCAGCGCGATGTTGATCACGTTGAGCCGGTAGTACAGGTCCTCGCGGAAGGTGCCCTCGTCCACGCGCTTTTTCAGATCGTCATTGGTGGCCGCCAGGATGCGCACATCCACGCGCACAGGGTCGGTCGAGCCTAGCGGGATGAACTCCTTCTCCTGAATGACGCGCAGCAGCTTGGCCTGCATGTCCGGCGAAACGGTGCCGATTTCGTCGAAAAAGATCGTGCCGTGGTCGGCTACCTCGAAGTAGCCCTTCTTAGTCTGTATGGCGCTGGTGAAAGCGCCCTTCACATGTCCGAAAAGCGTGGATTCCAGCAGGTCTGCCGGCAGCGTGCCGCTGTTCACCGCCACGAACAGGCGCTCGGAGCGCGGCGAATTGGCGTGGATGGCTTTGGCGATCAATTCCTTGCCGGTGCCGGTTTCCCCTGTGATCAGGATGGTGGACCGGCTGGAGGCCACTTGCCCCACCAGGTCGAGCAGCCGCTGCATGCGGTCGCTCTTGCCGATGATGTTGGGGAAGCTGTAACGCTGTTTGAGCGCGCGCTTGAGGTGCGTATTCTCGTATTCAAGCCGCCGCTTGGAGATCATGCGGTCGATCTCGATCAGCAGCTTCTCGTTGTCCCAGGGCTTGGAGAAGTAATCGTTGGCGCCCAGCTTCAGGGCGTGCACGGCGGCTTCCACCGAGCCGTAGGCGGTGATCATGAAAATGGGTGTCTCGCGGTCGCGCTCGCGGACGTCGCGCAGCACATCCATGCCGGAGCGGTCGGGCATCATCAGGTCGAGCAGCACCAAGTCGTAGGCGCGCGATTCGATTTTGCGCAGTCCCTCGGTGCCATTGGGCGCCAGGTCCACACTGTAGCCTTCCAGGCTCAGCAGGGTGTCGAGGCCTTCCCGTATATCGAGCTCGTCATCGACTACCAGAACCCGGCCTTTGGCAGGGGACGTGGATAGTTCAGGTGCGGTCATTTCAAGCGGCATTCACGGGTTGGCTCGTGGCGGAGTCGCCGCGGGCGTCTCCCGAGGGGGTCGAGGAGCGCGCGGCCTTCGACCAGGGAAACTCCAGATGGAAGCGCGTGCCGCCGTGGCGGCTGGATACTTCGATCGAACCCTTGTGCTCCTGGACAATTCCGTACGTCACCGCCAGCCCCAAGCCGGTTCCTTTGCGGGTCCCTTTGGTGGTGAAGAAGGGATCGTAAATGCGCTGGATGTGTTCCGGCGAAATGCCATGTCCGGTGTCGGAGACATCCACGCGGGCGCCGGATGGCTCGCCCCATGTGCGGACCGTCAGCACGCCTCCGCCATCCATAGCGTCGCGCGCATTGAGGAACAGGTTCAGGAAGACCTGCTGGAGTTTGCCGGCGTTGCCGTGGACCGGCGGCATGCCATTCTGCAGGTCGAGTTTCACCTCGACTCCCACCTTCTGGATCTGGTGTTCGAGCAGCGACATGGTCTCCCGTATGACTTTGTTGAGGTCCAGGTCCCCGAACGAAGTGGTGGAAGTGCGGGAAAAACTCAGCAGGGAGTTGACGATTTCGCTGGCGCGGAAAGTCTGTTTGGCGATCTTATCGAGCAGGATGGATTTCTGCTCGTCGTTGGCCACCTGCTTGGCCAGCATCTGGGCGTAGGTGGAGATCACGGCGAGCGGCGTATTCACTTCGTGGGCGACACCCGCGGCGAGCAGCCCTATGCTGCTCAGTTTGTCGGCCTGCACCAGGCGCTGCTCCAACTCGGCGCGGTCGGTCACATCGTCGAAAATAATCAGGCGGCCGATCTGCTCCATATCTTTCGACACCAGCGGGGCGATGGCCACGTTTAGCGTGGCGCGGGCGCTGCTACCGTTGTTGGCGGGGACCGCGAGGGGGACCGCCGGACGGGGCGGTTCGGCGCCATCGATCGGGAGAACGTTGGCCTGTGGAGCGGCGCCAGCGACTGCGGAGAGCGCCGTGGGGTACATGACGAACTTATAGATGTGGTGAATACCCGTCTGGCCGCGCACGCGTTCGAACTGGTCAGCCAGGTCCGCCGGGAACAACTCGGCGAGCTTGCGGCCGACCGCGGATTGCCGCGGGATTCCGGTGAGCTTCTCGATCTGCGAGTTCCAGCTCTCCACGCGGTCTTCCAGATCGGCCGCCAGGATACCCACGTTGATGGATTCGACAATGTTCTCGCTGAACTCTTTCAATCGCTCATACTCTTCCACCTTGCGTTGCAGCGAGCGGTACAGGGTGGCGTTTTCGATGGCGATGCCAACGTACCCGGAGATGGTGGACAGCAGCTCGACGTCCACGGTGGAAAGGAATTCGCCATCTTCGGCGCGGCTAGCGCCCAGGAAAGCTATCGTCCGGCCGCGCACGGTGCACGGGATGTAGTAGGTAAGGTCCAGGTCGGAAATCGTGCGGCGCACGGTGGGCGGCCAGCCGCGCGAAACGGCGTCGAGCTGATGCCGGGTGCGCTCGAAGAATATGTGCGGCTGGGGCCATTCCCAGTTCAGAAAACTGAGATCCAGTTGATCGCCGCTCAACTCGGGCGGCCGCCGCCGCGCGCCCGCCGACATGCGCAGGTGGAAGGCGGGTTTATCTCCCGGCCGCTCCTCTGCCAGAAATACGGCCATGTGCTTGATGGAGAGGGTCTGCAGCAGCCGTTCTCCGACCGACGACAGCATGGCGTCCAGGTCGGTTTCCGAGTTCAGCTCGCGCGCGAACTCCACCAGCGTGCGCCGATAATCGTAGCGGTCTCGATAGAAGTGCTTGTCCAGACGCTCCTGAATCCAGTTGCGGATGGGCTGGAACAGGAATGCGGCGGTCAGCATTACCGCGATCAGGCCCGCATTGCCCACATCCTTGAAATTCTTCTGGACAAGGCTGCCGAGGGAAAAGACGATGCCGTAGAAGGCGGCCAGCACGCAAAGCGTCGCCAGGGTGTACGCGTATCCCCGGCGGAAGAGGATATCGACGTCCATCAGCCGGTAGCGCACTATGGCATACGCCAGAGTCAGCGGGATGAGCGCCATCGAAAGCACCGAAAGGCGCATGTACTGGTTGGGGATCATCCCCAACGTGTACGGCACCACATAGAGAACGGCGAAGGGCAGAATCCCGCAGAAAGTCCCGTTGCGCAGCCACTTCAACTGCTGCCGTACAACCGGGTCTTCGGCCTTGCGATAGTCGAGGCTGAGCACCAGCCCGCCCAATAGGTAGGGAAGCACCAGGAAAGGCTGCCAGATGCGGTCGAGCATCCAGCGCAGCTCCACCAGGGAGATGCCTATGCGCAACGTGCCCGACGTGGTAGCCAGCCACGCGGCGAAGAACAGCACGGGCGGTACGTATAAGAGCGCGACCCGCAGCCTGCTACGGAACCAGCTCCGGGACTCCGGGAACGTCAGGCAGAAATGCAGGAAAATGGTGGGAGCGAACAGACCGGCGGACACGTTCCCGAAGTAAATGACCTTATCGAAGCCATTCAGCTTACCGGTGTAATGGAAGCAGCAGAAGATGAACGACGTCAGACACAGAATGTAGAAATGACGGGCTTTGGGAGCGCTGCCGCGCCGGAAATAGACGAACAGCCCAATGAGCAGATACGCGGTGCCTACCAGGTATTGGCCGGAAACCGCGGGATCGAGCGGGGTTTCGCGGATGTAGACGGTAGCCTTGAACTCCACTCCGCGGCGGCGCGCCAGGTACTCGGCTTTGTTCCAGGCTCCCACCGTGGCCAGGACTTGCGGAACATCGATGGCCTTCTGGATGGCGGCGCCATTCATCTGCAGCAGCGTGTCGCCGTTCTTCAGGCCGGCTTTGGCCGCCGGGCCGTCGGATTCGACGTGCAGCGCCTCGACCCCGTGCGCGCGATCCACCCAGACGGCGCCATCATCCGCCAGGCGGAATTTCTGCTGTTGTTGGAAGTTGATGACGGCGGATACGGCGGCGGCGAGCGCCAGTATGGTCAGGATCGCCGTTGAGAGCTGAAACTTGAGTTCCTGGAACATTCCATCGCCGCCGGAGGCTTCCGAGGCACACCCTACCCGGGAATTGGGTCCTAGAGCACGTTTTGGGCCAGCCGCAACCCTCAGAATAGTAAATTTTTCTTGGACTTACAAGCGGAGCAACGCACTGGATTCGGAATTCGGGAGAAGCCACTACGCAGAAGTGTAGAGGTGGTTGACAGACGAAAGCGTCTGTCCCACCCCACGCCGTCAGATCTTGGTCTTCGGATAGCGCTTCCGCATCCACTCCACGAAGGCGGAAGGGGTGCCCATCGTCGAGAGGCGGCCTTGGCGGACCAAAGCCCAGTCGGCGAACAGGCCGCTGTCCTTGATCTCCCGCAAGGTGGTAGGAGGGTCCAGCCTGTTGAGAAACTCGATATCCACGACGGCCAGCTTGGCGTCCCGCGGGTCTGCGCGAGGCTCGGATGCTACCGCCGCCAGACCCACCACGGCAGGGTCCCCCTGGCTGTGATAGATGAAAACCCGGTCGCGCGGGCGCATCTCGCGGATGGCCCGCAGGGCCTGCGGGTTACGCACGCCGTCCCATACGGTGTGGCGCTCCCGCGCCAGGTCGTCGATCGAATAAGTCTGCGGGTCGGTTTTTGCCAGAAAATAGCTCATAATCCGTTCTTCGAAATCGTACCATTACTTGGGAGAGCGTGGTTGCAGATCCGGTTTGGCGGTAAAAGCTGTTGGGAGAAGCGGTGTTTGCTGTAAACTATAAGTTGCAAAATGCGTAACGCGATTGTTGTGACCGCAGTTTTTCTGATGGTGTGCGGCGGGCGGGCTGCCCAGCAGTCCCCGCCGGCGCCCCAGCCCGCAGCGCCGGCTGTTCCCGAGAAGGCGGACGCCCCGAAACCCGCGGCGGAGACGCCCGCCACAAGCAAGCCATCTGGCGCGCCGGTGGATGCGAAAGCCTATATTATCGGGCCCGAGGACGTCCTCTCCATACGGGTCTGGCGGGAGCCGGAGAATTCGTGCCCGGCGTGCATCGTACGGCCGGATGGCAAGATCTCCATTCCGCTCCTGGGTGAAGTGCAGGCGGCCGGTATCACTCCGGAGCGCTTAAGCCTCAGCATCGCCGAAGGCCTACAGAAGGTGATGGTGCATCCGGAAGTGACGGTCCAGGTGGAGAAGGTCAACAGCAAGAGATATTACATTCAGGGCGAGATCAACAGGCCGGGCGCCTACCCGCTAGTGATCGACACGACGGTACTGGAAGCGCTGGTCAATGCGGGCGGTTTCCGCGATTTCGCCAACACCAAGAAGATCGTCGTGCTGCGTAACGGCGAGCGGCTCAAGTTCAATTACCACGAGGTGACCAGGGGCAAGCGCATGGAGCAGAACATTCTGCTGAAGCCGGGCGATCAGATCATCGTGCCATGACCCCGCGGACTGCAGTTTTCCGGATCATCCGCCGATTCTAAAGAAGGAGAGATTCTCTCAGGAAAGCATTATGGTGCCGCCGCAAGGATACGTCAGTGTTTCCCGCCGTCCTCCGGACGTCGAAGACTATATCGACATACTTCGCCGCTACCGCTCCTGGATCGTAGGGCCGACGTTTGCCGGGCTGGTGATCGCCGTAGTGGTGGCGTTTCTGTGGCCGGATACCTTTGTTTCCACGGCAGTGATGCGCATCACACCGCCCCAGGTGCCCGAGCGGTTGGTGCCCAGCAACATCAGCACGCAGATGTCGGAGCGCATTTCGGCCATGCAGCAGCAGATCGAGAGCCGCACCAGCCTGCAGGAACTGATCCAGCGGCCCTCCCTCAACCTGTACCCCAAAGAGCGCCAGCGCAAGCCACTGGAGGACGTGGTCGAGGAGATGCGCAAGGCGATTCGAATTACCATGATGGAAACGGCCCTCAACCAGCCGCAGCAGCGTTTCGCCTCCGCGTTCCAGATCAATTTCGCCTACCCCGACAAGTACAAGGCGCAGGCGGTGGTGCGCGAGCTGGTCTCGAAGTTCACCGAGGAGACCAACAACACGTTCCGCAACCAGGCGAACATGACTACCAGTTTCCTGAACGACGAGCTGAAGGCCGCCAAGGAGAGGCTCGACCTGTTGGACGCCGAAATGACCAAGTTCAAGGTCGCCAACGCCGGCAGGCTTCCCGAGCAGTTGCAATCGAACCTGCAGGCTCTCAACACGCTCGAGATGCAGCTTTCGACCGTAAACGAGGGCCTCAACCGGGACGAGCAGGACAAGATGATGCTGGAAACCCAGATCCAGAATCTACAGCATCAAGCCACTTTCATCAGCTCGAACCTGGAGCAGGCGGCCGCGACCCAGGCCGTGAAAAACGAGCGGCTCATCCAGTTGAACAAGGTTATCCTGGACCTACAGACGAAGCTCTCGGCACTGCGCCAGACCTACAAAGAGGACCATCCGGATATACGCAGTCTGGAGGCGCAACTGGGCGACCTCAAGAAACAGCGCGACGACCTCGAAAAGGAAGAAGTCCAAGCGGCGTCCAAGTCCGGGGAATCTAAGAAGGCGCCCAATCCGCAGGTGGCCCAAAATCTGGAGAACATCAAGCTGACCATCTCCAGTATCAACGCCCAGATTCAGGCGCGCAATATGGAAATGCAGGAGCGTGTGCGCCGGCAGAAGGAACTGCAGGCCGAAATCGCCGCGTACCGGGTGCGCATAGAGGAAAGCCCCGTCAACGAACAGCGTTACGCCGCGCTACAAGGCGATTATCAGTTGGCCAAGGCCAACTACGAGGATATGTCCAAGAAGAAGGAGATCTCGGCAACGGCCAGCAACCTGGAAGAGCGCAAGGCCGGCGAGAACCTGGAAGTGTTGGACCCGGCGTCTCTGCCCGACGCGCCCAGCGAGCCCAACCGCTTGTTCATTGCCGGAGTCGGCATGGGCCTGGGACTGTTCTTTGGCGTGTTTCTGGCGGGGATCAAGGAGATGAAGGATACGTCTTTGAAGAATCTCAAGGACGTCCGGGCTTATACGAACCTGCCGGTGCTCAGCAGCATCCCGCTGCTGGAGAACGCGCTGCTGGTGCGCCGCAAGCGCCGCCTGTTCTGGCTGGCGTGGTCAACCGCCATCATCGTTGGCACTATAGCGGTGAGCAGTTCGATGTACTACTACTATTTCGGAAAGAGTTAGCAGATGAGCCGAGTGCATGATGCTTTACGCCGCGCCGAAGAAGCCGGAGTGGTGAATTTGGAGAGCGCCAACGCCGTAGAGGACCGCACGGTTCAGGACCCGGTTTATGCGCGTGCGCCCCAGAACGCGCCGCGTGCGGCCGTGGAGGAATCCCTGGGGATCAACCCGGACATCCTGCCGGGCGTGCCGGAGGTTCCTTTTCAGCCAGCGCCGGAGTCGCACCTGCTCGATCTGCTTCGCTCGCACGAGACTCCCGCCGAAGAATTCCGGACGCTGCGCACGCGTTTGAATCACTTGCAGACATTGCAGCCGCTGCATACCATCGTGATCACCAGCCCATCGCCCGCCGAGGGCAAAACCTTCACCGCCGTGAATCTCGCGCTGGCCGAGTCGCACCTGTCGGAGAACCTCGTGCTGCTGGGAGACTTCGACCTGCGGCGGCCGTTGGTCCACAATATGTTCCAGATAGACCGCGCCCCCGGCCTCACGGACTACCTCACGGGTCAGGTGCCGCTGGCCGGCGCGCTGCGCAGAGTATCCGGGATGAACCTCTACGTGCTCCCCGCCGGAACGCCTGTAAAGAATCCTCTGGAACTGCTCAATACCCGGCAGGCCAAAGCCCTGTTTGAAGAATTGCCGCGAGTGTTCAACTGGGCGATCTTCGACACGCCGCCGCTGTTGTTCTCGGCGGATGCCAACCTGCTCTCGACGCTGGCGGACGGCACGATCCTGGTGGTCAAGATCGGCTCTACCACGTTCGACAACGTCACTCGCGCCATGCAGTCTCTGTGCGAAAACAACGTGCTGGGGATTGTAGCAAACGGCGCGCGCGCCTCGGAGCTGTACAGCAAGTACACGTATTACTACTCGAAGACCGAGTAGGCGAGCGAAGCTCGCCAACATCGACAAACGGCGTCGATGTTACGAGA
>JBEKUO010000222.1:0-10325 GCA_049514955.1 Bryobacteraceae bacterium | reverse complement strand
TATCCCGAGCAAAGGCTGGTGTGGACATTTGGCGAAACGTGAACGTAGCGCAATCACCATGCCACAACCTGCATTACGCGGCCGCCAACTATAAGTATCCGGAACGAAACTGTTTCGGGCCGGATTTCAATAAGGGATATCCAGTTCCCAATCTCGGCAGAAAGGCAGCCTCTGTGGACTATGCCCCAACGGTGGCGGGAAAACGCGCGCTATTGAGGCGGGACCTCTTGGCGGATCGGATCGGTAGAGCGGCAGGGAGCTCAAATCAAAAATATGACAAACGAAGCCAATTTCCACATATCTTCTTTATATCTCGCGATGTCCTCTCCGACGAGTAAGAGACTTATTTTCAATGGCTTGTCAGAATATCCGACAAGAACACCCCGTGCACACATGCCGGAAACCTCGTTCGACGGCTCGGTAGGAGAAGGAAACTTGCTCCCTACCGTTTCCGAACCCGAGACCAGTGTAGCGCGGCGACGGTGGGCGCACGGTCGTGCATTTGACGGCGACTCTGTGTTTTCAGCGGGATGCGGTTATCGAAGTCGTGTGATCAAAAACCGGCCAATCCGGGGAAGGACAGGCGGGATTCTCTGTCAGCGTGAATTCTGATACTTAGGAGCGTTCGAAGGATCGTGGCAATCGCCGCGCTTGTAAAGCTTGCGTCCAGAGCGCGATAGTAGTCCGCGAATGCCTGCTGGTACATGCGGGCGAGTTCTGCCAGCCACACACGCTCGTCATGGGCGAACGACTCGCGCACCTGCGCCCGGAAACTCGGCTGCAAGTCCATCCAGGGCTGGTTGATGGGCTTTCATTTGCGAATGTTCACCTCGTCGGCGAGGATGTCCAGCGAAAGACACAGATGCTCATCGGTGAGCTTCCAGCGCTCGACGGTGTCCTTCTGCAGACGAATTCGCTGAACGATTGATTCGCCGGTTCATCGAGAGTAGACACGCTCCCGGAGCAGCGTCCGCGCTGGGCTGCTGAGACTGCGCGCGCACTGGCGAACGGGCAAAGGTTAGGCAAGATTTTTGGGCGAGGCAGCGGCGCGACGCTGCCCAGCTTTGTAACAGCGTGTGTTTAATTGAAGGTCTTCCGCAACGTAGCTACTGAAATGTGCGGCCATCCCAGGTTTACATACGTCGTGGGAGGCGCCGGATTGAGCAAATGGAAGATGGGGAAGGCCAGCACGACCATTTGCGCATACTGCAACTGCATGAATGAGTCGCCGGTGGCTTTGTTCGAGGCTTTTTCGATCCAGAACGTGGCGTACACGACGGCGGTCTGAGCATTCTCCACGGGCTCCGGGGTGCCCGCAACGGTCTCGGGCGCACCAGTCAGAAACTGGATGTTCTCGATGCCGCCACCGAACTGCGGCACGGTGACCGGCGTGGTGGCGCCCTTGGGCGGCGGGCCGGAGTTCGGGGTGGTCAGAAATGTCAGAGGGGAAACGGTGGCGATGTTGAGGGCTACCCCCTCAAACGTATAGCCCGCCGCCACAAGCTGCTGGATGTCGGCTTGCAAGATCGCGATCGGGTCGTTGATGACGGTCTGCATGGCAACACCGTTGATGGTGGCGGGCAGGGCAGGCTCCGGCGGACTGGTGTCATAAGGAGTCCGCGTGTTGAGCGTGAAAGGCGGATTGTTTGGGCCCAGCGGAATCGGGCCGATCGGGACGGTGAGATCGTATTGAGGAAACGGCGTGGGGGCGCCCGGCACGTTCGGCGAAGTGAGTTTCTCCGAGGATCCGGCCGCATTGATGGCCCCATTGATGGCGATTCCCGGCGGGGGGGGCGGCACACCGAACGGCGTGCTGTTAAACGACGGAAACAGCGAGAAACTGTATTGGCTGCCAGGAATCGTCAGGACCGGGGGCCCGGCGAACGGCGTGGCCACGCCCTCGGCCAGCAAGGCGTTGCCATGGGGAATACTGCCCATGCGCGCCACCAGTTGCTGCGGCAGGGGTACGGTCTCGGGCGGAAACGCGGTTTCGGGTTGCGTAATCCAGATGCCCGGCTCGATGTGCAACGCTCCGTCGTTGCCGGCATCGCTGATCTGTTGCAAATAGGTCAAGCCATACAGTTGGATGTCATCCTGTCCGAAACCGCGATTGGGGATAGCCGAGCCGATCGGCGTAAATTGCAGGGTTTCGGTGGTCTGGTTGAGTTGAAGATACAGGTCAGTCTGATCGTGGAAGTCAGGACGGGCAATCAGGTTGAACCCGCTGCCTTTCCATGTTCCGGCTAACTCTCGCAGTAGCCCCAGGTTGACCAGTACGGTCTCGTTGTCTGTACTCAGTCGAAGGTTAGATATTCTCGTGCTCATTGATTTGATCCTCTTCTCCGGTTATGAACCGGCGCTGTGGGTTTCGGTTGACTCGATACCGCGCGAACCGAATTTCCGGTTTACGTAATTCATAGTGAGAGCGGAGCCATCGGCGTTTCATCACTTAGCCGAATAGTTTTCTGCTGGCGGATCGCCTCCAAACGGCGACAAGAAAAAGCGCATCGCCACAGCCCACAAGCAACTGGAGATCGCCTGCATCATGATTCGGGACGGAGTCCACTTCAAGGAGCTAGGCGCCAATCATCTCGACCCGCGTCACAAAGATCGCACCTGCACCGTGAAGCTCTGAGTCGTGGTGAACGAGCCGCCAGAGGTATATGGTGAGCCGGCTGGAAGGTTTAGGCTATAAGGTAACCCTCCAACCCGTCCACCAGCCGGCCGCCTGACCTAAAGGCAAAATCGCTAACTACCCAATTCTGTATGCGTTTGAGGCGTTTGAGGCAGTGTTTTTCGAAGGACTCTTGTCCGGAGCATGGCGGCGTACAGTGAGATCCGAGGTGGTAGCGTGTCAGTTCCGTTAGCTCGGGCGTACGATGCTTATAATCTCCGGGCTCGCTTCGGTCAGCGGCTGCCGATCCCAATCCCCGAATTGCTCGTCGATCACCAAACCAGCGCCGGCCAGGAACGAGCGAAGCAAATCCGCGTCGAGAAATCTCAGAGTGCTGCGACTGAGCCGCGGCTGGGCCCAAGCGGGGCTGGTGAAGGTGTGGGTGAAAGAGACGATCCGCCCGTCAAAGGGCGTCTCAACCTGGGTGGCTATCCGCACCGTTGCGCCGTCCGCGCCGGTCACCTCGACTGCGTTCTCCGGCGTCCAGCGCTCCCACGCGCGTGCCTGCGGGTTGCGGGTTTCGAAAGCAAAACGACCATTGTCTGTAAGGGCCAAGCGAATTGCAGCGAGCGACTTGCGGAGTTCGTCGTCCTCGACGATCGCCTGAAAGGCGTGACCGGTCATGACCGCGAGGTCGAACTCGTGCGTCCAGGCGATTGAGGTAAGATCGCCGAGGACCCACTCAATATCCCGCCGCTTACGCGCCTGCGCCAGCATGCCAGCCGCAGGATCGAGCCCGCATAGACGGCCCTTATGGCCGGCCTGGCGGGCCTCATGCAACAGGGCGCCCGTCCCACAGCCGGCGTCGAGCACGGCTTCCGCCGAACCAGCGGCAGGTAAAAGTCGACGTCTTTTCTTTGAGCCTGCGGCCACCAGACGTCGTACAGCGCGGCGAGATCGGTGTCGGAGAATAGGCGGTCGACCATATCGTCACCCTGTCAGACTATTTCGGCGGTTTCAACGCGCTGGGCGCAGACGGCGCGGTCCGATCGAAGCCGGCACGTCCCAAGACGTCCGATTACGCTCGCTCAAGTGCGGCGAGCGCTCTCCCGCAAGCGGCCTTCCGTGCTCAGGTCTTCATCCAGATCCGGCCAGTGGATGCCGTAGCCGGCGCCGCTGATGCGCCAGTTCCCGCCCTGTTCCGGCGTCCGTGCACTCCATTTGTCCAGTAGCTTGCGGGGAGATCCCGGCGAACTGAAGTTCGCCGCGGCACGCTGAAGCGTGCGCCACGGCACCACACCTATGTCGAAAACGACGTTCCGCAACTGCAGGTCTTCTGCGCGTTGGGATTGTCGACCACGAAGCCGGATTGAATCAGCGATTCCTTGTAGTCCAGCGTTAGCCCGTCCAGAAGGACCAGGCTCTTGGGATCGATCAGCACTTTCACGCCGTCAAACGCGAAGACCTGATCGCTCGGCCGCTCGCGGGTCTCGATCTTGAATTGGTACGAGAATCCCGAACAGCCGCCTCCCTGCACGGCCAGGCGCAGCCCGCCCGTGACGCCTTCCTTGGCCAGTATCTGGCGGATCCGTTCCACAGCCTTTGGAGTTACCTGAATCATGTTTCCTCCTTCGCCACGTTCGTACGAAGGCGAAAGCTCACGCATTTGCTTCACTACTTCGATCACGTGCGCCGCGACGTAGTCCACTTCCTGTTCGGTGTTCGATCGTCCCAGCCCGAAGCGTATGGAACTGTGCGCCAGCTCATCGCCGACACCCATAGCCTTGAGCACGTAGCTGGGCTCGATCGTGGCCGAGACGCATGCCGACCCGCTCGAGACCGCCACGTCGCTCATCCCCATCATCAGCGACTCAGCTTCCACATGGGCGAAGCTCATGTTGAGGTTGTGGGGCAGGCGCTGCTCCATGGCGCCGTTCACGCGCACTTCATCCAGTTCCGCCTCCAGCCTGGCGCGCAAGCCATCTCGCAGCCGACGCAATCGCGCGCCCTCGTCGGCCATTTCGCGCTGGCAGATCGCGCAAGCCTCGCCTAGACCCACGATTCCGGGCACATTCAGGGTCCCGGAGCGCATGCCGCGCTCGTGACCGCCGCCATCCATCTGAGCCGTCAACTGCACAGCCGGGTTGCGCCGCCGCACGTACAGCGCACCCACGCCCTTGGGACCGTACATCTTGTGGGCCGAAATCGAGAGCAGGTCGATGTGATCGCCGTCCACATTCACCGGCACCTTGCCCACGGCCTGCACGGCATCGCTGTGGAACAATACGCCGCGCTCCCGGCAGATCCGGCCGATCTCCGCCACCGGCTGGATCGTACCCACCTCATTATTGGCGTACATAATCGAAACCAGGATGGTTCGCGGGCCGATGGCGGCCTCGACCGCCGCGGGATCCACCAGCCCGTCATGCCCCACCGGCAGGAAGGTCACGCGGCAGCCGCGTTGCTCCAGTTTCTTAAAGCTGTCCAGGACCGCCTTATGCTCGATCGCGCAAGTGACGAGGTGATCGCCTTTGCCGGCGTACGCCTCCGCCACGCCCTTGATCGCCAGGTTGTCCGATTCGGTCGCCCCGCTGGTAAAGACAATCTCTTGCGGGGAAGCGCCGATCAACTCGGCAATCTGCTTGCGGGCTTCCTCCACCGCCTGTTCCGCTTCCCATCCGAACTGGTGGTTGCGGCTGGCCGCATTTCCGAACTTACCCGTAAAGTACGGCATCATCGCCTGCAACACCCGCGGATCGAGTGGTGTAGTGGCATGATGGTCTAAATAGATGGGTGTGCGCGGCCGCTCGGAACGATCCATTGATACTAGTCCAATTATCGCAGTTCGCGGCGGGCAATGCGATAATGTGATTGCTTTCATGGTTTCAGGCCGATGATACGCTTGTTCCGAGTCTTCGTACCCGTAGGCGCGCTGGCCCTGCTGTTCTCGGAAGTCCTGCTGGTCGCTTCCTGCTTTCTGGTCGTCACATTCCTGATCCTCAACGTCGATCCGGCAGTGTTTTTGTTCGCCGACAACGGCCTGCTGCGCATAGGTGTGGTGGCCGCCAGCATTCTGTTCGGGTTGTTTTTCGAGGACCTGTACACGCACATCTTCGTGAAGTCGCGCGTCCTCCTGCTCCAGCAGCTTTGTCTCGTAATGGGCATCGCCTTCCTCATACAGGGCTTCGTCAGCTATTTAAGAGACGGCTTTAGGTTGCCGGTCCGGGTGATGGTCCCAGGGAGTGCGCTGGCGATCGTGGCACTGTTCGCCTGGCGCATCGTGTACAGCGTTTTCGTGCTGCGCGTGGTGGGTGCGCAGCGGATCCTATTCGTCGGCAGCACCCCCGTGCTCCAGGAGATGGCGGGCTACATCGAGGCGCATCCGGAAGCGGGGATGTGCAACGTGGGTTACGTCGATGACAGCCCAGACAGCACCGGAAGCGCCAAAACTCACGGGCCGCTCAGTGCCTTGCCGCGGATTGCCGCTACGGTTAAGCCGGATCGCATCGTGGTGGGCTTCGTGGAGCGCCGCGGGCAAATGCCGATCGCGCACTTGTTGCAACTGCGCTACGGCGGGCTGGCCATTGAAGAGGCTTCCACCGCTTACGAGCAGTTATGCGGGCGCGTCCTGCTGAGCGAGTTGCGCCCCTCGGACTTGGTCCTCTCGGGCGCATTCCGGCAGCGCTCGCAACGTCTGCTGTACCAGACGCTCGGCAACGGTTTGCTGGCGCTGATTCTGGCTGTCCTCTCGGCGCCGCTGCTGTTGCTGGCCGCGGCCCTCCTCAAGCTTTCGGCGCGCGGTCCGCTTTTGATCCGGAAGGAATGTGCCGGCCTAGGTGGGAAGCCATTCCACCTTTACGGCCTCCGGTTGGCCGGCGGTGAGGAGACCAGTCGCGTGGAGAGTTTCGTGAAACGATGGCGCCTTTATGCCCTGCCTCGCTTGTGGAACGTGCTACGGGGCGAGATGTGTTTCGTCGGCCCGCGCGCGGAAAGGCGGGAGTTCGCAGAGGCTTTAACCGAGCGGATTCCATTTTACCGGCAGCGCTACCGGGTGAAGCCGGGTCTGACCGGCTGGGCCCAAATCAATATGCCCACGGACCAGCCTGAAGATACCTTGCGGCGCCTGGAGTATGACTGCTATTACCTCAAGAACCTCTCGCGCGGTCTGGACGGTTACATCCTCCTCCATACTTTCCGGGAACTTCTCATTTCCCGCGGCGCGTGACTCCATAGCCGCGGGCCGGTAGTGGGGTCAGGTCGTCTTGCCCATGGTTCCGGTCGGCCCGAAACCTCTTGGAGGATTGCCGGGATTTTCTGGAGACCTTCGTCGATCTGGTCTATACGCTTGAGGTGCTCCCTGATGGCGCTGCACTTTGCCTACTACGACTTCTGCCGCCCGCAAGGACGATAAAGGAAACTCCCGCGATGAAGGCTGGCTTGACGGATCGACCTTGGGGGTCGCGGGAACTCTTGGTGCTTGGATGGCAAGTTTTCAACAGTTTTCCACAGGCAACCCACAAAAGTGTTGCAAATATTGGTATTGTGCCTATACAATTTAAACCTGTGGAAAAACATCAGGCATTGGGGTAATATGGAATGAGGCAACAAGATATTGTGCCTTCGGCAGGGAGCGCGCGTGTCTAGGGCAAAATATCTTGCTATCGGCGGCGGCAGTGGAATCACCGGGTATACGGTTGGGAAACTTTCTGGGGGAGACTTCAAGGCTCTCCTTAGCCAGGCGCTGGATGGAACATTCAAGTATCTCCACGAACAGGGGGCATACGCATCCTTCGCCATTGTTATGGCAGCGGGTTTCGGTCTATTAGCCGTGTGGTGCATCCGGCAGCTTGTGAATGGCAAACAAGGTGAAATTGACAGAATCGCCGCTGAGCGGGACAGGTTCCAAAAGCTCGTTTTGGATCAGTGGCAATCGAGTGTCCCGAAGGGAGGCAAGCGAAAATGACAACACAGCAGATCGGCCTTCTGCTGGTGCAGCTATTGGCATCGCTCTTCGTACTCGCATCCATCGGCGTACTCCTCCTCCAGGGTCATGAAGAAAAGATCAAATTTAGGCTGTACGCTGTTCGCGACAAACTGCTGTACCTCAAGGCAACGGGTCTGATTCGAGATGATAGCTTGGTATTCAAAGTGTTCTACAGGGCTATGAACACGTACGTCTCCCAATTGGACTCCTTGACGATGGTTTCGTTCCTACGCGCGGCTCATGCCGCCAAAACGGAACTCGAAAAGGCAAACCGAGAGCGCCTGATAGAGGAATGGGTTCACTCGCCTATGGAGGTTCAGGAAGCAATAAACGACTTCATAAATTTGGTGATGGAAGCCTTGCGATACAACAGCCCGATGCTTCATATAGTACTGGCAGTGGTACGCCACTGCCATCGGCTGGTCTCCTTTCTGCGTTCGCGCTTTACGCTTGATATTCCTGTTTACAGGACGTATCGTTACTACGAGAGCATGCACGGTAGCCTCGCGGCTCATCCGTATCCAGTACCGCAACTGGTCTGAATATTCAACCAACACAACCGGGCCCCACTACCAGCCGCGCCGCGTGGCATACTAATTCGTAGCCGGCTATGCCGAAGACCACAGTTGCTCCGGAGACGAGGGTCGTCGAACGGGAACAACTCGTCCCCCTCTACAGGTGCGTCCTACTGGACGATAACGATCACACCTATGACTACGTCATCGAGATGCTCCAGAAACTGTTCATCTTCACCCTGGATGAAGCCTTCCGGCATGCCGAAGAGGTGGATCGCGCGGGACGTACGGTCCTGATCACGTGCGAGCGGCCGCAAGCCGAGTTCGCGCGAGATCAAATACACGCCTACGGCCCGGACTGGCGCCTGCCGCGGTCCAAGGGCTCTATGTCGGCCGTCGTCGAACCCGCCCCCGGCTGATCCCGTGGCGCCGGCACCCACGCAGGCGAGTTTTTGCTAGGCAACATCGACCAACGGCGTCGATGTTAGGAGGCGGCGACACGGCGATCCGTCATCGGACCGTACCGCGGATATGGGCCCAAGCTACGGCCGGCGGCTGAAGTTCGCCGGTTGGCAGGCGAAAGCGCCTGCCCCACCGCAGGCTGATTATTTGTGCGGCTGCAGCTTGGCGGATTGCTCCTCCTCGGTGGGAGGATCGTACATCTTCTCGGCGTACGTGCGCTGCGATTCGTAGACTTTCAGGGTATGCTGCCGCTCTTCGGTGGTCATGTGGGCCTTGCGGGTTCTCTTCAGCATGTACAGCGCGCCCCACACCAGAGCGCCGGTCAGGGGCGGACGCTCAATGAAGAAATCCAGAATCTGCAGAATCCGATCGCCCATGTATCTATCTTCGCAGAACGGAACGCCGAGGGCGATTCAAGTGCCCGGCTTTTCCCGGCCCGCCACTCCCTCTGTGGCAACAGACTCTTCCGTCCCGGCCAGCACCGCCGGAATCGCGCGCGAGAGCATCACGCCGGGCCGGAGCCGGTCGCTTCCATCACCAGGCTGAAGACCGCGATGTTGTTGAAGTAGTCGCCGGTCTCGCTGACGGCCTGGCCCAGCCACGTGTAACGGTAGTTCCGGTTGCGCCGCAGCAGATCGGTGAACTCCGGCATTCCCCCTATAATAGTGGTGAATTCGATGTCCGGCCCTTCCATCGTCATCGGCGCCACCTTCACGGCGGATGCCCTCGAACCGACCCTGGCCTTCTGGATGCGCGAGCTGGGCTTCGACTATCGCATCCAAATGGCGCCCTACAACCAGGTCTTCCAGCTCCTCCTGGATCCGGCCGGCGCTCTGGCGGAGAACCAGGGCGGGGTGAACGTCGTGCTGGTGCGGTTCGAGGATTGGGCGCGCATCGAGGGAAGCGCCGCACCGGACTTGGCCCGCCTGGAAACGGACGTACGGCAATTCATCGCCAGTCTGCGTGCGCAATCCTTCGCCGCGCCGGTGGTGGTCGGCCTTTGCCCGGCATCTCCGGCCTTTATCGCGGCGCCGGCGGCTGCCGAGTTCCAGCGCCGCATGGAGGCTTTCGTCGCGGCGGGGTTAGAGGAGTTGAACACAATCCACCTTGTGACGCCGCGCGAAATCGACAATCTGTATCCAGTAGCGGAACCGCATGACGCGCTGGGCGATAAGCTGGGCCACATCCCCTACATGCCGGCGTACTTCGCGGCGCTCGGCACGGTGCTGGCCCGCAAGGTCCACGCCCTGCGTACGCCGCCTTTCAAAGCGATCGCGCTCGATTGCGACGATACGCTGTGGCGCGGCATCTGCGGCGAGGACACTCCGCAAGGCGTGGTGGTGGACCCGCCGCGCAAGGGGCTGCAGGAATTCATGCTCGCGCAGCACGCCGCCGGCATGCTGCTGTGCCTGTGCAGCAAGAATAACGTGGAGGATGTGCTGGACACCTTCCGGTTGCACCCGGAGATGCCGCTGGGTTTCGATCATTTTGTCGCATGGCGCATCAACTGGTCGTCCAAGCCTGCGAATCTCGCCGCGCTGGCCGAGGATCTCGAACTAGGGCTCGATAGCTTCATCCTGGTGGATGACAATCCCAAGGAGTGCCGCGAGGTGGAGGCGAGCTGCCCGGAGGTGCTGAGCCTGGCGCTACCCGGGCGCGAAGAGGAGATTCCGGATTTCCTGCGGCACGTGTGGGCCTTCGACCGGCTGCGGGTGACGGAAGAGGATCGCACGCGTCCCGAAATGTACGT
>JBEKUO010000221.1:0-10377 GCA_049514955.1 Bryobacteraceae bacterium | reverse complement strand
CGACAACGTCAGCGCCATCAGCGATAGATTATTCAAGCTGTAGCCGAGCAGGTACATCGCGGCGAACGTGCCGATGATCGAAAGCGGCACGGCCACGCCCGGAATCAAGGTGGCGCTCAGGTTCCGCAGGAAGATGAAGATCACCATCACCACCAGGCAGACCGTCAGCACCAGCGTGAACTCGACATCGTTGATCGAAGCCTTGATCGATTCCGCGGTGTCTCCGGCGATCTCCAGCTTCACCGAAGGCGGCAGCTCGCTCCGGAATTGCGGCAGCAGCGCCTTGACGTTGCCCACCACTTCCACCGTGTTGGTTCCGGGCTGCCGCTGCACGGCGATGATCATGCCCTGCACGCCGTTGAACCAAGCCCCGGTCTTGTCGTTCTCTACGCCGTCGATCACCCGGCCAAGCTGCTCCAGCCGGATGGGAACCCCGTTCTTATAAGCCACAATCAGTGGCCGGTAATCAGCCGCGTGCGTCAGTTGGCCGCTCGCTTGCACGGTAAAGGCTTGCTTCTGCCCGTATAGTCTTCCCGTAGGCAAGTTCACATTGCTGCGCTGGATGGCCTGCATCACCTCGTCAAAACCCACGCCCCGCGCCGCCAGTTCGTCCGGATTCAACTGCACGCGCACCGCGTATTTCTGCGCCCCGTACACCTGCACGCTCGAGACGCCGCTCACCATCGACATGCGCTGAGCCAGCAGCGTCTCCGCATACTCATCCACCGCATATGCCGGCAGGGTGTCGGAAGTGAGCGAAAGGTACAGCACCGGCTGCTCTGCGGGATTCGATTTTTCAAAAGACGGCGGATGCGGCATGTTCGCCGGCAGCAAACCGCCAGCCTTGGCGATGGCCGCCTGTATGTCCTGCGCGGCGGCGTCGATGTTGCGCGAAAGGGTGAACTGGACCGTGACCGTCGTGCTCCCCTGCGAGTTCATCGAGCTCATGCTCTGCACGCCGGCGATAGTGGAGAATTGGCGCTCCAGCGGCGTCGCCACGGAAGCCGCCATCGTCTCCGGACTGGCCCCCGGCAGCGCGGCGGTCACCTGTATGGTCGGATAATCCACCGTCGGCAGCGCGGCCACAGGCAGCGCCCGGAATGCCACGATTCCGAACAACAGAATCGCGAACATGACCAGCGCGGTCATGATCGGGCGTTCGATGAAGATGCGCGAAATGTGCATGGTCAGAGCGCCTGATTATCCACTTTGCCGGCTGGCACCGGTTGGATCTTGGCGCCCGGATACAGGCGCAACTGGCCGTCGGTGACCACCGTCTCACCCGGTGCGACGCCTTTGGAGATGACCGCCTTGCGGCCAATCGTGCGAGCGACCGTGACGTTCCTGGATTCGACGGTCTGGTCCGCTTTCACCACGAAGATGAACTGTCCGCGCTGGCCGTCCTGCACGGCTTCCGACGGCACCACGGTCGCGTTGCTCTGGGTATCCAGCGTCAGCACCACGTTGGCGAACTGGCCCGGCCAAAGCGTGTGCTCGTGGTTGTCGAATATCGCTTTCAGGCGAATGGTTCCCGTGTTGGTGTCGACCGCGTTATCGATCACCGTCAGGTTGCCCTGCGCGATTTTGCCGGGGTCGGCATCCGTCGAAGCCTGCACGGGAAGCTGGGCGTGCGCGCTGCGTTGCTTAATGGCGGCGAGCTGCTCCTCCGGCACGCCGAACGATACGAAGATGGGCGCAATGCGGTTGATCACCACCAGGGCAACGTCATTCACCTTGATGAGATTGCCCGGATGGACCAGCAGGTTTCCGGCTCTGCCGTCGACCGGCGAAGTGATTTCGCAATAGCTCAGATCCAGCTTGGCGCGGGCCACCGCCGCCTGATCGCTGTCGAGCGAAGCCCGGGTGCTCTCGATAGCGGCCTGGTCGGCGTGAACGGACTCGCGCGCGGCATCCGCGGCGGCGCGGTACTGGGTCGCCTGCATCTGCGGCGCCACGCCCTCTTTGGCGAGCTGTTCGTAGCGGTTGCCATCGGCCTCCGCGCTCTTGGCTTGGGCCGTGTCGCGCGCCAGGTTGGCTTGCGCCTGGTTCAATAGCGCGCGATCCTTGGCCACGGCTGCCTCGGCCTGCGCCAGCGCATCGCGGTAGGGCCGCGGATCGATCTCAAACAGCAGGTCGCCCTTGCTCACATCGTGGCCTTCCGCGAATCGCACACTCATCAGCTCGCCGGCCACTTGCGATTTAATTTGCACGGTTGAAGACGGCTCCACTGTGCCGATCGCGCGTATCTGCACCGGGACGGCCTCTTCAGCGGCCACCGCCACGCTCACCGGGACCGGCGGCATTCCGCCCATGGCTTGCGTCTGCTGCTTGCCACAACCGGAAACGAGCAGCGCCGCCCCACAGGCCAGCAAGCTGATACAACTAGATTTTGAGTCCAGCAAATCGTTTTCCACCCAGAAACATCCTATTGTAACCTGGAGACTCTATGCCCGACCTGAAGATCCCCAACTTCGAACGATGCCTTAGGATATTGCAGCAGACCCCGGACCTGCTGCGGAATCTGCTGGCGCCGGCGACTCGCGAGCAGTTGGATTGGCGCCCGTCTTCGGAGCGCTGGTCGATCTCGATGGTGCTGGCGCATCTGGCGGATGTGGAAGTGCGCGGTTTCCGCGACCGCTTCGAGGCCATACTCGGCGCGGAGCGTCCTCTGCTCGCTGCGTACGATCAATTGGCCCTATTCCGCTCTCGGACGGATTTCGATCCCTATGGCGAAATGGCCCGCTTTACGGAGGAGCGCAGCCGAACACTGACGCTGCTGAAGGCGTTGCCCGATGGCGCCGGCCTCCGCTCGGGGCAGCATGAAGAACTCGGGCTCATTACTGTCGCGCAATTGGTAAACGAATACGCTTTCCACGATCTCGGTCACATCCGGCAGATCATGGAACTCTACCGGGCTCACGTATTCTATCCGGAGATGGGCGCTTATCAGGGGTACTATAAGGTCAACTCGTGAGCCTCAAAATTTGCGCTGAATCGCATGAAGCATGGCATTCACAGAGTCGCGGTCGTCGCGGACTATTGACTTTGGGTGGTGGATCAATTTGGGCGGCGATTGCCACGGGGAGCGGCAGGGGCGCACAACAAAAATATGACAAACGAAGCCAATTTCCACATAACTTTTTTATGCGCCGTTATGCCCGTGCCAGCCAGTAAGTAGCTTGTTTTTCAAAGATCTATCCGGATATCCGGCAGAACCCTTCGCGGTGAGTGCCGGGAACCCGTGGGAAGATCAGCAGGTGCGGGTTGAAGAACTTGCCCCCGCGATCTCCGAACCCGACACCACCATAGCATGGCAACAATGGACGGACGGCCAAGCAGGTGAAGATTGTCTCGTGTTTTCAGTGGGATGGCGGTTATGGACCGTTGTGACCGAAAACCGGCCTTATGCCGAGTGCCGGATTATGCCGAGTGATCTCACCCAACCCGTAATCCAACGATAACTTGAGCGTTTAGACTCGGCATAATGCTAGTACGGCGGGCCGTGTGTCGTGGTTCCAATTGCTACCCACAACTGGTCAAACGCGCGCCAGCATGATGCTGGCCTTCAGAAATCCGGGAAACACCCGCCACTCTGGCTCCGCGTGCCATCCCTATTATGCCGACAAGGTCAAACCTCCAGAAGTCGCCAATGTTAGCTCCAGCGCAGGCCTATCACTTTTCCTCGGCATAACCGGCCAATTAGGAGGAAGTCTTTTTCAGCGTGAATTCTGATACTTAGGATCGATCCGGAAGTGCCGGGTGATCGGCCTGCCCGACGAAAAATGGCGTCGAGGTTATCAAGGCGGTGTTGGTGCGCCGATCGGGTGGCGCGCTTACCAAAGAGCGGGGTGATCGAGTATTGCCGGGAACGTATCGCGCATTTCAGGTATCCGGCGTCAGTGGATTTCATGGAGACGCTGCCGAACGATGCACAAGACTACTCTGCCGGCCAAGTACCGCGTCTGACGTGAGGCGAATCGCGAAGCGGAGCAGGGTCCTGAGGATTATAATGGTGTGTGCCGGAAATCAGCCGGTTTTTCGGGATCATTATTCGCATGTTTGCAGAACCGGGCTCACCGCATCACGTGCCACATTTCCATGCCTACTACCAAAGGGATGTGGCGGTATTCAGTTTCGATCCGGTTGAACTGATTGCCGGTTTGCTGCCGAGGAGGCAGAGACGGTTGGTGGAAGCGTGAGCGGAGTTGCATCAAGCCGCTCTCGCGGCCGATTGGACAGAGCTACAGGCAGGGCGTAAACCCGCACCTGTCGAGCCATTGCGGTAAAGTATTATGACGCACGCTATTCACGAAGTCCGGTCGTTCGAAGTCGTAGCCCCATACACCCTTCGTGTTTCCTTTGAGGATGGCACGACGCAGACCATCGACTTCCAGCCTATTCTTGCGGGCGAACTCTACGGCCCGTTACGGGACGCGAGCCTGTTTAATCAGGTGGAGGTCGATCCGGTGGCCTGCACCTTGGTGTGGCCCAACGGAGCGGACTTCGACCCTGCAACTCTGCACGATTGGCCGGAATACGAGCATGAAATGCGTGAGATGGCACGGCGCTGGAATGCTGTGAGAGCCTGAACGCCAGGGCCAGTCGCCGAGCCGCACATGCCACATGTAATCGACTGATCCTGCAATCTGATGTTATATGACCACCTTACGTGTCGGTAAAAAGATTTTAAACGATATTCTGTCAGAAATGCCCAAACCCGAAAGTCCTCTCTATCACTACACAACACAAAGAGGCTTTTGGGCATCGTCGGGAAACGGGAAATATGTGCCACGCACAATCAGTGCCTGAATGACACTGAAGAGTTCACTCATGCCAAGGACTTGTTTCGTCGCGAGATTGAAGAGCGATCTGACGCCGGCCCGGCTAGCGACCTCTTGGCGGACATGAAGCGCAAGCTGGAAGGTGACCGGGGCTTTGAGGACGTAAATCTGTATGTCGCCAGCCGATCAGAGGACCCGGATTCGCTCGCTCAGTGGTGCGCCTATGGAGGCCCGACGTCGAGCTTTTCCCTTGGCTTTGAGATGGACGAGATAGTTCTCCCGAGTCCATTCAAATTGGTGCGCTGCAAATACAATGAGGGGAAGCAACGTGGGATACTCAGATCTCTTGTTACGGGCCTTCTTGATGGCTTTAATGGACTGCGCCAGCAGGGAGTCGACGTAAGGGCGCACGTTGGTCTGTTTTGCCGGACCGAGCTTCACCCGTTAGCGCTGCTGTTTAAACATTGGAAATTCTCCGAAAAAAGGGAATGGCGAATCATTTCCCCACAACCTATGATGGAAGACCCTCCCGATACCGGGGAAGCTCCGCTCGACTTTCGAGAGGGCAAATCGACACTAATACCGTACCGGCGTGTTCCGCTGCGGAATAACATAAACCGTTTCCCTCTAACTGAAGTAGTCGTCGGACCGAATCCGAATCCCGAGCAATCTGTCAGGCCGGTGTGCAGCCTCTTGAAGAGCCACCACGTGACGAACGCCAAACCTCGGATGTCCGAGGCGCCCTATCGAAACTGGTGAAGAGTTAGTTCCGGACAAGATCTGGGCCACTCAACGCAATCTGGCTGAACAGCGCTTGACCCTAAAGCCTTCCGGCTTCCCAGCCCTTCACTATTCTTTCGGCCCGATCCCCAGCGTCTTCATTTTCCGGTAAAGATTGCTGCGTTCCAACCCCAGTAACTCCGCCGTGCGGGTGACGTTGCCGTTGGCCTCTTCCAGCTTCTTCAGAATGTACTCGCGCTCCACGGCCTCGCGCACTTCCTGCAGGCTGCCGAAACGGTCCATGGGCCGGTCGGCCGGCCGGCGCGTCACGTTCAGCGGGATATGCCGCGCGTCCACGCGTACTTGCGGGTTCAGGATCACGATCCTTTCGATCAGGTTGCGCAGCTCGCGCACGTTGCCCGGCCAGTGATAGTCCTGCAGCAGCCGGTAGGCCTCCGCCGTCAGCTCTTTGGGCTTGCGGCCGTAGGCGGTGGTGAACTCGCGCAGGAAAAAATCCGCCAGCAGCGGGATGTCTTCGCGCCGGTCGCGCAGCGGCGGCACGTGAAACGGGATCACGTTCAGTCGATAGAACAGATCCTCGCGAAAGTTGCCGCGCTCGATCTCCTCGTCCAGGTTCTTGTTGGTGGCGGCCACCACGCGCACGTCCACCTGCACCGAGTCGGCGGCGCCAACCGGCTCGAACCGCTGCTCGTCTAGCGCGCGTAGCACCTTGGCTTGGGTGCGCAGACTCATGTCGCCCACTTCGTCCAGGAAGATGGTGCCGCCGTTCGCCTTTTGGAATTTGCCGATCTTGGTTTCGTGCGCGCTGGTGAAGCTGCCTTTGACGTGCCCGAACAGCTCGCTTTCGATCAGCTCTTCGGGGATGGCCGCGCAGTTCACCTCCACGAAGGGCTCCGGCGCGCGCGGACTCAAGGCATGCAGCGCGTGCGCCACCAGTTCCTTGCCGGTGCCGCTTTCGCCGTAGATCAGCACGCGGCCGTTGGTGCCGGCCATCAACGCCAGCTCGTGCCGCAACGCCTTCATGGGCACGCTCTCGCCGATGATGTTATAGCGCGATTCCGTGCCTTCCTTCAGGCGGCTGTTCTCGAGTTGCAGGCGGCGGTGCTCCAAAGCGTTCTTGGCCACCACCGAAATCTTCTGGATGGTGAGCGGCTTCTCCAGGAAATCGAAGGCGCCCAGCTTGGTGGCCTTCACCGCCGTTTCGATGTTGCCGTGGCCGGAGATCATGACCACCACGGGCCGCTCGGAAAACGGAATCTCCTGGATGCGCGTCAAGGCTTCCATGCCGTCCATTTCGGGCAGCCAGACGTCCAACAGCACCAGGTCGCAGGGCTGGCGTTGCAGTTCTTCCAGGCACGCTTCGCCGCTTTCCACGGCGTGCGGCGTGTAGCCCTCGTCCTCGAGCACGCCACACAGAGACTGCCGGATGTCCGGCTCGTCGTCCACAATGAGGATACGGACCGGCTTCATGCGCGCGCCGCTACCGGCCGCAGCGCGGGCTCGCCATTATCGGGGTCCACCAGCGCCGGGATCTCGATGGTGAAGCGCGCTCCGCTGGGCAGGTTGTCCTCCACCCTTATCTGCGCGCCGTGGTCGGAGAGGATGTGATTGACGATGGCCAGCCCGAGGCCGGTGCCGCGTCCCTTAGTGGAGAAATACGGGAGGAACAGCTTCTCCTTTTCCTCGGCCGAGACGCCGCAACCCGTATCGGCGATCACCAGTTCCACGGTTTCCGCGGCGCCCGCATGCGTGGTGATGAACAGCCGCTTCACCAGGGAGTCCTGCATGGCCTCCGCGGCATTGTCCACCAGGTTGACGACTACCCGCTGGAATTGGTCCCTGTCGATGTTGACCGGCGCAAGTCCTGGGGCAAGCTGCACCCGAATATCGATGCCGTCCAGGCGGCCGTGGAACACGGCCAGTGCGCTTTCGACGACTTCATTCAAATCGTTGCGCACCGGCTGCGCGGCCGGGAATCGCGCGAATTGCGAAAACTCGTCCACCAGCGTCTTTACCGATTCGACCGAGCGTGAAATGGTGCCCGCGCACTCGTTGAGGATGCGGCTGTTTTCCGGTGGAAGGTGCAGGCGCTCCAACTGGCGGCTGATGCGCTCGGCGGAAAGCGCGATGGGCGTGAGCGGGTTCTTGATTTCGTGCGCCACGCGGCGCGCCACTTCGTGCCAGGCCGCCGCCTTTTGCGCGCGCAACAGCTCGCTGGTGTCTTCCAGCACGATTACGAAGCCGGAAGTCAGTTTTTCCTCCAGCGCCGAGACGGTCACCGCCATGTGCAGGGTCTGGCGTTCGGTCTGTAAATCCAGTTGGCGGGACGCCAAGCCCGTGCGGCGCGCGCGTTTCATAAGGTATTTGATCTCGGCCGTGTCTTCGCGCGAGAAGAGGTCCTCCAGGTGCGTGGCCGTGGCCACCTGGCCACTCGGAAGGATGCGGCTCAGCGCGCGATTGACGCGCCGGATGGAGCCATCCGCGGCGATGGAAATGACGCCCGTGGGAATGCTCTCCAAAATGGCTTCCGTGAATCGCCGGCGCGCGTCCAACTCGCGGCTGTTGGCTTCCAGCTCCCGGGTCATCTCGTTGAAGCCGCGGACCAAGCTGGCCAGCTCATCGATGGCGCGCACCTCCACGCGGTGCTTGAGATTGCCCTTGCTCACCTCGCCGGCGGCGTGCAGCAACGCCGAAATCGGGACGCTGATCTGCTTGGAAAGGAACAGCGCAATCCAGGTGGCCACGAACAGCACGAAGAGCGTGATCATGGCCATGAACAACATGTAGAACCTGCGGACGTTCTGGCGGGAGCCGGCCAGCTCCTTCAAATAGCGATCGGATCTATCGATCTCCCGCTGTTTCTCGACGAAGTTGATGGGCACTCGCGCGGCCAACTCGACGGTCCCTTTCACGGCGCCGTCGATCTCGATGATATGGCGGGAGAGCACGGTCTGGTTGTCGCCGGAGGGGCGTATGGGAAACTGCCCGATGGAGTCCAGCGGAATGTTGCCGGAGGCTGGAAGAATGGCCGCCGAGGCCAGGTCCTGCTCCTTGGCGAAGCGCTGGAGAAAGCCGGGCGTCTTAATGCCCTGCTCCAGGAGCAGACGCGTCTCCGGCTCCGCGGCCAGCAGCGCGGCCTGCAGCTCGGCTTCGTCGCGCAGCTCGTTGCGCAGCACGCCGGAGATCTGCACGAAGCTCTGGTGCGAGGCTTCCGACGGCTGGCTGAACCACTTATCCAGGTTGCGGTTGAGCACCTCGTAGCTGAACAGCACCAGAAACAGGGCCGGCGTGATACTCAGGGCAAGGGCGCCGAACACCAGCTTGGTCTGGATGCGCGAGCCTTCGCGGTTGCTCTGGCGCTCGATGTACAGCTTGACGACGGTGCGCACCAGCATGAAGCCGAGCGTGACCATCAGTACAAAGATCAGGCTGGAAATCGCCCAGAAAATGAAGGTCTGCTGCGGGTCCGCCGGTCCGTACTTCCCGAAATTGAAAGAGCCCTGCCACACCACCAGCGCCACTGAAATCGCCAGCAGGACGATGCCGCCGCCGTAGAGGATTCGCTGTCGCACCTCTTCAAATTATAGTGGAGCGGGGTTTCAGGCGCGCGCCTGCCGCTCCGGGCGCGCCAGAATAACCGCATCGGGGCGGCTCTTAGGACCGGCTAGAGCCCCCTCCGATGCGGCGCGCCCAAGTTGGGCTGGGATCGGGCGGCGGATCGTCTGGTCTACCGTTTTTACCGCAATCCCTGGCAAAGTCCGCGTCCAATGCTCCTTGCCAGGAACGCCAGATGACTACCGCAACCTCAGACCCTCGGGGAGATCGTAGAAAACCGTTATTCGAAAAAAAACCCCTCTGATGCAACCAACAAGGGAAGAATAGCGAGCCCAAATACTGTTACGAACACCGGCTCCCGCAAGCACGCTGTCTTGTTGCGCTCACTCCTCTTCCGCCTGCCTGTTGCAGCAGAGGGCAGGTTAAAAGGTACTTCGCCAATTCATCACCGAAAGTAGCAACCGGACAACCAAGTGTCAATGGTTTCTATCCTGCTGAAATTGCGCAACGTCGTGGCTCGCACATTTGCCGGCGCCGTGGCCCGTTGGGCGGGCACTGTGTCGCTATGACACAATCGGGGTGGATGAAGCTCCTTCGGATATCCGCCGTCGCGCTGACCGTGGCGTCCCTGCCGGGTTGCGCGCGTGGCCAGGAGGCCAGCCTGCCGGTCGACGCGGTGCACCCCCGCCTTCTGCTGACCGCCCGGCGGCTCAAGCTGCTGCGCCGCGAGCGCGAGCGCGAGTCCCTGCGCTGGAACCAGTTTCATCTTCTGATGGCCGGCAAAGCGCCCATGCCCGAACCGGGGTTTGCGGAGGCCTTGTACTACCAGGTATCCGGCGACTCCGCCGCGGGGCAACACGCCGTCACCTGGGCGTTGGGACCCGGCGCCGATCTCCGCCAGCTTGCGCTGGTCTTCGATTGGTGTCAGGACATACTTAACGAGGCGCAGTCCAAGAACCTGGCAGCGAAGCTCGCACGGGGTATCCAGCAGACGCGTCGCGATTCGTCCATGGCCGCCGTTCGTTCACGTCTGCTGGCGGCGGTGGCCCTGGCCGGACACTTGCCCGAGGTCCCGGAACACGAATTCGCCCAGTTCCATGATTGGTGGGAGAGTCAAATCGCGCCCGGTCTGAGCGAGGGCCGCCTGCCCGTGGCGCGCTACGACGTTTACGCCCTGATGGAAATCCTGCACGTGGTCCGCGACAACCTCAACATGGATCTTCGCGACTCCGCGCCGCGTTTCTTCAGAGATCTGGCGACAGTGCAGATCCTCAGCTACTACCCCGCGACCTATCCGGCC
>JBEKUO010000220.1:0-10380 GCA_049514955.1 Bryobacteraceae bacterium | reverse complement strand
CTTGTTCCCGTCGACGAGCTGCGTGATGCTGAGATCGGCCGCGACGCTGGTGAGCATATAAGCATCCTCCCGCGTCAGGTGCTTTTCGGTTACCAGGAAATCGATCATCTCCTCGACGGCGATCTTGGCTGCCTCGCGCAAGTCTTCATGCATCCCCATGGTGAGGTAGTGTGTGGGCGTCTCACCCCGCGGCCAGCGCAGATGCAGGTCTTTGCGCATGACGAACTGGAATACGCCGGTAAGGGACGTTTCGAGCGCGGTAATATCCACTTCGCCGTTACCTTGGCCGGCGTGACCATCGCCCACTTGGAACAACGCGCCACGGGCATGCACGGGGATGAAAAGCGTAGTGCCCGCCACGAACTCCTTATTGTCGATATTGCCGGCGTGAAACCAGGGCGGCACGCTGCTAATGCGGCCCAAGGCCTCCGGCGGCGCGACCCCCATGCTGCCGAAAAACGGTTTCAGCGGGATCTCGATCTTGCCGGAGAAACGAGCGATCATCTTCTCCCGGTCGAGCGGGATGATTTTGGTGCGGGCGTACGGAAACTCGTCCGGCAGGAACCCGGCGCCGGGACGGAAGGTGTTATATGCGTAGGGGATTGCAAGCTGTATGGATTGAATCCGTACCTCCAGTGTGTCGCCCGGCTCCGCCCCTTCCACGTAGATGGGTCCGGTGAGGATGTGTCCGCCCGGCCCTTTGTCGGTGACTTCCCGGAAGATTTCGCGCAGCGCTGGTTCGATTTCCGCGGGGGGCACACCGGCCGCTTCGAGGCGCGCCGGGCTGTTGGTGATCAGTGTTTCGACCTCGACGGAATCGCCCGAGCGTATGCGCAGCGCCGGCGGGGTATTGGCTGCATAGTAGCCCCACGCGACGGTTTTCGGCGTAGCTTTCAATTTGTAGAGGGCTGGCTCGGGGGTGGCGGCTTGTAGTGCCGCCACGGTCAGGAGCAGGACTGGAATCGGCTTGCGCATAGCGCCATTGTGGAATAATTGAGCCGCGTTTCGCCAACGGGTCGCCAGGGGGCGTCTTGACACTTCCGCCGTGTCTGGAGATTTCAGCGGGGGTAAGGCAATTTGGCCGGTTTAAAAGATGTGCGGCCAACTGAAGTTCGCCGCGGCACGCTGAAGCGTGCGCCACGACCGCTTGCTAACGCGCGCGGCTCCGAAGCGTCGATTGTCAAGAGTTAGAGGGGACACTACACTAGACCCCGGCAACGATTTAGTCGCGTGCTATACGACTAGCAACTTTAGGTCGGGAGCGATTCGCCTGAGATCGGCTGCGTCGCTGGTGACGACGGCCTCTCCAGCCCTGCGCGCACAAACAGCCACGTGGGCATCGACGACGTCGGCCGTCGCGGTTCGCGCTAATAGCAGGCCGACAGCCGTGGCATCCGGTCCGTTGAGCGCAATGAGGTCCGTACCGGCTTGTCGAATGAGCCGCGAGAGACGCGGCTGCCGGGCGGGGCTGCGCATGGCCTGTGCCAGCGCCGTCGCTGGGATCGTGATCCGCATCCCACGTTCTGCCGCGCGCGCGACTAATGCAAGCACCCGCCGATCGTTCCGGTCCAAGGCAATCAGACCACCAGCGTCGAAGGTGACGCCGCTCACGCAGCCTTGCCTTTCTTTTGGCCCCTCTTCCGCTCCCGCGGAGAGAGAAATGCGTCAGCCCATGCGCGTTCGTTCTTGGTTAAGGGGCCACCCGTTCGCTGCAGTGCGTCCTCCAGCATCTCTTTCCATCCTGCCGCATCGTGCAGAGCGACACCCACGGCGTGCTGCACGAAGGCAGAAACGTTTGCCGCCTGCCCTGCTGCAATCAGAGCGCGAATTTCCTTAACCTGATCGGCGTCCAAGGTCACTGTGATCTTTTGGGCCGCCATGCCAATTACCATACCAATTACCATGCCAGGGAACCGGCTCGCTTCAGCAGGCTCCACTTGGAAGTCGAGTCTCCGCATCTGCCGGTATCCATTTGCGGCAACACCGCTCCGGCTGTCTGAAGTGGAGACGCGAGGCGACTGCACAGCCAAGTCGTTGTGATCGCACTTGCCACGCTTCCGTGACGGGCGTATCGCGGAACTTTTGAATCGGCGATGTACTTCAATGGGCTGCCGGCTCCGCAAGCGGGTGGTTCCGAGCGCTGGCTAAGCTCCCGTGGCCGGCGCTTACGGGTTGGCAGGCGAAAGCGCCTGCCCCACAGGGAAGGTGCAGATTGCCGGTTGAACTTCGAAAAGAGGGCGTGTGAGATCGATCTCCCTTATTTGCTTCCGTGATACCGACAGTGCGTTGAAGTGTGCGCATTAGCTGCAAATGTTTTTTTTCGAGGGTCGTTACATTTTTGTATTATCTCCTTGCATTGGCGGGGCTTAGCCCTCGGCGGAGTCTGGCAGGCAGTGTTGCAAGGTGTTACATCTCGTTGCATGGACTGCGGCAATTCCCTTGGTGGCGCCTTGGGGCGCGAGCTTTGGCAAATCGCCCGTCAAACGGGTTGGCAGGCGAAAGCGCCTGCCCCACCTCCGCACTCACACTAGCACGGATGTAGCCGCTTTCCGGCGCTCTGGGATTAGGAAGTCTGTAGGTGATTGGAATATCGGGCTAAGATTTCTTTTCAGAGATTGTCACCGAGGACGGGACGACTTTGAACTTTATAAATCGAAGATTATACGCGAGGAGTTGACCGGTGCGATCCGAAGTTTAGAGAATACGCGGCTTAGGAGTGAGCGTAATGTCCCGCGCCGGTAGCGCGCAATGCGGAAGGAAATCCGACGCTTCTGCCGGCACCGCCACACTGCGACTACGACGGGTTGACGCGACAGGCTGGTGACGCTGGACCCGTTGATGCGCGGAAGTCGAGGGGTCCGGAAGTCCGCTTCGGGTAGACAACTCTTGAACGAATCGTTCTGTTCCGACGGGCAGGCGATAGCTCAATTCCTCGTTGATAGGTTGGCGAACAGCATTCCGGCTAAACTACAGAGATGGCCACACGCCGTCGTTTCCTTCTCTCCGCGGGCTTGGCGCCGGTTGCCTTGTCTGCCCTGCCGCCAGATTCTCCGATCACGCAACTCAAAAGCCGGCGCGCGGAAGCTCAGCCTATCGCCGCCGCCGAGCGCCGGGCACGCATCGAGCGCGCCCAGCAGTTGATGGCGGAAAACCGGATCAATGCCATCTGCCTGGCCGGCGGCACTTCGCTGAATTATTTCAGCGGTGTGCGTTGGGGCAACAGCGAGCGGCTGTTCATGATGGTGATTCCCGCGCGCGGTGAGCCTCTCTTTATCTGTCCCGGCTTCGAAGAGGACCGCGCCCGCGAGCAGATCGCCGACGGCCCCGCGCCGCATGCCCAGGTCTTCACCTGGCAGGAAGACGACAGCCCATACGATCTGCTGGCGGCCTGCCTCAAGGAACGCGGCCTGCTCACCGGCAAGCTCGGAATCGAGGAGACTGCGCCTTTCGTCTTCGCCGACGGCATCGCAAAGGCAGCTCCCACGGTGACCGCGGCCAGCGCCACGCCGATCACCGCCGGGTGCCGCATGATCAAGAGCGCGGCCGAGATGGCGCTGCTCCGCCTGGCATCCAGCGTGACCTTGGAAGCCTACAAAGCCGCTTGGAAATCCATACGTGAAGGCATGACCAATCGCGACTTCAGCGGGTTGATTGGAACCGCCTACCAGGCTCTCGGCTTCCCTGGTTTTGCCAGCGTGCAAACCGGCGAATATTCCGCGCTGCCGCACGGCTCCCGGCAGCCGCAAACCATACGGGAGGGCTCCATCGTGCTGATCGATGACGGTTGCACGGTGGAAGGTTACCAATCCGACATCAGCCGCACCTTCGTGGTGGGCAAACCCACAGATAAGATGAAGCAGGTTTTCGAAATCGTTCACAGGGCGCAAAGCGCCGCGCTCGCGGCTGCGCGTCCGGGATTGCCGTGCGAGGCCGTGGATGCCGCCGCCCGCAAGGTCATCGTGGATGCCGGCTATGGTCCCGGCTACAAATACTTCACCCACCGGGTCGGCCACGGTTTGGGGATGGACGGCCACGAGTGGCCTTACCTGGTGCGAGGCGACCGGTTCCCGCTGGCGGCGAACATGACGTTCAGCGACGAGCCCGGTATCTACCTCCGGGGGGAGTTCGGGGTGCGGCTGGAAGACGACATGCACATCACGGAGACCGGCGCGGAACTACTCACGCCGCAGAGCCCATCGCTGGAGCAGCCTTTTGGGGGCTGAAAGGCTGCGGCCTTCGAGCGCCGGGATCAGGCGACCTTCTCGCCTTTCGGCGAGGCCTGATATGCAGGCCTGC
This sequence comes from Bryobacteraceae bacterium, assembly GCA_049514955.1. GTDB lineage: Bacteria > Acidobacteriota > Terriglobia > Bryobacterales > Bryobacteraceae > Bog-159. Next base: position 6,084 of record JBEKUO010000220.1, on the reverse strand, counting down.
CTTGAGGCCCGGATGCCAGCATGTTGACGAGCGTATCCAAAGTGAGCGATCCGATCTTCCCGCGCATCAGGTCTGGAATCCGGGGCTGCGAAACGCCCATGATTTTGGCGGCGCTGGCTTGGCTGAGCTTACGGTCCTGGATATAGCCGCTGAGGGCGATCATGATATCGGACCGCATGCGGAGATTCTCGGCTTCGGCTGGTGGCTCGCATCACTTCTGCGCTTTCTGACGGAGGCGTGCAGAGCTCTATTCTCTATCGCTCCCGAGCCGACGAGTGGCATCGGCTTCCACTCCATAGTTGGAGTCCCGGCTCGCCGCCTCGGGGAACCATCGCGGGAGATGACGGCGGTGTCCCGACGCAATTACTGACAATCACGATGCGGCGAATTGAAGGTAGCTGTTGGCAGGCGAAAGCGCCTGCCCCACCTTCTTGTACAACCGTGCCACCAAGGCACTTTGGGAAAATGTAGAAACGCCAGGCGGCGAACTGAAGTTCGCCGCGGCACGCTGAAGCGTGCGCCACGACCGGTTGCTAGCTTCCCGGCAGAAAGAAAGTCAGGCGCAAGCCCGCAGCTTGAGTTTCCCCGTTTGCCCGAAAGCCTCTTTCCGCCAGGACGCGAGTTATCCGTGCCAAGCTGGTACGCAGCGAATAATGACTAGCCACGACCACGACGGGACCGGCTGCGTCGCTCTCCGTGCAGAAACTCCCGCTCAGTCCGGGATCGAAGACACGGTATAACTCCTCATATTCCGGGCTAGGAACGATCGCGCACGTTCCGCTGCTCGTAGCGCTACGCAGAGCCCGCGCGGCACCCGGCCAATCCTCGCCAGGGCTTCGGAAATAACTGACGTTCTTGGCGAGCGATGCAACCACCAGAATGACGACCAAGGCCGACTGCCACGGCCGCTGCCGCAGACTTCCGAGCCCGTAAGTCGCGAGTAGGACGAGCGCTGGCAGCACAAATAGCACCTGCCGCGAGGCGAAGAAGTAGCCGAAGGCTGCATCCGCCGCGATCGTACAGACCACGCAAGAGATCGCGGAGCCGAGGAGGAAGCGTCTCAATCGCGAATCCGTATGCCGCCAGCCGAGCGCCGCCGCCGCCAGGAGCGAGAGGGAGGCCACATAGCCGTCACCCGAAACCTCCCGCAGCAGCACGAGTAAGAGTCTCGGTGTCAGGGTGAAGCTATACTCGCCCGCTATGATTTCGTGGCGCCAGGCGCTCGCGGCGTAAATGTACCAGGGAACAAACGCGAGGCAGGCAATCCCCAGCGCGATGCATCCTGTCCGTACAATCTTATATTGCCGGTCGAGTGCCAGCACCAAGAGCGCGCCGAACTGCACCGATGCGCTGAGCGGCTGTGTATAGAGGCCCGCTGCCACCAGCACGGCATAGAGTACGGCAATCCAGTTCGAAGGCGCCGCCGCATAGCGCCAAAGGCACCAGAGCGCGGCGATCGCAAAGAACAGTGCCTCCGAATATCCACGTCCCTCCACCGCATAGCGAAGCTGCATTGGCAGCACTAGGAATGCGATTAGCAGAATAGACGTGGCAGACGACTTCATTTCGCGCGCGAACCCGGCGACCGCTATGAGCGAAAACATGCTGAAGATTGCCGGTCCGGCACGCGCCGACAAGCGTGTCAAGCCGAAAGTGGCTATGAACAAGTGCTGCGTTAAATAGCCGAGCGGTACGGCGCCGGGATTGCGTACCACCCACTGGACGACTCCACGGATATCCGGTCTTGTGGATCCGATCAGTTGCAGAGCTTCGTCGAGCCAGAAAGGCCGAAGCTGGGCCAGACTTATCAAGAGCGCCGCATAAGCCGCCAGAAGCAGCGCGTCTCGCCGTCGCACCATGGGACCACCCTAGCATGGCCTGTCGTGACGAATTTTGGTAGTGAGGTTTTCCGTCTCGACGTGCCGGCGGCTTGGGCGTGGGACGGAGCAGGACCCTCAAAGCTGCGAGTCTTCTGCTAGGGCCCGACCGGAATCCAACCGAACAGCCAAGTGTCGTCGAGCGTGTGGGTGCCATATCCCGCGAAGAGCACTAAACCCCCGGCGTCGGAGTCATAATCCATGCCCGCAACCCACCGGCCAGCAGGTGCCTTGGCCGGATGGAGCTGCGCCCAGCTAGTACCGTTCCACTCCCACGTATCGTTGAACTGCCCGCCTGGTCCATTAGTTCCGCCGAATAGCACGACCGAGCCGAGAATCCGATCATAGGCCATGGAAGACATTCCTCGTGCGGACGGGGCGGATGCCGGAAACTTCTGGATCCACCGCGTGCCATCCCAGGTCCAGGTGTCGTTGTAATATCCATTTTTGCCGTTGTCCCCGCCAAACAGGACCACTCTCCTGGCAGAATTGTCGGACGCCATCATCGTTCGCCGTGCGGAGGGGCTGGATGCCAGGAACTGCTGGGTCCAAGTCTTCGACAGCCCATCCCACGTCCAGGTGTCGCCTATAGGATTGAAAGCGGTAGTGAGGCCCCCAAAAAGCACGACCGTGCCAGTGGCCGAGTCATAGGCGATAGCGCCGAACTGGCGCGCGGGCGGAGATACGGGCGGAAACTGCTGGGTCCAGGTGGCGCCATCCCAAATCCAGGTATCGTTGAGATACGCTCCGTCACTGTCGGCTCCGCCAAAAAGCAGTATGTTGCCCGCTGTCTCATCGTAAGCCATGGCAGGGCCCACCCGTGCGGATGGAGAGGTAGCCGGAGATAGCTGCGACCACCCTTGCCGCAAGGTCCAGGTCCAGGTGTCGCCAAGAACTGTGGGATTCGTGTTGCCACCAAACATCACGGTCGAGCGCGCAGCGCGATCGTAAGCCATACCCATACAGCACCGGCCCGGGGGAGATACAGGTTCCTGTGGCTCTACCCAGTTCAACTCGTACTCTTGCAGTTCCAAGACGGCGCTGAGCGATCCTGCATTGTCGGAATAGCACCCAGGGACTGCGCCGATTCCACTCCCACAATTGTCTACGTAGCCGAGGTAAAGGCGGGTGGCCGTGGGAGGGACTTGAAATACTTGCGCGTTGCCGGCGCCTGTGCCGGTCAATCCGTCGCCAATGAAGAATACCTGCCCGATGCGCGGACTTAAGATCTTGAAGTCGGTCTGGATGCCCCCCTGCGAGCTGTCGTTGACGTAAAACCGCAAAGGAGGCGGCGCCGAGGGCGGTAACGCGTCCTCCAAAAATACGCCCGCCATGGCGCCCACAACGTCGGTGACACTGTAACCGGAGAACGGGCCTATGGGATTTTTGAAGCTTTGCCCTCCCACCTGAAAGCAGGGGCCCGTGGTTGTACCATCGGCGCCGTATTCCGGAACGCCGTCGGAGCACGTCCACGCCCCGCTGACACTCGGAAACGTCAAAGTCTGCTTGGCGCGGGCGGGGAAGCTGTATGCCACCGGAGCGATCCCGTCGCTGCCATCGTCGTATCCGCCGGCGCGGTAGATATCCATGTGCGAGCTCACGGACAGCGTTACTGAATTCTGTGCCTGGAGCGAACCTGCCAACAGGAGACTCATCTGAAGTATGGGCGCTATACACGTAGAGACTCTCATGGCAAACTTACCTCCGATTAGTAATGAATATACACCCGTTTACGTTAGCTTAGCAGCACATGGAAGAAGTCGGCGTCAGCCGCGGTTGGCAGGCGAAAGCGCCTGCCCCACCCACCTTGCCTATCTGCCAGGGAGTACCTCACGCAGCGAGCGCGCGCCACAACGTGACCACCAGCGCATGCGTCACCATGGCCGCACGGATGCTTTTGGCTTCCTGGTACGCCCGGCCGTAGAACCAGCCGGCCACTGCCGCGGCGAGCGCGAATCTCCAGTTCGGAAAGCCGCGGAAACCGAGATGCGCGAGACCGAACAGCGTCGCCGTACCCGCCAGTCCGATCGCGGGGCTGCCGGTCCACTCGACCATCCATTGCTGCAGCAAGCCGCGAAAGAAGAACTCTTCCGCTAGCGCCAGCACCCAGAGCATCCCTAAAAAGGTCGCTGCGATTTTCCAGAGCGGCATGATGGGACCCAGGTGCACCAGCCGCGTCGCCCAAGCCAGCGGAATCCCTACGATCAGAAAGTAGAGGAAATGCCGCAGTCCGATCTTCCAGTCGTTCCCACTGGGCAAGAAGCCGTAGCCTGTGCCGGGGACGCGGCGCTCCACCAACATCACCATGGCGCAAAGGCGCGTCAACGCCAGGTGGCCGAGTATCTCGATATGCAGTCCCGCCACCGGCGAAGTGTAGATCGGGTCGAGATATCCGCGCAGGACCACGGCCGCCGCCAAAACTAGGAACGCGCCGTCGGAGAGCGGCGCCCGCGGCAGGACGCTGTACCATAGGCTGAATACAGTGCCCAACGCCGCCAGTTGCATCATGGACGACCAGCGGAACTGGCCGGTATTCGCGGCGTAGATCGCGTATGGCGCCACGAAAGAAACGACCAGGAAAAACGGCAGGCCCCGCTGCCAGCGCTCGCGCACGGCGGCGAAACCGGGGACGAGATAGAATGGATATTCCGCCAGGAACGCGGCCAGAATGGGAACCGCCGCCCACGCAGGAATGCCTTTCAACCGAGCGTACAGCACGCCCGCGGCGCTCAGCGCAACCCAGCCGCCCAGCAGAGCCGCCCGGAAGCCGCCGAGCGATTGGTTCATCCGCCTCATTCTAGCATTGGGGTGTTGGGCAGCCGCCGCGTCCGCGCAGGAAGAACCGCCCGGCCTGGCGCGCCAGGTGGCGCATCGCGAAAGCGAAACACAGGCCGCCCGCAACGAGTACACTTTCCGGCAAACCGTGGTGTTCGCGGAGCTGGATTCGCACGGCGCGGCCACCGGCGAGTATCGCGAGGTGCGCGACGTCATCTTCTCGCCCGAGCACGAGCGCACCGAGCAAATGGTCGGCAAGCCGCTCATGACCCTGACGCGGATCAAGATGACCGACGAAGACTTCCAGGACATGCGCAATTTGCAGCCGTTCGTCATGACCGAAGACCAGCTTTGGAATTACGAGACGAAGTTCCGCGGCGATGAAAAGGTGGATGGCGTGGATTGCTGGGTGCTGCAAGTGCGCCCGCGGCAGATCCTGCAGGGACAGCGGCTCTTCGACGGACTCCTGTGGGTGGACAAGAAAGACTACTCCATCGTGCGGCTGGAGGGGCAGGCCGTGCCGCAGATCCGCAGCATGAAGTCGGAGAACCTGTTCCCGCGCTTCACGACGCTCCGCGAGGCGATCGACGGGCAGCACCGCTTTCCGGTATACACCTACGCCGACGATACGCTACCCTTCCGCAACGGCTTCCAGAGAGTCCGCATGACTATCCGCTACAGCGGCTATAAACGCTTCGGCGCCGAGTCGGTGATCAAGTTCGCGAAGCCTTGAGCGGCTGTCTTACGCCTTCGACTTCTTCAGGGCCGCCTGGATTTTCTTGTCCAGGTCTTCGCTTTCTTTGGATGCGGGCACCTGCTTCAGGGCCTCCTGCGCGCGGGTGCAGAAGATCTTCATCTTGTCGGGATCATCCATCTTGTTGCGGGTGTAGAGCTGGGACTTTTCAAACAGCGCGGCAGCCATGGCCTGGATGAAGGTGGCGCGGGGCACCTTGGCGTCGCCGGTCTTGAGCATATCCAGGGCCTTGGCTGGATCGTCTTTAGCGCCGGCGGCGCGGCAGGTTTCCAGCAACACGGCACGTTCGATGGCGCGCTTCTGGGCGGTATCGATTTCAGCGTCGGGCAGCAAGGCGCCGCTCGAAACCTTGGTCAGAAGCAGAACTTCGGTGGGGCTCCCGGTGGGGTACGGGAAAGCCAGCGTCACATATTCGTCCTTGCCCTGGAATTTGGCAAAGTTATCGGCAAACTGCAGCGCCAGGGTGTTGGCGTTGCCGCGGTAGGTGTTCACCTGGCGGTGGAACGCCGCGACCTGCGCGTGGGTAGCGTGAGACCCGGCGTCGAAGGCGTCGGCCAGATCCATGTAGCCGTGGGCCATACCCGAGGTAAAAACCAGCATCCACGGCTGGGCGCGCGCCACGAAGTCGTTTTGAGTGGAGAGAATGTTTCCGAGGTGCTCGACGGTCTTCTGATAGTC
>JBEKUO010000219.1:0-10388 GCA_049514955.1 Bryobacteraceae bacterium | reverse complement strand
CGGCGAGATATGCGCGTTGTGAAGTTGCTTGCCCACGTTGACGAAATGCTCCCGCACTTCCGCCATATCGCCAGTGATGTGCACGCTGACGTCAGTCGTTTTGCCGGATTTGAGGTCGTAGAGCCGCAGGGCGCCAAACTGTTCGCACACGATGGCGCCCGGGCCCACGGATGCGGATTTCAGATCGTAGCCATTGTTATCGAGCAGGCGCTTCACCTGCTTAGAACGGACGTCGTAACTGTAGAGCGTGACCGGGCCGTCGCGGTCGGAGAGGAAGTAGACTTTCTCGCCCGACCACATGGGGTTGTAATCGTTGGAACCATCACGGGGAATCTTTTCGATATGGCCGGTGGCCAGCGTGGCGATCCAGATCGGCGTGGCCTGGCCTCCGCGATAGCGTTTCCAGGAAGTGAACGCGCGGCCGATCGGCACATAGGCAAGTTGTGCGCCGTCGGGTGAATAGGCGGCTTCGTAGCCCATAGGCAGATCGATCTTCTCCGCCATGCCGCCATCGAGTCCCACGGTGAACAGCTCGCGGAAGCGGGAAAAGCTGGTGCGCGTCGAGCTGAACAAGAGGCGCTTGCCATCCGGCGTCCAGCCCAGCGCGAGATCCGGCGCGGGATGCCAGGTGAGCCGTTTGGGGACGCCGCCTTCGGTCGGTATGACGAACACATCCACGTTGCCGTCATACTCGCCGTTGAAGGCGATTTGCGATCCATCGGGCGAGAAGGACGGATTGGTTTTGATGCCCGCGCCGGCGGTGAGGCGCTTGGCTTCGCCACCCGCGCGCGGCACCGTCCACAGGTCGCCGGCGTAGACGAAGACGATCTGCGTGCGGCTGAGCGCCGGCTTTTGCAGGAGCAAGGGTGAATTGCTCTGAGCCAGGCATACGGCGGAGGCGAGCAATGATAAGGCGCAAACGAGGCGGTTCATAGGGTAGATGGTATCACTCGCATGGAGCGGGGTTTTTGTTGAGTGATCAAGCGGCTGATTCGGTCGCCTGAGCACGGAACGCTGCGCCTTACTTCAGACCAGGTGATCGGAATCCGGCTTCGCTTCAACCACGTCCTAATACATACGCAGCTTTCCTTTCCCGCGCGGCGTATTTTCCGGCGAGTGTATAGCCTCCCACTCCTGGATCGGGTCCAAAGCTCGGCGCGGTTGCGGCGAACTGATGTTTGCCCGGCCCAAAGGGCGCCCCTCGCCGAAGCGTGCGCCTCGGGAACTTCTGCGCCGCGACGGTTTCTAAGCCCTCATGACTGTCACTCAGCACTGGGAGATCCTTGCCCGGGACCTGCGCTACGCCGCGCGTGGTCTGCGGCGATCTCCGGCATTCACTCTTGCGGCCATTTTCGCCGTAGCTCTCGGGACCGGCGCCGGCACCGCGGTTTTCAGCGTGGTAGATCGCATCCTGTTTCGCAGCCTTCCATACCCTGAGGCCGGCCGCCTGGTCTCAGTGGGCCTAATGGCGCCGATCATACCGCAGGAGTTCATGCTGGGATCGGATTACGTGGAATGGCGCGCGCAGCAGCAGCCGTTTACATCGATCGCGTCGTGGACCGGCGTCAACGACTGCGACTTGAGCGACACGAATCCAGTGCGCCTGACTTGCGCGCAGGTGGAGGCCAGCCTGCTGCCGACGCTCGGCATCCAGCCGATGTTGGGACGCAACTTTACGCACGAGGAGGACCGGCCGCATGCGTCGCGCGTCGCGATCCTCTCTTATGGCCTGTGGAGGAGCCGCTTCGGTGGCGATCGCCAGGCAGTGGGAAAGACCGTGCCGCTGGATGGACAATCCGCGACCATCGTGGGTGTGCTTCCGCCCGAATTCGAGTTACCCTCGCTCGAGCATGCCGATGTGCTGGTGCCGCAGGCGCTGGATGAGGCGGCGCAGCGCAGGCCGAACACGGGTCGCGTGCTGCGCTCGATCGCGCGCCTGAAACCGGGAGTGACCGTGACGCAGGCTGCGGCCGCGCTCCAACCGCTCTTCGAAGAGTCCATGCAATTCGTACCGTCGCAGTTTCGCAAGGAGGTCAAGCTGCGCGTGCGATTACTCCGCGACCGCCAGGTGCAGGATGCCACGCTGGCATCGTGGATTTTGCTCGCCGCGGTGCTGGCGGTGTTGCTGATCGCGTGCGCCAACGTAGCCAACCTGCTGCTGGCGCGGGCGGTCACGCGGCAACGCGAACTCGCGGTGCGTGCGGCGCTGGGCGCCAGCCGCGCCCGCCTGATGCGGCAGGCATTCACCGAAAGCCTGCTGGTGGCCGCTACGGGTGGCGCGGCCGGATGCGCTTTGGCGGCGATATTGCTGCACGTCTTCGTGGCCATCGCGCCGGAAGGCATTCCGCGCCTGCAGCAGGCCAGCGTGGATCCGCGCGTGCTGCTGTTCACGCTGGCGGTATCGCTGGTTTCCGGCGTTTTGTTCGGACTGGCGCCCGCTCTGGCACAGCCGCGCGCCGAAGCACTCGCCGGATGGCGCTCGCTTGGGACCCGGCACGATCTGTTCCGGCACGCCCTGGTGGCCGCGCAGATTTGTGCATCGCTGGTCCTGCTCACCGGCGCGAGCCTGCTGTTGCGCAGCTTGTGGAATCTGCAGAACCAACCATTGGGCATGCGGACGGATAGCGTGCTCACGGCTGCGATTACGCTCGGGCAGAAGTCCTATTCCGAACCGGTCCGGCAACTGGCCTTCTTCGAAGAGCTGGAGACGCGGTTAAGCCGGCTCCCCGGAGTGACTGCATTGGCGCTCAGCGACTCGGTTCCGCCGATCGGGCCGGCCCGATCCACGATTTATTCCGTGATCGACGTCGCGGGCCGCCCGCGTGCCGCGGAAGGCACAGGCGGCATGGTAACCTGGCGTTCGGTGACGCCCGGCTACTTTGCGGCGCTGGGCGTGCCGATCTTGCGCGGGCGTGGTTTCGAGGAGGACGATCGCGACCCGCAGCGCAACGTCGTAGTGATCAGCGACACGCTGGCGCGGCGCATGTTCCCTGGCGAAGATGCTTTGGGAAAGCAGATTCAGCCAGGCCGGTCGGGGCCTTGGTTGACCATTGTGGGAGTTGCGGGGAATGTGAAGAACACCAGCCTGGCGGAGCGGGACGATCCCGAATTCTACGTTGTGCGCAAGCACTCGCCGGATAACGCCACGCGCTGGGCGACTGCGATTCTGCGCGGCGCGGTCGATCCCGGAGCGATGGCCCGATGGGTGCGGACGGAAGTCGCGGCGCTCGATCCCACATTACCCGTGAACATCGAGACCCTCGACCAGCGGGTCGGCAAGCTTGCCGAGCGGCCGCGCTTCAATGCGTTGCTGTTGGGCTTGTTCGCCGGGATGGGGCTGTTGCTGGCGGCCATCGGGCTCTACGGCGTAATGTCGTTCCTGGTCGCGCAGCGCACGCAGGAAATCGGCGTGCGCATGGCCCTGGGCGCTACACCCGCCGTGATCGCCCGACTCGTCCTGGGACACGCCGCACGCTGGACAGCCGCGGGCGCCGTCGCGGGCACCATCGGATCCATGTTCGCCGTGCGGCTGCTGCGCGCTATGTTGTTCCACGTTTCAGGCAAAGATCCGTGGACGTGGGCGGCTGCCGTGGCTGTGTTGTTGGCGATTGCCATGCTGGCGGCCTGGATTCCATCGCGCCGGGCCGCCCGCGTCGATCCCATGCAGGCCCTGCGCCAGGAGTAGCGAGGAGCCCCACCTACTTCTCGTTGAAGCCCGTAGCTTTGTAGCGAAGTGGGGCAGGCGCTTTCGCCTGCCAACCTTTCGGAGCCCACCTACTCCTCGTTGAAGCCCGTAGCTTTGTAGCGAGGTGGGGCAGGCGCTTTCGCCTGCCAACCTTTCGGAGCCCCACCTACTCCTCGTTGAAGCCCGTGGCTTTGCGGAACGCCTCCACGTAATGCCCGTCTTTCTTGCCCATCATGCGGAGCTGCGCTTTCAATTGTCCCAGCGCAGCCGCATCCCAATCGGGACGGTAATGCTCGATCGACGGCGAAAACTGGCTCACATGCGCCACCGCCGCGTTCAATTTGATCTCGGCCACGTCGTCGATGTTGACGAAGTAATTGGCATCCTTGCCGGCATAGTAATAATATTCGTCAGGCACGTGCCAAGGTTCCAGACCGTCGTGCAGCCGTTGATTGGGGAAGTACAGATGCCATTCGGCCGCGCGGATCGCATCAATGGTGTTGTTGGCCGCCATGCGGTGGTCGGTCTTGTGCCAGCGCACGTAATCGGAACCGGGGTCCACGCTGAGCACCACATCGGGACGATACTTGCGGATCAGGCCCGTCACTTGCTCCACCAGGTCTCGCGGGTTGGCGTATTCCAGCATCCCGTCGTGATACTGCAACCAGAGGATGCTCTCCTTGGAAATTCCAATAATGCGGCAGGCTTCCTCCTCCTCGTGCATGCGTATGCTCGCCAGACGCTCGCTGGTCATGTCCGGGTCGTACGATCCCTTGTCGTCATTCGTGTAAATGACGATGTGGATCTTGTTCCCGCTCTTCGCCAGCTTGAAGAGCGTTCCCGCGCAGCAGAACGTATCGTCGTCCGGGTGCGGTGTGAAGAGCATAACCGTCTTGCCGCGCAGGTTTTCCAAACGGGTGGGCTCCTGCGCTAGCGCCAGGAGCGATGGAACCAAAGCCAGAATCAGGATTCTCATAGAATGAAAGAAGGATAACCCTCGCGGTTCCCAACGTGCAACAGTAATCTCTGGAGAGCAGCCAGTCACATGGACAGAAAAGCATTGCGCTACGGGCTGAATCGGCCGATCGGGATTTTCGATTCAGGGGTGGGAGGCTTGACGGTGCTCAAAGCGCTGCGCCGCAAACTGCCGCATCGCGACTTCATCTACCTCGGCGATACCGCGCGCGTCCCCTATGGGCGGAAGCCCGCCGCTATGGTGGCGGAATTCGCCTACGGGATTACGGAATTTCTGCTCCAAGCGGAAGTCGAAGGTGTCGTGATCGCGTGCAATACCGCGTCCGCAGCGGCCCTGCCGGAGTTGGCCCAGCACTTCTCGATTCCCATCTGGGGCGTGATCGAGCCAGGCGTGGAGGCGGCCGCCCGCATGACGCGCAGCGGCAGGGTCGGCGTGATCGGGACCAAGGGCACCATCGGCAGCGGCGCTTACCAGCGTCGGCTGGAACAGCGCGGATTGGCGGTTTGGGCGCGCGCCTGCCCCATGCTGGTCCATGTCGTGGAAGAGGGGCTGGCCAACTCGCCGGAATCCGAGCTGCTGCTGCATCATTATCTGGATGGGCGCGTCGAAATCGACACACTGATCCTGGGTTGCACACACTATCCGCTGCTACACGACGCCATTCAGCGGGTTGTGGGCGATAGCGTGACGTTGGTGGATAGCGCCGAAGCTTTGGCCCAGGCGGTCAACGGCAGCATGGACCCGGCGCCTGCCGCGAGCGCCGTGGGACGCATCGTGCATTTCGTGACTGGAGATCCGGTGGCGTTCGCGCACACCGCCGAAGTGATCGGCGAGGTGGCGGGCGAAGTCGTGCCGCTGCCGGTGACGGAGCTGATCGGATTGCAGGAACAAGCGCCGACCGCGGTCACTCACCGCCCGGATTCACAGGAGCCGATTCCCAGCGCTTCAGAAACTCCGTGTCCGCCGCGCATTTGTGCAGCCGGGCAAAACGCGCCACCTGCCGGCCGACAGTGAGCAGACGCTCTTCCAATTCCTTGTCTGTCACGTGTCCGGAGTCGTCAAAAGCATTCCACGCCTCCGGCACGGAAGCCTGCTCAGGCACCACCCAAGCGTGCAGCGCCCGCCCGACGTTGCGCAGGCTGTTCATGGCGTCGAAGGCGCCCATCTTGCCGCCCGAGACGCCCACCAGCCCCACCATCTTGCCTTCGAACTCGCTGAAGCCCATCAGGTCGAGCGCGTTCTTCAGGACGCCGCTGAAGCTGCCGTGGTATTCGGGAGTGCCCAGGATGATGCCATCCGCCTCTTTCACGTGGCGGCGCAGCGTAAGGACGCCCTCCGGCTCGGTTTCGCCCTCGCGGCCGGCGAATCCGAGGCCGTATTCGACCAGGTCCACCAGTAGCGTGCGCGCGCCAACTTCCGCCGCTCCCCGCATTGCTGCGTTGACCGCCATGCGAGTGTAGCTCCCCCGGCGCAGGCTTCCGCAGATACCCACTACTGAAATCGCCACGTCTGAATGCTCAGCATGCTCCATGATCGCGATGCTAGCACTACTCTGTTACAGAAGTAGGGTAGCCAATCCCGGCAGTGGCGCAGGCACTCGTGCCTGTCTCCATGGGCCTACGGCACGGCCCACCGAACTCCATGAAAGCCCTGGCGGATCCGGCGAACGTGTTTTCAATGGATTACGACGGGCTTTCGACGCTGCCGCGTCGGCACTCTTGCCGGCGCAGGCGAGCCTTGCTCGCCCCGGGCCACCTCTCAGGTGGCCCACCGCCAGCATTCGTCGATGGTCGAGAGTACCACGCTATCGCACTCCGTCGAGCCGCTGTTGAACAATCTCCATCATGCGCGCCGGATCCGTGACGCGGACCGCTTCAAAACCGGCCGCGCGGGCGCTTTCAAGGCCCTGCACCGAGTCTTCCACCACCAGCGCGCGTTGGATGCCGAGAATGCGCCCGGCCAGCAGGTAGGGATCGGGCGCGGGCTTGTGCCGCTCCACATCCTCGCCGCAGACCATGGTGTCGAGGTATTGGCGAACGCCCGCGGATTCGAGCAGCGGCTCGATCTCCGCACGCGCGCTGGAAGATACCACCGCAAGTTGGTAATTCCTCGAAAGCTCGCGGAAGAAATCCGCCACACCGGCAGCGAACGGCGGGTTTACTTCCATACGCGCGCGGAAGATCTGCTTCTTCCGCTCATATTCCTCCCAAAGCAAAGCGGGGTCGGCCGGAGGATCGCGCAATCTGGCGAAGATCTGCATCATGTCGCGATCGGAAGCCCCCACACAATGGGCCGCATACGCCTCCCACGTCACAGCCACACCGAGCGGCGCCAGCACCTCGCGCCAGCAGTCGCAGTGCACCGGCTCGCTATCCAGCAGCACGCCGTCGAAATCGAAAAGGATGGCTTCAAACTCAGGCATGGTGACTCACAAGTGTATCGAACCCGCGCTACACTGGTTGATTCTTATGGAAAACTTCAAGGTCACCATGGAAGAAGTCAAGGTTCTCGGCAAGGAGTTGGTCGGGAAAGTCCAGGAGTTGATCCACGCGGGCAACGTCCGCCGCATCATCATACGAGATGACCATGGACACACGTTTATGGAGATTCCGTTGACCCTGGCCGCGATCGGCGTGGTGGCGGCGCCGGTGCTGGCGGCGGTGGGGGCCATTGCCGCGCACTTTGCGCATTTCACCGTCGTCGTGGAGAAGCTCGAGCCGGAGCCGGGCGGCGGGCGGCCAACGCCTCCCGCGCCTACCGAGCCAAAGGCTTGAACCGTGGCGGGCTACGACCACGAGCTGAGCCGCATTGTGGAAGAGTTGAACCGGGCCGTCCCCGGTTCGCGCGCGACCGAAAAACCGTTTCCGGCGCGGCCTCCCCAAAATGACGGCTCGCTTGATCAACTGCTGGCTTTCGCCGGCCGGCAAAATGCGTCCGACCTGCTGCTGATCGCCGGCACTCCGGTGGCCCTGCGCGTGAACGGCGCGCTGGCTCCAGCCGCCGGGCCGCCGCTCGCGCCCGAAGACGTCCGCAACCTGGTGCTGCCGCTGCTGGATGCCCGCCAATACGACGAGCTGCAAAAGAAAAAGTCCGTGGACTTCTGCTTCGTGCGCGATCCCATGGGACGCTTCCGCGCGAACATACACCATCAACGCGGCACACTGGCGGCCAGCATTCGCCTGCTGCCGGCGCGCATTCCATCGCTCGAATCGCTGCACCTGCCCGCCACGCTGGCGCGCCTCGTGGAGCGCCGCCAGGGCCTGGTGCTGGTGACCGGCGCCACGGGTTGCGGCAAGACCTCCACGCTCGCTGCGATGATCGATTTGATCAACACACGCCGCCGTTCCCACATCGTCACCATCGAGGATCCCATCGAATACCAGCACGTCAATCGCAACTCGATCGTGGAGCAGATCGAGGTGGGACACGATACGCCCGACTTCGTCAACTCGCTGCGCAGCATCCTGCGGCAGACGCCGGACGTGATCCTGGTGGGCGAAATGCGGGATCCGGAAACCATGGCTACCGTGCTCACCGCCGCGGAAACCGGGCACCTGGTCTTCTCGACTTTACACACCAACGACGCGGTGCAGTCCGTCTCCCGCATCCTGGATTCATTTCCGGCGGCGCACCAGGGGCAAATGCGGCAACAATTGTCGCTGGCGCTGCTAGCCGTCATCGCCCAGCAACTGGTGCCGGCGGACAATGGCGTCGACCGCTATCCGGCGCTGGAGGTCATGACGGCCACCGACGCCGTGCGCAACCTGATCCGAAAAGGCGACGACCACCAGCTCCGCAGCCAGCTCACCATCAGCCGCGCCGACGGCATGATGACCATGGAGCAATCGCTGGCGGAGCTCGTGCGCACCGGCCGCATTTCGCGGGAGACGGCCTTCGCCCACTGTTTCCGGCAGGAGGAGTTACGGCGGGTGCTGGAAGGGTAGACTGTCTGAATGGCCCTTTCGCGAATGTCCCTGCTGCTGGCCCCGCTGGCTTTGTTGGCGGCCGCGCCCCGGTTATACGAATCTTATAAAGACACTGCCACGCAGATAATCGACGCCGCGCTGGCCGACCAGGATGGTTATGCCAAGCTTTCGTATCTCTGCGACCGCATCGGCAACCGGCTGAGCGGTTCGCCCGCGCTGGACGACGCCATTCGCTGGGCAGCGGCGCAAATGAAGCGCGATGGCCTGGAAAACGTGGCGACGCCCGCCGTGAAAGTGCCGCACTGGGTGCGCGGCCGCGAGGAAGCTGAAATGGTCACACCAGTGCACCGGCAGCTTACAATGCTGGGGCTGGGTGGCAGCGTGGCGACTCCGGCTGAAGGCATCACGGCCGAGGTTGTTCCGGTCAGCAGCTTTGCCGCGCTGGACGCTCTCGGGCACGACAAGGTTGCCGGCAAGATCGTCCTGTTCAATGTGCCCTATGAGGGCTACGGAAAGACGGTTGGCTTCCGTACTTCGGGCGCGTCGCGCGCAGCCCGGCTGGGCGCGGCGGCTATGCTGCTGCGGTCCGTAGGGTCGTTGGCCATGCAGACGCCGCATACCGGCGCGCTGCAATATACCGAGGCGGACCCCCGGATTCCGGCCGCTGCGATCACGCTCGAAGATGCCACGCTGATCCAGCGCCTGACGGATTCCGGAGAGCCCGTCACGGTGCGCCTCTATATGGAAGCGCACATGTTGCCGGACGCCGATTCCGCAAACGTGATGGGCGAAATCCCGGGGCGCGAGAAGCCCGAAGAGATCGTCGTTATGGGCGGCCATATCGATTCCTGGGACGTAGGCGCGGGCGCGCAGGACGATGGCAGCGGCATCATTGCGGCGCTGGAAGCCGCCGTGGTTATCAAGAAGCTGGGATTGCGGCCGCGGCGCACGCTGCGCGTGGTGTTCTGGACCAACGAAGAAAACGGAACGGCCGGCGCCCGCGCTTATCGCACCATGGTCGGCGACGCGATACACAATTATGTGGCCGCCATTGAGATGGATGGAGGCGCCGAAAAGCCGGTCGGTTTTGGCCTGAGCGGCGGCGGCCGGTCCGCGCTGGCGCGCGCCAAGGAAATCGGGCGTCTGCTCGAACCGATCGGCGCGGCTACTGTAGGCGAAGGCGGCGGGGGAGCCGATATCGGCCCGCTCATGGGTGACGGCGTACCCGGTCTCGGATTGTTCACCGTCGGCCAGCATTATTTCGACTGGCATCACTCGCGCACCGATACCGTTGATAAAATCGACCCGAAGGAATTCCGGCAAAACATCGCGGCCATGGCGGTGATGGCTTACGTCCTTGCGGACATGCCGGAGCGCCTCGGAAAATGAGGTGGCGCAGGCGCTCCTGCCTGCCGCGCTGGCACTCCTGCCAGCGCAGGCGAGCCTTGCTCGCTCACTAACGCGGTAAAATTTCATAATGAGTTTCTCGCTGCGGCGCCTGCTGGCATGCTGCGTTTTATCGCTCCCGGCCGCCGCCCAAGTCAATGTTCTGACCTATCGGTACGACAACGCCCGCACCGGACAGAATCTGAATGAGCCGCTGCTTTCGCCGGGCACCGTCAACCAGGCGCAATTCGGACGGCGGTTCTTACAACCCGTGGACGGCGGAGTCCATGCGCAGCCGCTTTATATGGCCTCAGTACCTATGGCCGGCGGCGGCGTACATAACGTGGTTTTGGTGGTCACCGAACACGATAGCGTATACGCGTTCGATGCCGACAACAACCTGGGATCAAATGCC
>JBEKUO010000218.1:0-10404 GCA_049514955.1 Bryobacteraceae bacterium | reverse complement strand
CGTGTTTCCACAAACGGTCCCAGACCTACAGGCAGGCTGAAGACCGTGCCATCGTTGTTGGCCCCGCCAAACACGGTTGTCCCGTACAAGTCGCCGCTGGTGGCCTGGACCAGCCCCCCCGCGGCGGGGTCTTCGCCATCTGTGCACCCGCTTTGTGAGCAGAAGCTGTACAGCGTCGTCAGCACGCCACTCGGGGTGATTTTGAAGACCGTCCCACAGCCGTCGTAGGAGGCACAGTTGGTCCCGCCCGTATTCGTCGTCCCGTAGAAGTCCCCATTAGTGGCCTGGACTAGCACCGCGTCGGGCATTGCGCCGTCCGTGCACCCGCTTTGGGAGCAGAAACTGTATAGCGTTGTCAGCCTGCCGCCGGGAGTGATTTTGAACACTGTGCCATAAGGCCCGTTGACTCCGCCGCCCACCGTGGTCCCGTACAAGTCCCCGTCAGCAGCCTGGACGAGCCCCGCCTCGGGGCTTTCGCCGTCCGTGCACCCGCTTTGGGAACAGAAGCTGTATAGCGTCGTCAGCGCGCCACCGGGGGTGATTTTGAAGACCGTGCCCAAGTCGTAGGCCCCACCACCATACGTTGTCCCATAGAAGTCCCCGTCGGTGCCCTGGATCAGCGGCCCGTAAGGGGTGAAGCCGTTCGTGCACCCGCTGTCATGGTCGCCGTTGGAGGTGTCGAAGGGGCAGAAGCTGTAGAGCGATGTCAGCGTGCCACTAGGGGTAATCTTGAACACCGTGCCATAGTCCCTTTCCCCACCAAATAGCGTCGTCCCATAGAGGTCGCCATTAGTAGCCTGGACAAGCCCATTGGGAAAGCTGCCGTCCGTACAGTCGCTTTGGGGGCAGAAGCTGTAAAGCGTCGTCAGCGTGCCTTTGGGGGTGATCTTGAACACTGTGCCAAAGTTCCTGCCCCCACCAGATAGCGTTGTCCCGTAGAAGTCCCCATTGGTGTGCTGGACCAGCCCGTATGCTGGGTAAGCACCGTCCGTACAATTGGTTTGGGAGCAGAAGCTGTAAAGCGTCGTCAGCGTGCCGCCGGGGGTGATCTTGAACAATGTGCCATTGCTGTTGGCCCCGCCATACCCGGTTGTCCCGTATAGGTCCCCATTGGTGGCCTGGACGAGCCCCGCGGACGGGTATTCGCCGTCTGTGCTATCGAAGCTGAACAACGTAGTGAAAGTCTGCGCAGGTACGGCAATCGCCGTCGTGACGCACACCGCAAAAGCAGCGCACGCCCGCTTCCCACACTTCAGCTTGCCCAACCCGTTAACGATTGGTTTCATCGATGCGCTCCTTTTCTATAAGGCATCCACTTTAGAACCCAGGTTGCGAGGAGTATACACCCGGCCGCCGCCATTTGGAGCCATTATTTTTGACATTTTTTCATCCCGAGCGACTCCAGCGGACTAAGACAGGCGTCCTGTGCGCGAATGGTGCGGCAGTGTCCGGAAAGGCGCGTGCGGCCCGTTTCAGCCGGCACTCCAGTCTCATACTCGTAGCAGTTGATACCTGCACGGGTGTCCGTGCGGTTTCTACGGCGAGGCTACGCGCGAGTGCCGCTGCACTCCGGCGATGATCCAGCGGTACCTGGGCAAGATCAGCGGGCCGCCGCTGGACCGCATCGACATACCCGTGGAAGTGCCCGCCGTGCCTTATCAGCAGTTGCGTGGCAGCCCGTCCCCTCGAGTCTTCGGCCGAAATCCGCGTCCGCGTCGACCGTGCACGCGCCCTCTATTCCCATTGCACGGTATAGCCCGCGATGAAACGATAGTACAAATACGCCGCATCCAAACCCGTGGGAACCGGGCTGATCTTCGTCGCTCCGCTGGCCGGACCAACCAGCACCAGCCCCGGTAGAGCCGATCCGCTAGTGGTTTGCGGCAAGGCTTGCAGCACGTATGTGGGCACGTTGAAGGACCCGGCGCTGGCGGGCACGATGCACCCCACGTACATACCCGGCTCCGGATTGGTCGTAGAGGGCAGCGTGTTCTGTACCGTCGAGCCGATAAGCACAATATCCACAAACCCTTGCGGATCCCCGCCGGTCCAGGTGATATTCAGCGGCGTGTTGCGGAGTATCTGAGGATTAGCAGTCTGATTATCGAAGGTGGCCGCGTTCGTCCACACGAACGACGCGGCGGCGGACGAAACATCGGCCGTTCCCGTGAATGCGCCCACCGTCGTGCCGCCCGGGCCAGTCACCGTGTAACTGCCGGAAGCGATATCGGTCAGAGTGAAAGTACCGTCGCCGTTCGGGGTCGAGTCCCAATAGAAAGGAGCTTCTAACCCGGTAATCGCCACTACCCCGTCATTGGCGGTCGTACCGCCGCCCACCAAGCCGTCGTATCCATTGCCGTTCGAGTTCTTGGGGACGGTTTGGGTCGAGATAGGACCCGCAATACTCAAACTTGGTCCGGCATCCAGGTATGTCACATAACCGAGGCCGTAATCTACCGGCGGCGGATAGCCGAGATAGGGAATCGCTGTGCAACTGTTGACGGAGGGCACGCGCGTGAAGCCCCGGAATAAGTCCAGCGCCGCCGTGTTGTATGTTCCGATCTGGCCGTCTACCGTATCGTTCCACCACTGCGCAAAGGTGCCGTCGCCCAGGTTGATATTCCAATAGTTGCTCAGCAGACCGATGGCTGCGACGTTCGCCGACCCCTTGCCCTGCACCGCGGAGGCGATATCGTTCATATTCACACCGTCGGCATCCTGGCAGGTGGCGCCATTCGCGTCCACCGACATCGTGGTGAAGTTGCTGGTGACCTGGGCTCCGCCCGGAGGGCCGGTTTGCACCGCCACGCTGACATAGCAGCCGGTCGTTACATTATTGGGAACGCTGAACACGATCTGGTCTTCCGCCGTGTAGCCGGAGCGCCCGGCGTAGGGAACGCTGGCCTGCTGCCCGCCCACCCACACCGTCACCGGGCAGGTTGCCGCGGACGTGCACAAGTTCGTCGGTGTTGGCGCCTTAGTGGCTTCGGTGGCGGGATCCGGCGCGGGCCCCAGTCCGGTGCCCCACAGGATCACTGTTTGTCCCGGCTTGGCGGTGTGGAACGGCGTGAATACGGCATAATTGGCGTCGGTGATAATCCCCGGACCGGTGCCGGCTTGGGTCAGGGAAAACGTTCCGAAAGAACTGGCCACGACATTGATGGGCACCGGCGCGCTGTTCTGATTGTTATAGCTAACGGTGAGCGTGCCTGCGCCGAGGGGCGTGGTGGAAGGCATAATGGCGTTTATTTGAGAAAGAGTGGAATTCACCTGGGCGGCAAATTCGAGGTACGCCGGCACGGGGGTATTCTGTCCGACGGTAATGCTCACCGAGGCGCCCTGAATTTGAGTCTGCAAGGGGTAGGGATTCCAAAAGCAGTTTTTGAAGTTTGTGCCGCATACGGAAGAATCCGGGCCAAAGCCGTTTCCATAGACGGTAAAGTAAGAGCCTTGCGCGATGGAGCCGTTTGGCAGAGTCAGCCACCCACCCAGCGTCCCAGGCCCAGGCAGCGACAGGCTTTGGCTGGCCGCATTACTGATTTGTGTGACCGTGGGCTGCGCAAATCCGACTGCTCCGAGCAACCCAAAACTGACGATAATTGCAAGAACCGCTTTCATGATGATATCTCCTCTTGTTGGTCTAACTCAATCCAAGCCTCATCCAGCTCCTAGAACGCGTATTTCAGGCCAAATTGCATCGTGCGCGGCCGGTGAGCGTCGATCGGATGCAGGAACGCGCTCCCCGTCAGACAATTGATCCCGCCGCCGCCCGCCGCGGAATAACCCACACTCGCCCCGCCATAACAACTGACCGTATTGTTGGCCTCATTGCCAAAGTTCGAATCGTAGATGCGAAACTGAGGATGATTGAACACATTGAAGCCTTCCAACCGGATTTCGAGGTCGCCGCGCTCCCGGACTTTAATGTGTTTGAGCAGCGCCATATCGAAATTGATCCGGTTGGGATTGTTCAGCGCGTTGCGCCCGGCGTCTCCGAAGGTGAGGCCCGTCGGCGCAGCGAAAGCGCCCGGGTTAAGCAGCAGCGGCCCAAAGCTCCGGCCATTGTTGCCACCGGCGGGAATGTTGACATTGGGATCGCCAACGAAATCCGGATAGGATCCCAAGCCCAGAGTATTTGCGACACCGGCATTGTCCGGCACCGAGATACCGTTAACTCCACCTGCGTTGACTACGCTGAATGGCGTACCCGACTGGAACGTCGTAATGCCAGACAGTTCCCATCCCTTCATCAGATTTTGCACGGTTTCGGAGGGAAGATGTCCGGTCTGGATGGCATACATCTGGGCCAACGGAAGCGCGACGATATAGCTTAAGTTCAAAAGGTTACGCTGGTCGAAATTGGAACTCGCTTTGTTCGACGCCAGATCGTAAGAATTGACGAACGTGGCGTCGGAGCGGTCCGAGGAGTTGTCGAGCGAGTGGCTATACGTATAGGAGACGCCCAACGTGAGCGGGCCGGCTGTCCGCCGCAGAGTGGTCTGGAAGGCGTTGTACGTCGAGTTGGCAACGTTTTGGAGCGAGATAATCTGGCCCAGTCCCATATAAGGGCGCAAGCCGTCCGGACTGGCGAAGAGACCCGCCGACGACGCATATCCGTAACAGGCCGCCTGCATGTTGATAAACCCCGGAGAACCCTGGTTGATTACGGCCCCGTTCGTCAGCGTGAAGGAGCTTCCCGTGAAAGTTGCGCAATCGCCCGTTACGGCATTCTTGCTGGTTGGATACAGGTTCACCACCGGGATGAACGGCTCGCCGGGGCTGTAGGGATTCTGCGAAGCCGGCACCGGAGGCAGTTGGTTGAGGTTGGTCTCCACCGTCAGGTGCGTTCCTTTGCTGCCCACATATGCGAAAGTCGCCACCGTGCTGCCGGGCAGCTCACGTTGCACGCTGAGGCTCCACTGCTGGACATACGGCCAGATGGCCCTGGTTGGAATGCTGGTGACATTGGGGGGGAAGGCCGAGGCCGGCGCGCAATCGTTGGTGTCCACGCCTCCAATGCAGCCGTAACCCAACGGAAAATTCTGGGTCATGTTCACGACCAGGGGCGAACTCGCTTCCAAAGACCCAGTGTTGGCCTCGTTGCCCGTGCCGTGCTCATAGAAGATGCCGTAACCGGCTCGTATGGACGTCTTGCCGTCACCGAAGGGATCGAATGCCAAGCCCACACGCGGCGCCCAGTTGAAGAGGTGGCCCTGCATGCAACTGGAAGGAAGCGTCATCGTGGAACTGGGGTTGGCCAGCGCGCCCGGGCCGCTGCCGCAATGCACCAGGCCGTTCGTGATAGCCGGGTCCAGATTGCTCAGGTTCAGCGGGACCGGGTCGTTCGTTCCGGTATTCGGATCGATCTGGCTATACTGCAAGCCGGCCGTGAAAGGGTTGATGCTTACCGAGTTCGCAATAGACTGGTTAAAGGCGCCGGGCACCCAATTATATTCGTTCTGGCCAGGCGTGTAATAGGTTCCAAACAGGCTCAGACGAACACCCGCATTTATAGTAAGGCGGCGGCTCACGCGCCAATCGTCCTGCAGATACGGTTCCGCGATCTGGTAGCGCTGTTTATAGGTCCCCTGGGCACTGTCCTGCGAGAAGCTCTTGATAGCGCCCGTGACGCTGCCACCGCTGTGATACAGGAAATCCGCAAACGCGTTGCCGGTGGTATCTATGTTCGCCACGTTGCTGAACGTCAGGATCCCCTGCTGGTCTCCGGTGGCCGCACCGATCGCGGAATTCGTCTGCACGCGCTGGTACAGGATAAGCTGCGCCCCGAACTGCAGGTTATGGCTCCCGATCACTTTGCTTAAGTGATCTGCGAAGCTGTAAGTGGGGTTGGTGTGATACCACGGCATATACCCGGCATCCACGGCGAAGCCGGTCCCACCGTACTCCTGATTGGTCCCCCCGATCACGATGCCCGGCATCTTCCCTCCGAAACCGTTGTTAAAGAGGTAACCGATGGGGCATTGCGTGGCCGAAGTGCCCACGGAATTGGTCTCCACGTCGCACGGTGCGGAGAGCGCGGCCGGCCGTTGCCACTGGGCGCCAGGTCCGTTGGTGTCCGTAAGCGTGATGGTGGAGTTCGTGTAGCTGAAAGTAAAGTCCTGCAACAGGGTGGGGGACAACGTCTGCGTGAGGCGCGCCACCATGCTGATACCCGGCCCGACGAAGTCGTTCTGGATGGTCGGGAAGCTGTTCTGAATGTTTCCCCACTGGGGTACGGGCACGACGGTGTCCCACGAATCGTGAATCAATCGAGCCGTCAGCCGGGTCTTCTCGGTGAAGTTATGGTCGATCCGGAACAGATCTTCGCGCCAATGGGTGGGCGGGGACACGCTGCTGTCGTAGCAGGATCCAATGGTCGAGTTGCACCCCGAGGTGGAATTGGGGAGCGGCATAATACCCGAATTCAGGATGGCGACGGCGTTGCGGTCCAACACGGAGTACGGGCCGTTAATCTGATTGTTCGGAAACGCCAGCAAATACCCGAACTTACTGGTATCGCCCCCGATGGACGGGCAATCCGGATACTTGCTGCGTTGAAAAGCAGGGTATTGGCTGGAGCCAGGCGCCGGACACACATCGCTGAAGTTGCCGCTGCGCTCGGCCACGGAGGGGACCGCCTGATTGTACTGATAGGGCGATTTCTCCAAACGGTACTCTTCGGAAAAAAAGAAAAAGGTCTTGTCCTTTTTGGTGTTGTAGTGGTTGGGGATATACAGCGGACCCCCGAGAGTGACACCGAAATCGTCCCGGCGATAGAGCGGCGCGCCCTTGGTCTCATCGAAGAAATTCCGGGCATTCAGATCTTCGTTGCGCCCGAAGTAATAGATATCTCCATGAAAGTCCTGGGTCCCCCCCTTGGTAGCCACCATGACCGTGCCGGAAGCCGTCCTGCCATACATCGCGCCGTAGTTGGAGGTCAGCACTTTCACTTCCTGTATGGCGTCCAGGCTGGGATACACGATCAGCGTGCTGTTAGATCCGTTGATTCCGACGTTCAGCAGGTCGGAGCCGTCCACATCGAACGTGTTGTATTCGACGCGGCCGCCGTTGACGCTATACTTCACGCTGCCGACCACGCCGACTTTGGCTTCGTCCTGGCCGGTCTGGTTGCTGACGCCGGGCGCCAGCGCAATCAACTGCGTGAAATTGCGGCCGTTGAGCCCGATCTCCACCACTTCCTTCTGCGTGATGGTGCCCGACACCTGGGCGGTATCCGTTTCCACGCCGGCAGCCTTTTGCCCGAGCACTTCCACCGAACTGGCCGACTCGGCGGGCGCCATGGTGGCGTCCACGCGCGCCATCTCTCCGGCCACGACCGTGACGCCGCTCGCGCGGAACTCCTTGAATCCGGGCGACGTAATGGACACGGTGTAAGAGCCGGCAGCCAGACCTGCCAGCGAGTATGCTCCATGCTCGTTGGTGATCACCGTTTGGGTCTTTCCAGCGGCATCGCCGATCGTTACTAGGGCGTTGGGAAAAAGGGCCCCGCTGTTGTCCATGACGGTCCCCGCGATTCCGGTTCCGCTCACGGGCGCTTGCGCAAAAGCGAGCGGCGAGAAGCTAATTATGAGTGCCAGGGAGCAGATGGCACGTGCTGCGTTCTTCATTGTTGCTGTCCTACCCTCTAAAAATGGTTGCCTGCGGAAGTTGCAAATCGGACTGTGTTAATAAACCTATCAATGCTATCGTATAAATTGAGAAAGGGCAAGAACCGGAGCTCTTGCCCCTTCAAATTAACTATTGGCCAGGCGGATGGGTCCGGAGCCCAGGTTTCTTACCAGGAGAACGCGTGGTACTCGCCGTCCTGCGTCACGCCAATACCGACGATGGTCCCATCCGCTCCAATGGCGTTGGCCGAATACAACTCGACAAACGGTGAACCACCGGGCAGCAGCGTGTTGAGATCCACGATACCGCCGCTTTGGGTCCAGATGAAGGCGTGTACGTCGGTGTCTCCGGTGATATTGGACGAACCCACGACCACGCCGCTGTCGTTGACGCCGTTGGCTTGCGCGTAGGAGCCGCCCAGGTTCCCGATGTCCTGCAGAGCGCCGCCTGGGCTCCAGACGAGGGCGTCGGTTTGGGCATCTCCCACCAGGGTGCTGAAGCCTACCGCCAAGTTGTTGTCGTTGATGGCATTAAACTGGGCAAAGGACCCCCCCAATGTCTTCAGGTCCTTGATCGCGGCGTTCTTCAGAGTCCAGAGCGCGGCATGCGTAGTGCCGTCGGGCGAATCGGAATTTCCTACAGCCACTTCCTTCGTGTTGATGCCAAAGGCATAGCTGTTGTAGCCGTCCAGGCCAAAATCGCCGGCCAGCGTATTCAGGTTGACGATGCCCTTCGCCTTAGCCCAGTAAAACGCGGTGTAGGCCACATCGCCGGCCACGGTGGCGGCGCCCACCACTATACCGCCTTGGGTAGCGTTACCCTCCGCCAGCGTGCCGCCATTGGTCCCCAAATCCGTCATACCTGTGAGCGACGACACGAAAAAGAAGGCGTGCGAAGAGGTGTCGCCCTCTGAGTCTATAATTTGATCGGACGTGCCGGTGATGCCACCCTTGGCGCCTATGCCGTTGGCGACGCTGTTGCCGTATACGCCGATCAGGGACTCCAGGTCCTCCAGGTATCCCAAGGTGTTCGTATAGACGGCGTGCTGATAGGCGTCGGTGAAGACGTTGCCGCCGCCCACGACCACATCGCCGCCGCTGATTCCGTTGGCTGCGCTATAGCTGCCTCCCAGCGTGCCCAAGTCAACTGGAGCCGCCCCCTTTTGTGCCGACGCCAGCGGCGCCAGCGCCCACAAAGCCGTAAAGGCCAAAACGAACGTGTTGGATTTCATCGTATTTTCATTCTCCTCGTTTGGTAAGGGTGGATTGGTCGTACGCGCATCTCACCCCGTGTGGTGTCTTGATGGGACCATCGGATGGGCATCCCCCGCAGAGCGCTTGCGCCCATCTCGTGACCCGATATTAACTTTAACTCCATAGACATACTAGATTGAACACAAGCCCGTATTCTTGTCAAGGTTCATGCGCAAATATTTCGCGAAACAAACCGTTTTTGGAATGTTTTAGAGTACCTTCGGTACTTCCCTACCAGTAGTTACGGCGATAAAACTTATTTCGGCTGAGATGCTTGACACTGGTATCGCAGTTCAGATAATGTCTATAGAGTCAGTAGAGTGATGGCGCTTCGCGCTTGATTTTGGCTGACACGGAGGACCCACGCGGAAGGCCGGAAGGTCAGCGTTGTTTAGACTTCGGCCCCGAGGGGGCAGGTCCAAATTCTTGCATTTAAGGTCAAAGGAGAAATACGAATGACGAAAGCAAATTCCGTGGTTGCTGCCCTGCTGTTGGCTGCAACCGCAATACTTCCGGCTGCCAAGGCGGCCGTCACTGTCGAAATAAACGCCGTCGGAGCCTCCGCGTCATGGCAAACGGCGGCTATCGGCGTGTATAACCAACTGGCTGGCGCGGGCGCCGGACATTACACCGTCAAGGGTACTTGCACATCCGGGAACTGCGCCCAGGTCCACGATGTCCGGTCGACCAGCATTCCTCCGGATGGCGGTAACCTCTGGGTCGTCTGGAACGCAGCCGAGACCGAAGTCTGGGCATATACCTCGGTGGACGCGATAGTCGGTATTCGGGCGTTTATGGCGAATCCCATTGCCCAGTTACAGATCGATCCCGAAACGGAGACCACACCCGGTCAGAACCTGATCGCGACCACACTCTGGGGCTCCGACGCTTCCGCTTTGCCGGCGGCGATCTACACGGCCCTCAACAACGCCCCGTTTACGGCCGCGTTTAGCGGCCTGCGGCCGGAGGACGCCAAGTTCATTTCCACCCGCGTGCTCAGCGCCCTGAATACCGCGAATTACAGCGGGCTTGGCTACGGCACCGGCCCCACCACGCTGATCGGCACACAGATTCTCAGCTCCTTTTCCTCCTCCACGGCCAATCCCGAAGCTTTTAACATCAAAGGTACGGATCCCTTTACGGGCCTGGCGATCAAGGCTTGGACGACCGTGGATATTGGAGCTCAAGCCACAGTTTTCGTCACGAACCGGACGAACCCGAACGGCTTGGGCGCCGGCGCCAGCAGCGGTACCCCCATATTCACCGATATTAGCAACAGCGTGGCCCAGACGATTTTCGAGGGAACGGAATGCGACGGAAACGCCTTTCAGGCCCTCGGCGCTCCTCCGAACTTTCCCGTGACCGCTATATTGACCGAGCCTCTGGGCGCCAACGCCAACGTCCCGGAGTTCACCATCTTCCGCTGTGGAAAGTCCACCGGGGGTTGCCCGATCACCGGCAACACCGAAAACAATTCGCAGGAGGAAGGCGTGAATCCCGCGCTACCTAACAATAACCCGTT
>JBEKUO010000217.1:0-10415 GCA_049514955.1 Bryobacteraceae bacterium | reverse complement strand
CGGGCTTCGGCTCCATCCTCGCGCGGGACGATCAGGACTTTGGCATTGGTATCCGCGAGATAAAAACAAAACTCTTCGAATTTGTAACCGGGGTTCAGAGGCGCCGCGGTTCCCGCCGTAGCCGCCGCCAGAAACGCCACGACGGCATCCAGACCGTTGGACAGCGCCATAGCGACGCGGTCGCCGCGCCGTATGCCTGCTTCGTGCAACACACCCGCCATCGAGCGCACCTGCTGCCGCAGCTCATCGTACGTCACCGACAAACCCGCGTCCGGCAGAATGATGGCGGTACGGTGGCTGTCAGCCAGCTCCAATACTTCCAGGAGAGTCCGCGGCTCGCTCATCTTTGCAAGATAGCAAATCCGATACAATGCAAGAAAAATGCAACCGCCGATGCACGCCGATGCGCGCCGATAAATTTGAACGCGAAAAACAGCAACCACAGATGGACACCGATGCACACGGATAAAACCAGATGCCGGAGCGCGGCGATTCGCCCCGATTTCGCGGCGATACACTGCGAGAAGAATGCAAGCGCCGATGCACGCCGATGTTTTTGCCTGCGACGAACAGGAACCACAGAATGACACGGATGCACATGGATAAAGAGAAGAGAAAACCGGACGCCGAAGCGCGGCGATTCGCGCCGATTTCGCGACGCGATTTTGGGCGAGTAGCACTGGCTTCGCTCCCGTTGGCGCGGGCATCGGCGAAGCTGGATTCACGCGTCCACGGCGTGCTGATCGGCGCGCAGTCGTATAGCTTCCGCGACCGGCCGCTAGACGCCGCCATACAGGCGTTCGTTGCGGTGGGACTCAGCGAGTGCGAGTTGTCGATGGGGCACGTGGAACCGGAACAACCGCGCGGACCGGAAGGCCGCGAAGCTCTGCGCAAATGGCGGCTGACCGTGCCCCTGGACGAAATCCGAAGTATCCGCCGGAAGTTCGACCAGGCCGGCATACAGCTCTACGCCTACGCCTACAACATTCACGACGACTTCACGGATGACGAAATCGCGCGCGGCTTCGAGATGGCCCAGGCGCTGGGCGTGAAGTACATCACTTCGTCCGCCACGCTATCGGTGTCGCGCAGGGTGGCGCCGCTCGCCGAAAAGTACCAGATTGTGGTGGGTATGCACGGGCACTCGAACATCCGGGACCCCAACGAATTCGCCAAGCCCGAGAGCTTCGAGGAGGCCATGAAGCTGTCGAAGTACATCGGGGTGAACCTGGACATCGGGCACTTCTTCGCGGCCGGTTACGATCCGGTGGCCTATATCGCCGAGCACCACGAACGCATCGTGACGCTGCACATCAAGGACCGCCGGAAGAATCAAGGCAAGAACATGCCGTTCGGCGAGGGGGACACGCCCATTAAGGAAGTGCTGCAATTGCTGAAACGCAAGAAGTACCGGATTCCGGCGAACATCGAGTACGAGTACGAAGGCGGCGACTCGGTGGCGGAGGTGCGCAAGTGCTTCGCGTATTGCAAGCGGGCGCTGGCCTGAGCAAGTTTCGCGATTTGCGCCGATATGATAATTGGCGGTCGCGGCGGACGGAATTGAATCTCCTCTCCGCCACCGGAGGGCGGCCGCCCCAGATTCTCGCTTTCTCCTAGCGCTGCCGGGGGCGGCGTTGCCTCGGCGCGGGACTGTTGCGCGAGTAGCGGGCTGCGGTGCGCGGCCGGTTGTCGAGGGCCGGCTGTGGGCCCTGGCGCCTGCTATCGCGTGCTGTTTCGCGCCGGCGAACTGTCCGCGCGTTGGGCTACCTTGAGATGCCAAGGTGTTTCGCGATGATGCCAAGGAGTTCTTCGCGGCTTACCGAGTCAAACTTGCCGATATCGCGATACGGCATTTCGGAGTCATTCCGAGGCGCGGATTCAAGCTCCACTGCATAAAATCCCGCAGGGCGTCCCCAACTCAAGATGTACGCTAGTTGCGCTGGATCGTTTGGAGCGGATATTCCAATGGCGCAGAGATCCGCTTCCCAATGGTCAGTGACGGTGAACGTATTACCGAGCCGCTCGCGCAGCCAATCCAGCAACTCGGTTATCGTCGCGTCCTTTTCCAAGGTGGTTCGCTACTCTGTCGGCGAAGGCCTGCCCACCCTTACCCCGCGGTGCGGCGCATCATGGCCCGCTTTACCTGTTCCAGTAAAGCATGCGCCCGGGGGAGGCTTTCGACTCCTTGCTGCACTTCGCGATCGTCGCTCATGGCCGCGCGATCGGCCGACCGTTTGTCGAAGGCCCGCGCATACATCTCCCGCTTCAGCTCCGCCTCGACCCAGGCGCGGTTGTCGTTGAATTCCCCATCCGTGAACGTGGCGCCTTGCTGGCGCAAATAGTCGCGGAAGCGCTGGACGAGGGCGTTATCCGGCGTCCATCCATCCGGCAGATGGGGCGTGTCGGGGCCGAAGAAGACGGAGCCGAAATGGTAAAACGCGCCCGGCAACGGCAGCAACACGTGCCGCTGAAAAGCGTTAAACCGCAGGGGCGTAAACTTTTCATCCGGCGTGATGCCGCCGCCGCCGTATACCGTGCGGCCGCTATCGGTCATCTTCACATCGTCGGAGTTCTGGGAATCTGCCTGGCGGTTGTGATAGTAGTAATCGAAAAATGAGCGGTGCGTGTAATCGCGCTGGATGAGACGGCCGCTGGGAGTGTAGTAGCGGGCTATGGTCAGCAGCAGGGCCGCGTCCTCCGACAGCGGAAACTGCGCCTGCACCAGCCCCTTGCCAAAGGTGTTCTCGCCCAGCACCCAGGCGCGATCGTGATCCTGCAGCGCGCCCGCCACGATTTCCGAAGCCGACGCGGTGTCGCCATCCACCAACACCACGATAGGATATTGCCGGCCATGGTTGCCGGTTTTCGCTCGGAACACCTGCTCGGGTTCGGAGCGGCCGCGGTGCGAGACCACCGTCTGATCCTTGCGCAGGAAGTGCCCGGCGACAGCCACGGCCTGGTTGAGCAAACCGCCGCGGTTCTGGCGCAGATCGAGGATCAGGCCGTTGATCGAATCTTCGCCCAGTTTGCGCAGGTCTTCATCCATGTCGCGGCCAACGCTTTGGCTTTCAAAAGTCTTGATCGTAAGGTAAGCGATTCCCGGCCGCACCCAGAAAGCATCGACCACGCTGGGCGAAATCTCGCCGCGGGTGACCGTCATCGAAACCGGCTGTTTCGCGCCGTAGCGCTGCACGCTCACTTTGACCAGCGTGCCACGGGGGCCTTTGAGCAGATCGGCGACGGCGCCGTGATCCATGCCGCGCACGTCGCGGTCGTCCACCGCTACGATCACGTCTCCGCGCCGCAGCCCGGCGTGCGCAGCCGGTGAATCCGGAAAGGCCTGCACCACTGCCACGTGCGGACCATCCATCATGACTTCCATGCCGACGCCGTAATACTGGCCGCGCTGGTTCTGCTGCAGCAGGCGGTATTCCTCGGGATCCAGGAAGTTGGAGTGCGGGTCGAGGGTGCGCAGCATGCCGGGAATGGCGCCTTGGTAGATGGCTTTTTCCGGAGCGATGGCATCCGCGAAGTTGGACTCGATGAGGGCGTAAGCCGCCGCAAAGGACTTGACGCTGCCCTTCAGGTCGGCGTCGGACTGTGTGGTCGCGGTGCGCGCCACCTGCGGCGCGACGAGGCCGCCCACCAATGCGCCCAGCACTATTGCCAGCGGCACGAATGCCGCGGAGCGAGATTTTGTGGATTTATTAGGTCCCATCGGCACGCAAAGCCCTCAATTGTTCGGATTATAGCACGACGGTTTGGAGCGAAGGCTGCATATTGGCAGGCGCCAGCCCCCCACCGGAAGTTACATCGTTTGCTCGTCGGCCGAGGGACCGTACAGCGCGGGGACCGGAACATCGTTGAGCCGCAGATAGACGCCGAGCTGCGCGCGATGGTGGATGATGTGGTTCATGATCATGCCGCGCAGCACGGCGATGCGGGGCAGCGTAAAGATGACCTTCCCGCCGGCCAGCAGGGTCCAGGGCACCATCCATTGCGGATCGCCGGTTTGGGCGATGGCCGAGCGGGCGGCGGCGATGTTCTTGTCGAACAGGTCCAGGACTTCGGCGCGCGAGGCGGCGGTTTTGGGCTGAAACGGCGGCCCTCCTGGCGGGGCAAAATCCAGCGACTCGGTCTGCACGGTCGCCAGCGTAAAGCCGGGGAGCTCGGCCAAGTGGGTCGCCAGCCGGCCCAGGGTCATGGACTTTTCGTGAGGCTTCCAGGCAAACTTATCCTCAGGAATCCGTTCGAGGGTCTTGCGGGTGTTGGCCATCTCCTGGTCAAACTCGGGCAAGATGGCTTGGCTCATGGGCATGGTGTATTCGTAACATGGCGAGCGCCACCGCGCAAGGTGACGTGCTAAGCTGCTGAGGTGGCAGCACCTTCCGGCCAGGCGCCGAAGCCGCCCAAGGTATCGGCGCTGGTGGTTTCCTACAATCGAAAAGCCCTTTTACGGCGCGCCATCGAAGCTCTGGAGCGGTCCGAAGCCCGCCAGATCATGGAGATCGTGGTGGTGGACAACGGGTCCAGCGACGGCAGCCAGCAACTCGAGAGCGAGTATCCGCGGGCGCGCTTCATCCGCATTCCGCGCAATTTTGGATTGACCAAGGCCATGAATCTGGGGGTGCGGGGCTCGGAAGGCGAATACATCTTCTTCCTGCACGAGGACACCGAGGTCTTCCCGGAAACGGTGCGGATCCTGGCGGAAACGCTGGATGCGCAGCCGGAGGCGGGGGCCGTCTGTCCGCTGCTGGTGGACGCCGAAAACCGTCCGGCGCCGCAATTGGGGCGGTTTCCGCCGGACGACACGTGGCGTCCCGCGCAGCCCGGCCCAGACCCGATGCCGGTGGATTACGCCAGGGGCGCCGCGCTGATGATGCGCCGCTTCTTCTTTACCGCCATGCGCCAGATCGACGAGCGCTATGGGCAGTTCGGCAGCGATGCGGACATCTGTTACCAGATACGCCGCGCCGGCAAGAAGATCCTGCTCGTGCCGGCGGCGCGTGCGCGCCATGAGGGGCGGGCCGCGGAATCCGCGCTGCGCAAGGCCGACCAAAAGCAGGGCAAGACGGGCTGGATCGGTAAATATGGCGGCTTCTGGAGCGGTCTGCAAGCCCAACTCGGGGCCATTTTCGGCGCTCTCGGATCACTTCAGCTCGCGGTTGTCAAGTATTTGCTCGCCGGCCAGAAGATTGACGGAAGTCAACAGGAATAGCAGAAAGCACCCGCGGGGCCTCTGTTTCCGCTATTATGGAGCCAAATGGACGCACTACTCTGGATCCTGTTGCCGGGATTCGTGGCGGTCGGATCCGGACTATTGGCTTACTACGTCATGCAGTCCCGGATGGAGGTCGCGCTGGCCCGCGAGCGGGAAGCCATGGCGCGGGCGCGCGGCACGCTGGAAGCGGAGAAGAACTCCTTGGAGCAATCCTTGCATAGCGCCAAGGAGCAGGCACGGCGCGAGGCGCTGGACGAGTTCCTGGCCGACGTGCACGTGGAGCAGCGACACTACGTGCGGGAGAACAAACAGCTCTTCCAGAATCGCAAAGCGCTGGTGCTGCAGGAGCGTATCTTCTTCCGCAACATCCCGCTTTCCAACTGGATCGAGCACGAGATCATGCTGCAGGAAGACGAGGACGTGGATAAGGCCGCGCGCAGCCTGACTTCGTTCGTGGACGTGGTGACTGTGGAGCCGCAGGTTCCCAACGGCAATAAGCTGTTGCGCTGAGCCAGTTGCTGAACCACCACTCGCTGTTGACGACGAAAGCGTCTGTCCCACTCCGCTGGCTGAGACTTTTGCAGGCAAGTGGGGCAGGCGCTTTCGCCTGCCAACCGATTTCGTGGACGTGGTGAGCGTGGAGCCGCAGGTTCCCAACGACAAAGCTGCTGCGCCGATCAGTTGCTGAACGACCACTCGCTGTTGACAGACGAAAGCGTCTGTCCCACCCCGTTGCCGAAGGCTTTGCAGGTACGTGGTGCAGGCGCTTTCGCCTGCCAACCGACTTCATGGACGTGGTGAGCGAGAGCCGAAGGTTCCCAACGGCAATAACCGTTCGCGGTTGACAGACGAAAGCGTCTGTCCCACCTCGCCCGCCAACCGTTTCTTCTTAGGGTCTTGGCTCCGCGCGCATCACCGCTCGAGCCGGAACGTGACCGCTATCGTCGTCACCACTTCGACCGGTTCGCCGTTCAGCAGCGTGGGTTGATAGCGCCATTGCTGGACCGCGTCCATGGCGGCCTTGGCGAGTTCGGCATCCACGGATGTGTTCATCACGGATACTCCGAGAAGATTGCCCTCTGTGGAGATGACCGCGCGCAGTAGGACTGTGCCTTCAATCCCCGCCGCCTCGGCGCCCGACGGGTAGAGCGGCTTCACGGAAGATATCAGCTTGGTGGCCTGAACCATGCCGCCCACGCGTATGCGGCGGGGTGTTCCGGTCTCCTCCGGACGAGGGCCCTTTCCGACCACTTCCACGGCTTCGGTGACCTGGCCGACGTCGAGCGTAATGTTCATTTGCTGGGCGGCGCCGGCGGTCAGGACTATCGCTTTCTGGAACTCGGCAAACCCGTGCGCCCGGATTTGCATGGTGTAGGTCCCGGCGGGTATGCCGGAGAATCTGTACTCGCCGGCATCGCTGGCGCGCGACGCCTCTTGCGTGCTCTTATTGGTGATGAGCAGGATCAATACACGGGGGACCGCGGCGCCGCTGGCGTCGTAGACAGACCCGGCCAGCGATGCTACCGGGCCGGCGTTCTGGGCGTGCAACGCGGCTAATGGAATGACGGCTGCGAGCACGGCGGCAATGGCCGCCAGGCAGACTCCGCGGCGCAATCCTCTTCGGTCGCGGTGAGGATCGAGCAGCGCGCGCACACGTTGCTCCAGACCCGACGGGGACGCCATTCCCAAGGCCGCCGAGTACGCGGTGGCGGGCGAGATGGAGCGCGCCAGTTCCACCAGGTGCCCGGCGTATGCGGACTGACTGGCGCCGGCCCTTACCACCGCGTCGTCGCACGAACGCTCCTGTTCACGGCGGAAACGCGCGGCTGCCAGCCAGGCCAGCGGATGGAACCAGTACACGGCGGCGGCCACCCGCGCCATCAAGTGAAGCACCGGATCCCTGCGCGCGGCATGCGTCAGTTCATGCAGAAGCACCACGCGGCGGCGCTCGGCATCCCACTGTTCCGACGCACCCGGCAGCAGCACGGCAGCCTTGAAGACGCCGCAGGCCAGCGGCACGTCTGTCTCGTCGCTGCGCAGCAGCGTGACCGTGCGCCGGAGTTTCAGAAGGGCGCTGCTCTGGTCGAGCAACGCAGTCCATTCGAGGGCCCGCACCGTCCGCGCGCGGCGGAGCGACAGCCACAAACGGAAATGTCCCAGGCCTAAATGGCCCAGCGCGCATGACGCGCCGGCCAGCCAGATCACGATGGGCCACGGAATGGTCCGACTGGGTCGGCTCGGCGCAGGCCGCGGCGAATCCACTGGCTCGGGCGCGGCGTCCAAAACCGCAATTCGGCTGGAGATGGCGCCCGCGGCCGGCGCGGGCAGCCTGACTCCCCAGCGCGACATCCATGGCGAGAGCATTGGGACGGCCAGTATGGCGGCCAGTGCGCACGTCCAGGTGAAATAACGCGTGGCCGCGGAGCTGCGGCGGAGGGCCGCATTAATGAGGAAAGCGGCGGCCAGAATAACGGTCGCCTTGAGGGCGGCATCGTATAGAAAAGCGATCGAATGCATGTTCAAATCTCCTCTTGTTTGGCCTTTTCGATGAGATCGGAAAGACGATCCAGGTTTTCGCGGGACAGGCCGCCGGCCTTCAGATTCAGAAGCGCGGTGAGGGCTTGTTCGGCGGAATTATCGAAGAACGTCTCCAGAAGCTGGCGCAGCGCGGATTGCTTGGCTTTGTCGCGCGGTACGACGGGCAGGTACACGTAGCGCAACGCCTGCTCCTCGTGACGCACGTGGCCCTTCTCCTCCAGTACGCGCAACTTGGCACGCACCGCCGAATAACTGGGCCGGTCGGGCAGGTCGCGGTGTATCTCGGAGGCAGTGGCGCGACCGCGGCGATAGAGGATATCCATCATCTGGCGCTCGCGGCGGCTGAG
Organism: Bryobacteraceae bacterium; assembly: GCA_049514955.1. GTDB lineage: Bacteria > Acidobacteriota > Terriglobia > Bryobacterales > Bryobacteraceae > Bog-159. The sequence goes on along the minus strand of JBEKUO010000217.1, from coordinate 2,309 downwards.
AGGCGGTGTAGGCTTTTTTGGCATAGGCCTTATGCTGCAAAAGTAGCAACATGCTTTAAAAGTAGCACCGCGGAGACAGTGTGTCAACAAAAAAATAGCGGGTATGATGGGAGGTTCCTATGCCGGACTTTATCCGCACGCGGATCCGCTGGCTGCTGATCTTCTGGATGTTCACGATCAGCGCGATTTCCTACCTGGACCGGGTCAACATTTCGATCGCCAGCAGCTTCATCCAGAAGGAATTTCACCTGAACAACGTCCAGTTCGGGTGGGTCTTCAGCGCCTTCGCGCTGGGGTACGCGCTGTTCCAAGCGGCGGGGGGCCGGCTGGCGGACCGTTTTGGTCCGCGCCTGATCCTGCTGTTGGGAACTGTCTGGTGGGGAGTATTCACAGCGCTGACCGCCATGGTGCCTGCGGGAATCGCCGGTTTGTTGATCACCCTGCTCGCGGTGCGCTTCAGTTTGGGGATAGGGGAAGCCGTGGTCTTTCCCGCTTCCAATCGCCTGGTTTCTACCTGGATTCCTTCCAACGAACGCGGCGTAGCCAACGGATTCATCTTCGCAGGCGTGGGGGCAGGGGCGGGAGTCGCTCCTCCGCTGGTCACCTTCATTGTGGTGCACTATGGCTGGCGTTGGTCGTTCTGGGTCACGGCGGTCATGGGCCTGGCGGCCGGCGCGGTGTGGTACTGGCTGGCGCGCGACAGGCCGGAGGAACATCCCTGGGTCGGCGCGGAGGAGATGGGGATCATCGAGAAAGGACTGCCCGAGCCGCCCGCCGAGCTGGAGATCGGGCATGTGCTTCCGTGGCGGACCATACTGGGAAGCAAGGATGTGCAAGCCATCGCCTTCAGCTACTTCGCGTACGGCTATGCGGCGTACATCTTCTTCACGTGGTTTTTCAAATATCTCAACGAGGTCCGCAACCTGCCGCTGTCTTCTAGTTCCCTTTACGGGATGCTCCCCTTCCTGGCGATGGCGACGTGTTCGCCGCTGGGGGGATGGATCAGCGACCGTCTCACGCGGCGCTACGGGAAACGCGCGGGGCGCTGTGGCGTCGCGGTAGTGGGGATGGCGCTCGCGGCGGTCTTCATCGGGCTGGGCACGCAGGTGGAGAGCGCGCGGCTGGCCAGCATGGTGCTAGCGGGGGGCGTGGGCGCGCTGTACCTTTCGCAAAGCTCGTTTTGGTCGGTGACGGCCGACATCGCGGGCGCTTCGGCCGGATCGGCATCCGGGGTGATGAACATGGCCGGGCAGTTCGGCAGCGTGATCACAGCTTCCATGACGCCGCTGATTGCCAGTCACTTCAGTTGGACAGCGTCGTTTATGATGGCGGCGGGTTTGTGCGCGGCCGGGTCGGTGGCGTGGCTTTTGGTGGATCCGGAAGTGGAACTGGCGCATGAAAAGAAAGAATAGTAACCGCCGATGCACGCAGATGCACGCCGATAGCTGTTGGCAGGCGAAAGCGCCTGCCCCACCTGCGGATGAATGCTTAGCGGACGGTTTTCAATTCCAGGCGGCGCTGCTTGAGCCAGCGTAGACGGCTCTGCTGCTCCTGGTACAAGGTGCCAAAGCCCGCCCAATAGTATCCGGCGACGAATAACAGGAGAAATGGAATGGAAAAGAAGTTATACGTGTCGATCGCGAACGCGATCATCACGACGAAGTAAGTACCGACCGTAATTTCGATGTACGGCAGCAAGCCGCTCTTCCGCCGATACTTCCTGGCTTCCAGACTCATCGGACGGTCGCCCACGGCGTATTTCGCGGTGCGCACGAAAGCGGTGCGGATTCCCAGCAACGCTTCAATCACCGCACGGGTGTTGATCACCGTGAGGGCCACGCCCACCGCCATCAGCACGGGCAACAGGAAAACGGAGCGCTTCCAGTGCTTCGGATAGAGCTCACGCTGGGCGACGACATAGAAGGCTGAGATGGACCAGAACGCGGCCATAATCAGCGGCAGATCGATGAAAACCATCTGCCACACGCCCATATAGAAGCGCACGATCATGACCGGCAGCATCAGCGCCGAGACCACTACCATCAGCGGATAGGAGATGTTGGGGGTCAGGTGCATGAAAGCTTCGATCTTCACGCGGCGCGGGATCTTGGCACGGAAGATCGCCGGAAGCAGTTTCCGGGCGCATTGCGTCAGGCCTTTGGCCCAGCGGGATTGCTGTACCTGGAAGCCATGCATCTCGACCGGAAGTTCGGACGGGCATTCCAGGCCAGGCAGATAAACGAAGCGCCATCCCTTGAGCTGTGCGCGGTAGCTGAGGTCGGAATCCTCGGTGAGGGTATCGTGCTGCC
>JBEKUO010000216.1:0-10512 GCA_049514955.1 Bryobacteraceae bacterium | reverse complement strand
TTCCCGGGCAGGCGGGCGCGCCCGTTGGAGCCTGCAAAGCCCTGCACCGGCTGGCGGGTCAGCAGAAAGGTCTTGAGCACGCCTTTCTCGACCAGCGGCAGCGGCACGGGAGTCACGCCTTCGCGATCCAGTTCGTAGCTGCCGAACAGGGGCCGGCCGAGCCATTCTTTCTGGGTCGGGTCATCCACCACGTCGAACCACTCGGGCAGGATACGCGCGCCCTGGCGGCCCTCCAACTCGCTGACGGGGACGAAACTGTTGCGCCCCGGTTCCATCACGGGCCGGCGAGTGAGCGCCAAGTTGCGGCCCAATAATTCAGCGAAGAGCTGCGCGGCAGCCACGCCATCAAACAGCACAGGACCGGAGTAGGCGTCGCCCTTGGGCGCGCCCGCCAGGGCGGTCACGTTTGCCGCCAGCGCCGCGATTCCGCGGCGCAGTTCCGGCTCGGCCGGCATGCGGTTGAAATCCAGCGACTGAAACAGCACGGCGTCCCGCGCCAGCATGCCGTCCGGCGCCTGGGCTTCGGCCCGGGCCAACAGATAAATCATCTTCTCCGGTAGACGCACGGCGGCGCCTTCGGAGTTCATCAAGTAGTGCACACTGGCGATGGCGTACAGTTCGACGCCGGAGGACTTCACCTCCGGGTACGCCTGGAAGATGGCCGAAAGCGCGCGCACCCGCCCGATCCAGGCGTTCTCATCGATTTTGTTGCGCGGGACTTCCAAAATCCTCTGCACGGGTTCGGCTTTAGCAAAATCGTCTAGTGGATCGGCGACCGCGACATTCTTGAGCGCGGCGCGCTTGCGAGAGATGTCCTCGACGGCCGCTTTGTAGGCGCTATCGGTGGCCAGCCACAGGAAGCGCCGCAGAACGCCATAAGCGTCGTCCAGGGGAAATCGTTCGATATCGTAGCGCGTGCCAGAATGAGGACCGCCGCGGGCGAAGTCGGTGTTGTCGAATTTATAACTGCCGACCCGCACTTGGATATCCGGCAGGCGGAACTGAGTGTGGCGCACCGAGACCAGTCCACCTAGGCTGGCGGAGACCTCAAAAGTATTCCCGTCGTCAAGGGCGTACTGGACAAAATAGGGCGGCTCCAGACTGGGCAGTTTCAGAGTGGTCGACCGGTTCAGTTCGTCGCGCATGGCGCGCATGACGGCGTCGCCGGTAGTTTGGGCGGCCGCGGCTACGGTTGCAACAAAGGCCAGAAGCAGCGCGGCACCACAAGGCAACCGCTTGCTCACGCGCGCGGCTCCTCGCGCCAACCGCTTGCTCACGCGCGTGGCTCCGATGCTCACGCGCGCGGCTCCACGCGCCAACCGCTTGCTCACGCGCGCGGCTCCGATGCTCGCGCGCGCGGCTCCTAGATGTTGGCAGGCGGAAGCGCCTGCCCCACCTTCACCTGTTCTCACTCGCCCCCCGTCTCGGCCGGGAACGGCAGCAGCGGCGGCCGGTCCTGGGACTTGTTCTTCTTCTCGATTTCGATCTCGGAAACCAGCAGCGCGGGCGAGACGGCCGAAACAGGCACGTTGCCCGATTCCGCGCCGCAATAGCCGTTGAAGACCTCCGGGCGGTCCCCCGTGGCCAGGATTTTGGCGAAGCTGGCGAGGGGCGTGCCTACAATGTCCGCGCCGCGGATCAGCTCGTCGGGCCGCCTGTCGGGATAGACTCTGTAGACTACAATCGGAATCACTTTGAAGGCCTGCATTCCCTGCCGCTGGGTGTTGGTGAAGCCGCCGGTAACGTCTCGGAAATACAGCCCGTAGGGCTTGTTCTGACGCTTGATTTCGTCGATCAGCATGGCCCGCAGGGCTGCATCGGAAACCGCGTGGGACGATTCCACCAGCAGGTTCGACTGCCGCGAGACCACCTCGTAGCCCGGCTGGCGGCGGCCGTGGCCGTTGGAGCGATCGAATCCCTGGATTGGCGACCGGGACATCAGGAAGGCCTTCAGAATGCCGTTCTGGACAACGGTGACCGGCCGCGCGGCGATGCCTTCGTCATCGTACGCATAGGAACCGTTCAGCTCGACTCCGCCAGCTTTCTTTCGCGTGGCATCAAAGACCACGGACAGGAAATCCGGCAGCACCCGGGCACCCACGCTCTTAGTGAAAGTTTGGCCCTCCGCCTCATCCTTCTGGCGGTGCCCTTCCACGCGGTGCCCGAAGATCTCGTGAAAGAAGACCGCCGCGGCGCGTCCAGAGAAGATGGCCGGGCCGGCAAACGGCTCGGCCTCGGGCGCCACCAGCAGCGCTTTCAAATCCTTGGCCACGCGCGCAACAGCCTCGGCGACGGCTTCGTCCCGCGGCAAGCCGGCCGGATCGGTAGCTTCAAAGGTCTCGCTGGAAGCCAGATCCGTACCGTCCTGGGCCTTAGCCTGTGCGCTGACCACCACGCGCGCAAACCCACGCCCGTGCCGCAACCGGCTGCCTTCACTGCTCGCAAAATACTTGGTTTCGTGCTGGTAGAGGACGTTGATGCTGGAGGTCAGAATGCTGGGGAAATCGTTGAATCGCTCGGACAGCTTGCGGACGCGCGCAGCCCACTGCTCCGAGTTAAAGCGGGCTGCGGGAACCGTCTGGACATCGACCGCGGGTTCCTCGCGGGAGAAATCGCCGGAAGCGTCTTCCTCGGCGACCTTCACGTCGGCATTCGTGCGGATCTTGATGAACCGCTCGGCCGCCAACTTGTAAGCGCGGTCAGTTTCCAGCCAGATGCGCTGCTTAATGGCCTCCGGCCGATCTTCGAAAGTCAGCGGCACGCCGGCGGTGAACTGCGTCCGCTCCCCGCGCACCCGGTGGTAATTATCCAGTTTGGGAGAGCCCACTCTCACGCAGACATCCAGCCGGCGGCTGGTGCCTTCGTTGTTGCCTGTGAGGGCACCCAGGGTCGCCGACACCGCGTGGAAATCCTCTTCGGTAACCTGATAGGAAAGGAAATAGGGCGCCGGATCGGCCTTCTCCTGCAGGACGGAGAAATTGCGATTGAGCTCCTCGCTCATGGCGTCGAGCAGGACGGAGGATTGCGCAAATGCGCCGGTTGTAAGACAGAGGAAGAGAAGCCCTGGGGCCAGACTCGCCACGAGAATACAGGATAACATGTGGGGGCGCGCAGGCTGTTGGAGGGCGGCGGCTCCGATCAGCGTAGCGTGAGAACTCTTTTGACGGCTGGCAGGCTGCGCGGTGGCTGTTGCGAAGCGTATGACATTTGTTGTCACTTGGCCGAAAGTAGTTCCGATGGAACCATCAGTACAAGATCGAGGATTTTTTCTTGACTGCGTGCCGGGACCGTGTTATTCAAGATTAACAAGTAGCAGGAGGGAACGTGCCACTGTTGCAGGATGCTCCACTCGAATCCTGCCCAGTCATTCCGGATTTCCCCCGAGACCGCGATCAAGGCACGCAGAATGTGAATGCAGGAAAGGTCGCGCTACTACAAGCTTGCTCTCGCCGTCCTCGCGGCTGGGTTGACCCCGCATGTGGTGCTGGCGGCCGATGCCGTTACAGCCACGACGGTCAACATCAACACGACGGCGCCGTCCCCCCTTCCGGCGGGGTTCAGCGGCTTCAACGTTCCTCAATTGCGCAACGGCGTCGAGTATTTCGATCCGAAGTTTGTGGCGGCCACTGCGTCGCTTCTGCCCGGTTCGCTGCGATTCCCTGCCGGCACGGCGTCACTGGCTTTCGACTGGCAAGCCGGCCACATCGACACGGACTGGCTAGACTACCTGACGCTGAGCATCCCACCGCTGGTAGATTCCGGAACGGCGGGGATCCTGAACACGGCTCAGAAGCTCACGCAGGCCAAGGGAGGCGTGTTCCTTTCCGATTTCGCCACCTTCGCCAATACTTTTGGGAGTCCGGTAATCATCTGCTTCAACGGCTACACGGACAATAATCCCTCCAGCGCAACACAGATGGCTCAGGCTGCCCAAAGCTATGGCTTGAACGTCGAGGAGTGGGAACTTGCCAATGAGCCGTACCTTTATCCGATGATCTTTCCCACCGCCGACTCGTATGCCGCGGGCATGTTCAATCCTTATTACAGCGACATTGTCTCGGTGGCTCCCACCGCTACAGCCGGCCTGTTTTCTGAAGGGCTTTTTCCAGGGGTGAAGATCAATAACCCGGTTTGGGACACGGTATTATCAACTTATACACCTTCGTATTGGAATGCGTCGTCCGTCCATGTTTATCCGATTGTGGGTACTCTCACTCCGGAAGAAACGTGGAAGAAACTAAACGGCATACTGGCTCACGGCACAGCCGATTACATCAATTCATACCTGCTACCTCTGATTGGGGCCCAGACACCGGTGTATATTACTGAGTTCAACTGCTGCAAACAGGACAGCAACCCGTATTTGACGTATCTTTACAACGGCGTTTTCCTGGCGGAGTACATGGCGCGCATGTCGTCGGTTCCCAACGTGAAGGCAGTGGGGATAAACTCTCTGTACACGGACAACTACGACTCGCATGGATTGATCCGGGCGGTAAACGATTTTCAGAACTATCTAGTGGCCCAGGTCGCCGCGAATCCGAACTACTCAACCGACACAGCCACGGATCCGAACACGCAGTTCCAGTTCTATACTTCGGCGCCGGGGCTGGCAATGGGGGTGGCCAACCAGGCGATTAACAGCAGCTCGCAGCTCTGGCCGACGACCTTGACTGGCGGGCCCACCGTTCCGATCCTAGGGTACGACGGCAATCCGGTGCCGGCTATTTACGCACAGGCGTATCTGGGCAATAACGGGAAGCACTATCTCCTGATCACGAACAAGGCAGCACAGAGTCTGCCAGTGAGGATTCAGGTGAACGGCGTCAACGTGACTGGCACGCTGAGCTTGACTTATGTGTCGAACTCCAATGGGCAAGCGGCGAACACCGCGCAAGCGCCGGACAACGTGCAGATTCAGACGGCGACTTCGAGCAATCCCGTGTCGGTGGGGCCAAATAGCGTTACTTGCGTGACGTGGTGAATCTGCACGGTGGGCAAAAGAAAGGCAATTTAGCCGCAGATGAACGCGGATAAACGCCGATAAGAAAAGGCCAAGTCTATTTGGTTTAAATCGACGTTATTGAGGGTAGGCGCCCGCGATCTTCCTCACCAACCCGTGGATGCGATGGAACCACGCTCCGCCGGGAAGAAACATGAAGGGACACTCGCCCGGAATCACCGAGATACCTTGGGCCTCGCAGAACCGGATGGCATTGGGCGTCGCGGCTCCCCGGCCGGCGCCGCGGAACAACCAGACGCGTTGGATGCCTGCGGCGGCGCATTCCCACACCAGTTGGTCCGTAACGGCCGGCGGAGTCATGAACAGAACCCCGTCGACGGCCGGCTGAATGTCCTGCAGGTGGGCGAAGCACGGCTGTCCGTCGATTTCGTGGGCCTCCGGATTCACCGGCACGGCCTGGTAGCCTCTGGCGAGAAACTCGCGAAAGACGGCGCGCGAGAAGTCCGCCGGCTGGCGCGAAATGCCTACGAAGGCAAGGCGCTTCCGGCCGAGGAAGTCTTGAATCCGCTCCATGGAGGTCATATCAGATCCTTATATCTCTTATCTTAGCAGGGAACGGCCGCGTAATCTGCCGGCTCACGATATGGCCTTGACCAACTCGACCGCGCGCTCAAAGAGCATGGCCGAGTCATGGCTGCACCCCAGGAAACGCATGCCACGCTCCTTCCAAAACCGTGCCAGGAGGGCGGTGCGGGTCTGGATGCCGGGGGCGATGCCGCGGCGATTACAGCTTTCGCGCACGGCTTCGATGGCCTCGATCATGCGGGGATGGTCGAATTCTCCCGCTACGCCCAGCGATATAGAGAGGTCGGCCGGGCCAATCATGACTGCGTCGATGCCCGGCACGGCCAGCAACTCTTCGCGTGCTTCGAGCGCCTTGCGGGTCTCGATTTGCAGCACGACCATGGTATTGGCGTTGACGTGCGCAACGATCTGGGGGAAGGCCAACGTTTCATAATCGACCTGCACCGCGGTGAGCCCGTAGCCGCGTACACCGGCGGGCGGAAACTTCGTCCAACTTATAGCGCGCTCCAGCAGTTCGGGCGATTCCACGCGCGGGAAGATTACGCCTTGCGCGCCGCAATCGAGCGCGCGCGCCACCAGCGCGTATTGAAGGTCGGCCACACGCACGATGGGGGAGAGGCCGCACAAGAGCGACACGCGGCAGATGTCTTGCACGGTTTCCAGGTCGAAGCCTCCGTGCTCGGTGTCCAGGAAGGCCCATTGGAAGCCGGCAGCGGCCAGCATACGCGGGATCTCTGGCGAACGGAGCTGGCCGAAACCGGTTCCGAGTTGCAGGTGCCCCGCGGCCAGAGCTTGTTTCACTTGGTTGATGCGCATGGGAGGATTTTAGCGTGGAATCTGGCCGCCCACTGGGCGGCAGAGCGAGCTGAAGCTCGCTCCGGCGCGATCTCCAGAAACCCACGCGGGAAGTTAGGCGAGCATAGCTCGCCTGCGCCGGCAAGAGTGCCGGCGCGGCAGGCACGAGTGCCTGCGCCACGAAGCGGCGCAAGGTTTCCGACATTGGTGACGGACCGCCCCGGACCGCTCGCGCTAAAGCGGGCGCCACGCTGCCAGCGTTTCCGCGAGGGCGGAGTGTCCCCCTTCGTGCGCCCATTGGGCGGGCGTCTGGTGCGTCTGCGTATCGACGAGGGATGTGTCGGCGCCGCGGGCGAGCAACTCCGCGACGACATCGGTGCGGCCAAAGTGTGCGGCGTAGTGCAACGCGCTCTGACCGCAATAGGGCGTGGCATTGACGGGAACGCCGCTATCCAGAAGCGCGCGCACGGTTGTCAGACGGCCATGCATGGCTGCCACGATCATGGCAACTTCGCGCGCATCGGCGTCGCGGGCAACGGGAAACGAGAAGCGGCCTGCACGGCCATCCGTGCGGCGCACAATCCTGTCCGTGCCCGTACCGGTGGCCAGCATGTGACGCACGACGTCCGCGCGATCCAATCCCGCGGCGTAGATCAGGTTGTCGACGCGGGCGCCTCGCAGAACCAGACGCTCGGCCGCTTCCGTGTACCCGAACAGGAGCGCGCAACCCAGCGGCGCGCCGTCATCGTCCACACCGTCCACGTGCGCGCCATGATCGATCAGGACGTCCACCAGGCTCGCTTGAATGCCGGCCAGGAAAGGGTGAACGCTGGTGACCGTTAAGCAGAGGGTGGTGTCGTAGTGGCCGTAGATGGATGCGACGGCATCGACTTCGGCGCCTGCCTCCAGGAGGATGCCGGCGATAGCGGGTGCATTCTTAGGTGAACGCTGCGGCTCCACGCCGTTGGCGGCGACGTAGTGGAGGAGCGTGGCCTTGTGGGAGTGTGGGGCGCGCTCGTGGATCAGGCCGGGGTGAGCTTGGAGGAGGGCGGCGAGGACGGATTCGTCGCCGGTGACGATGGCTTCGACGGCTTGGGCAAAGGGCGCGGTGGTCATAGCTGTGTCACACCGCTGGGGCCACTTTCACGTTCTCGGGATCGAAGCCGTACCAGGCGCGCCACTGATCGCAGGTTGCCTGAGTGGCGGGCCACTGAAAGCACAGGTTATACCCGTCGGGATCGGTGACGTTCAACTGCTTCATGCCGTAGTGCGCGACGGATGGCTCCTTCACAGCGAGGCCCTGCGCGCGGAGGCGCCTGTAAGCTCCTTCCAGATCGGCGCAGCCGAAGAAAAGGACGGTGTCGGCGTGTGCGGCTACGCGCGCGGGATCGGGAGCCGGCGGGCGCTGGCCGGCTTCATAAGCGGTGTTGAGCATTAAATCGACGCCATTGAGTCTGAGAAGCGCCCAATCGAAGTGGTCGCCCGGCCGGGAGGTGGTGACAAGCTGGAACCCCAGGACATCGCTGTAGAAATCGACCGATGTGGGCATGTCGAAGACCTGCAGCAGCGGAGCGAGGCCTCGAATGTCAATCGCCATGTGATCCTCCTTTTGGCTAGATCAATCCTTTGGACGTGCGGGAGCCATTTTGGAAACGCCGCGCAATCATGTTGGCTCTCGCCTGCGTCGGACCCGTTCCGACGGCCGAGCCAGGGGGCTCGGCGCGGGTCAGGGGACCCGCCCCACTTTTTGTGCGGGCGTCAATTGTTGCCGGTCGGGCCATTCGTGGCCAGATGCAGAAAACCGGCTGCGATGAATTTACCCCGGTTGTCGTTATAACAGCCGGGAGGGCCGTCCGCCAGAACGCAGCCATCGGAAATCCCCAGGAACAGGCGAGTCGCTCCTTCAGGCACGTAGAAGGTCTTGTCAGTAATCCCGGTAAAGCCATTACCGATGAAAAATGTCTGAAACAACTGGGCTCAACGTCAGGAAGCCTTCGGCGTGAGTGAAGTTCAGGATGGGCGGTCCGTCGCCGCTGGGAACCGAGTCGTCCAGGAATACGCCGGTCAAGAAGAAGCCCCGGTCGAAGTCAACGATGCCGGAAATACCATTAATTGAGGTGAGATCGGTCCCGCCGGGGAATGGAATGCCGTCGGGGCCTGAGAAAGGCTCCCCACCACCGAGGGTTACCTGCCCGCCCGCCCCAAATGTTATGGCTTCGACCGATCCGGCAGGGAAGGCGACTACCGGAGGAAGCGTGCCGCTAAAGGCGACGCTTTGTCCGGCGGCGAAAATATTCGCCGTGGCGGGGACAGTCACCAAGAATTTGTCTTGGCCTTTGGCGCACCCGGCGGTAAGCAGGGCGAGCGATGCAAATCCAAGCAGTGTTTCGCGCGACATACGCTGTCCCTCCTGAAGCCACCCGACATGGTGTCTCTCGGTCGCGGTGGAGTCTGTGTTGTACAGTATCACGGACGGACAGGGAGCACAATGGATGCGACATTGTGCCGCATGGGAGAATCATAGCGTGGATGGCGTGATCGTGGTGAACAAGGAGGAGGGGTGGACCTCGCACGATGTGGTGAGCAAGGTGCGCCGCATCGCCAACACTAAGAAGGTGGGCCACCTGGGCACTCTCGACCCGATCGCCACGGGGGTGCTGCCGCTGGTGATCGGACGCGCCACGCGGCTGGCGCAGTTCTATGCGCGCAGCCACAAGGTCTACGAGGCGCTGATCCGGTTCGGGTTCTCGACCGACACGTACGACCGCAGCGGGACGCCTACTTCTCCGCAGACCGAGCCGCCGGTCGATCGGGAGGAGCTCGAACGCCTGCTAGACGGCTTCCGCGGCGAGATCCTGCAAACGCCGCCGCCGGTTTCCGCCAAGAAGGTGGACGGTGTGCGCGCTTACGCGCTGGCCCGCCGGCAGACGCGCGTGGAACTCGATCCCGTGCGGGTGGAGGTCTACGATCTGACGCTGCTGGAGGTGGGTGGCTGCGAGGCTCGGATTCGCGCGCACGTTTCCGGGGGGACCTATTTGCGATCGATTGCCCACGATCTGGGGCAGGCGCTGGGATGCGGCGCGCATCTGCGCGATCTGCGGCGGCTGGCTTCCGGCGAATTCACGCTGGAGCAGGCGCGCACCATCCCGCAACTGCAGGAGCTTGCCGCCGAGGGACGCCTGGCGGAAGCGCTGATTCCAGCGGCGCAGATGCTGCCCGATTTCCCAATCGTGTATGTGGAACCCTTGACGGCCGGGCAGATCCGGCAGGGCCGCAATTTCCCGGTGTCACCTTTCCGGCTGCGGCAGGGATCGCGTTACATTAAGGCGGTTTCGAGCGATGGCGACCTGATCGCCATTGGTGAGGCCAAGCTGCCAAATTTGTACCATCCTGTGGTGGTGCTATAGGGGGTTGGCAGGCGGAAGCGCCTGCCCCACCTACCATCCTGTGATGGTGCTGTAGGGCTGGGGAAAGGCTTGGCAGGCGGAAGCGCCTGCCCCACCTACCATCCTATGATGGTGCTGTAGGGCTGGGGAAAGGCTTGGCAGGCGGAAGCGCCTGCCCCACCTACCATCCTGTGATGGTGCTGTAGGGCTGGGGAAAGGGTTGGCAGCCGAAAGCGCCTGCCCCACGGCTGGTTTTTAAAAGCCGATTGAGAGTATCCCGGGGCTGGGGCTACTACCAAGGTTACAAATAGTGGGCGAAGTGGCCCCGGCATTCGGTAAAATTACATACGCGTGTGTGGTTGATTCCACCCCGGAGCGCGTGACCATGCTGGAAGCCAGTGCCTTGAGCGACAAAGGTTGCGTCAGGGCCAATAACGAAGATTATTCTCTGATTGAGCCTGAGATGGGATTATATGTGCTGGCCGACGGCATGGGAGGCGCCAAGGCGGGCGAACGTGCCTCGCGCCTGGCGGTCGACACCGTTTTTGAGCGCGTTCTGACGGCCCCCAGCCGGGATTCGCAGGCGCTGCTTGCGGCGGTAGAGGAAGCCAACCGGCGCGTCCTGGAAGCGGCCGGCAGCGACTCTTCGTTGGAGGGCATGGGCACTACGCTGGTGGTGGCGCTGGAGGTGGGCGAAGAATTGTGCATCGCCAGCGTGGGCGACAGCCGGGCCTACCTGCTCGACAAGAGCGGCCTGCGAGCGATCACCGAAGACCAAAGCTG
>JBEKUO010000215.1:0-10538 GCA_049514955.1 Bryobacteraceae bacterium | reverse complement strand
GCTCGCCAGATCGCCGGCCAGGTGCTCGACGGTGGTGGCGCGGCCGTTGTCGTCCTCGGTCATCAGGATGGGGCGTTGCACGTCCTTCAACTCGGAGACGCGGCGCGTCTTCTCTTGCGGATCGCGGTTGTCGCCGTGGATCAGCAGGACGTCCACCTGGCCCTGCAGCGATAGCGGGTAACGCATGCGGCCATCGCTCGATGCGCCGATCGGCAGCGCATAGCCGGCGTGTTTGAAACGCTCGCGCACCTCATCGATGAGCGGGATGATATTTTGCGGGATGTACCCCTTGAAATCCCACTGCGGGCCGGGGAGATCGTACTCGTTGGCTACGTCCACGATCACGTTGCGGAAGTCGTGCGCGATCAGCCAATCCGTAATGTTCGCGGCGGCGGCGTGTATGGCCAATGTGGACTGGAACTGCTCGTCCTGCCCGTGGTAGAAATACATCAGGTTGACGAACATGCCGCGCTGGTCCGCGGCGCGCAGCAGGCGCTCCAGACGCCCCAGCCACTCCGGCTTGAGCGAGCCATCGGGCCGGAAGGCGCTTACGTAGGTGCCTTTGCCGGGGCCGAGGCGATAGGCGTTTTCGCGATCGATGCCGTTGACGGCCTTGTCGTATCCGGCCTGCGCGCCTTGCAGGCTGACATTGATCATGAGGACGCCGTGGTTCTTGTAGAAATCGAGCGCGCCGATGACGGAGTCTGTGTTGAACTCGGGGTCGAAAGTGCGCTCGTGCATCCACTCGTCGAGAAACAGCGCGTTGGCCAGGCGCAGGTTCATGAGCTTGCCTTGGGCCTCGTGCCGGTAGGCGGCGCCACTATAGGTCTTCTGCCACGTGTCGCCGGGAGCGTCGCGGACGTAGAACGCGCGCTGGTCGTAATGCGGGCCCAGCACGGCTCCCGTATTGATTTCCGCGGCGCACAGGGCCGTGGCGAGTATGGGCAGAATGAGGAGCCGATTCACGACCACATTATCTCATTGGGTGGGGCCGGGCTTTCGACCAAGGCCTGAGTTAGGCCGGGTCGGCTTAGACGCGTCGGATCGGCGCTCTCATTCGTGGGCCGCCTCCAGCCGCGCGCGGGCCAGGCGCACCGCTTCGTGGAGTTTGCGCTCCAGTTCCTTCCTCGGCAGCGCATCCGTCCAATAGCGGGCAACGTGAATGCCGCTTTTCTGCAACTCGAGCAACGCGATGTGTTCCTCGCTCCCGCCTGCGCAAAGGATCATGCCCAGAGGTTCGGCCTCGTCCGGCTCGCGAGCATACCGCTTAAGCCAGCCCAGATAAAGCTCCATCTGGCCTTTATCGGCCGCTTCGAACTTGCCGAGCCTGAGGTCAATGGCAATCAGGCGGCGGAGCTTGCGGTGATAGAACAGCAGGTCCAAGTAGTAATCGCGGTCGTCGATTTGCATGCGCTGTTGGCGCGCCACGAAAACAGAACCCCACTCCCAGTTCGAGGATGAAGGCTTCCATCTCACGGAGAATCGCCGCTTCCAAATCCTTCTCCGCATAGGTATCTTTTAAGCCGGGGAAATCGAGGATGTACGGATCGCGGAAGACCAGATCGGGTGTGAGCTTGTCTTCCTCGCACAATTGTTTGAGCTCTAGTGCGGCCAGTTTCGCGGGCTTGCGGGACAGGGCCGTGCGCTCGTAAATCATCCCGTTGATCTTCTGCCGCAGCGTGCGCACGCTCCAACGCTCCACGCGGCACATCTCCGCGTAAAACTCGCGTTGGAGGGGCTTATCCAGCGGCATCAGCTCGATGAAGTGGGTCCACGTCAATTGTCGCATCAGCGATGCGACAATCTCCCGGCCGGGAAAAACTTCGGCGAACCGTATCATGCGGCGGAGGTTCTTTTCCCCGAAGCCGCGCCCAAACTCTGCCTCCAATTGTGCACTCAGTGCGGACACTATCTGCTCCCCGTAGTCCGCCCGCCTTTCCTTCAGGATGTCCTGCCGAATGCGCCGGCCAATGTGCCAGTACAGCGTGGTAAGCCCCGAGTCCACCGCGCGCGCCACGCCTTCGCGGGCGTGCAGGATCAACTCCCGCAAGTCGGCAATCAACGAGGTTGGCTCTGGGACCCGCAACACTGCACGGCCCGTTCGCCGGTCTGGCTTTCGCTGCGTCATAACGCCCGCCCCACCGCGCCGGCGCTTAGGGCGCCGCCTGACTCGCCTGCGCCGGCAGGAGTGCCGGCGCGGCAGGCAAAAGTGCCTGCGCCACGTCCTTTGGCCCGCAACAACGAGAGTGCTGGTAAACGGCCAAAGTCCACGCGTTGGCCCCACTCTTTTGACCAAAACTTTACTGTATTGTGCGCGCCTCACTACTCCGTCAACTTCAGGATCATCCCCGTATCCGTGGCCACCCACAGAGAACCATCGCTCGCTGCCCGCAACATGGCCCGCGCGGCGGTGGCGCGGTAATCGACGTCCATCTCCTGCCAGTCGCTCCAGTCTTCGCTCTTCAGGATTATCACTCTGCGCGGGATCGGCGTGTGTTGCAGCCGTCCCACCACTTCCACTCCCGCCAGATACGCCACACCGGAAGGCCGCAGCAGCACATCCGTGATGGCCCGGTCGGTAGCGTTGTAGACGATCGAGCTCTGGCCAGATGTGCCGTCCAGCCGGTGCACCTCCGAAGGCCACTTGAAATTCTCGGTGAATTCGATGAGCCCGAGTCCCCGGCCGTCCGGCAGAAAAGTCGTCTGCGTAATGCGGCCGAACATGGACGCCGTGGAGGGTGTCCAGGTTTTGCCGCCATCCCGCGTATCCAGCGTGATCGAGAGGTGGGGCCACTCCCGCCGTTCGGTGGCGTCCTTTGGGTCCAGCCATTCGGGCCGGGGATCCTTGCGCGGAGGCGCGCTGTAGCCGTTGATCATACCGGTCTTAGCGTTCACGAACGTGATGTTGTTGTAGACGGTGTAATCCGGGTTGGTATGCGGTTCTGCGGCGGCGGCAATCGGGTCCCAACTCTTGCCGCCGTCCTCGGTCCGGTAAGCGAGTTTTTGCGTGCCTATCGCGAAGCCGTGCGTCTCATCCAGAAAATAGACTTTGACCAGCAGCTTTGGCGATTTAGGCAGTTCGCGCCAAGTCTTTCCGCCTTCGTCCGTCTGCCAGACGCCGTTCGGCGTGACCATCCAGCCCCGGCTGCCATTCAGAAAGAACAGCGAAATCGGGATTTCCTTAAGCGGGGAGACGGTCCAGTAGGCACCACCATCGTTGGTGATCACGCTGACCGGTTTGGACTTGCCCTTGTCGTCGATATACCCGACGGCGATGCCGCGCGCGGGAGTTGGAAACTGCAGGTCGTTGATCACCAGCGAAGAGCGATCCCTGTCGTAAAAGTATTGCAACTTCCATTTTTCAGCGGACAAAGCCGGACCGGTCGAAATTACGCACAGGCAGAGGCTAGCCAGGAATCGCACAAGCACAATCTCACCTTCATGTAGGAACCGTGGGCTAAAACCCACGGCGGCACGCTAAAGCATCGCTAAAGCGTGGGCCACATCAACGCGGCCGAATCGGACCCGACGACAACACCAGTTCGACATGATTGGCCGATTCCACCAACGTGGGCGCCATGCGGGCCAACACGAGCACGCAACCCACCTGTTCGCCCAAGGTGGTCAGCACCTCCATTTCGCTCCCGGTATGCTGGTGCGGCAGCCGGTGCTGCACATTGATCACGCCCACCACCCGATTGCGGGCGATGACCGGCGACGAAAGAAAGGCTTCGTACGAGTCTTCCGGCAATTCGCCAAAAGTCTTGAAACGCGGGTCTTTGTACGCTTCCCGCGAGATCGCCAGCAGCTTGCGCTCGCGGGCCACCCAGCCGGTCAGGCCTTCATTCAGTTTCAGCCGTACTTTGCCGATCGTGGAAGGGTGCGGCGTGTTCGAAGCGCAGAGCACCAATTCGTCGTTGTCCAAAAGGTACACCAGGCAGGAATCGCATTGCGAGAATTCAACCGTAAGGGAAACGATACCCTGGAGCACGTCCTGCAGGCTCAGATCCCTAACCATGAAGCGGCTCACCTTCTGAAAGAGCCGCAACTGTTGCTCGGTACGCTGCAAACGCAACTCGATTTCCTTGGTTTTCGGCACTCCTTCATTATAACTTCGGTGGTAAATGGCCCGAATGGGCCATTCCCGCCATAGTATTTCTGGTACTAATTTGCCCGCCTCCAGTACAGCCAACTGAGGTCCGCGGACCCTAGAATCAAGTTTGTGCCCGCCATTTCCCAGACACCTGCTTACGAGACAAGCTGGCACGTGCCGGAGTGCACCTTCGCGATCGAGTGGTCCCCGGCGGTGCTGGAGGAGATCCGCATGGCCGCTGTGGAGGCATTCTTCTCGCTCCCGCACGGCGGCGTGGAGATCGGTGGAGTTCTATTCGGAACGCGGAACGGCGGCGGCGTGCGCATTCTGGCGTCCCGACAGCTCGCGTGCGAGCACGCGCTAGGCCCCTCATTCACGCTATCGGAAAGGGACCACGAGGGCTTGCGGGCGCTGCTCAAAGAGGGCGTCCGCGACCTGGGCGCGCAAGGTCTGGAGCCGGTGGGTTGGTACCATTCGCATACCCGCAGCGAGATTTTTCTCTCCAGCCCGGATGTGGCAATTCACAACCGCTACTTCCCCGATCCCTGGCAGGTTGCACTGGTATTGCGTCCGCACGCTCTGAAGCTGGTCCGCGCGGGCTTCTTCTTCCGCGAGTCCGGCGGATATATACACGCGGATTCCAGCTACCGCGAGTTTCTGTTGCAGCCGATCGCGAGCGCGCCAACTCCGCCAGTCGAGCAACTCGTACCCACGCCCACCCGACGCGGTCCCGTGGGCAGACCGTCAGTGGCGCCTCCGGGGCCGGCTCCGACCGAGATACCCGTGCCAGTCTCTCTCAGCCTTACGCCGCGAAGGCGGTCCTGGCAGCGGATCTGGTGGACTGCGCTCATACTGGCGCTGGTGACCGGGCTGGTTGCGTTCAAAAAGGATTGGATACCGTACCCGATCCATCGCCAGCCGGCACCTTCCCTCGCGCTGATGGCGTACGATCTCGAAGGGCAGGTGCAGATTCATTGGGACCCGGCCGCGGAGCCGATTCGCTCCGCCACGGCCGGGACCCTCGCGATCACCGATGGCGCCGTGAATGCCGTGGTCCCGCTCGAAAAAGGGCAGTTGCAAAGCGGCACATTCAGCTACGCCCGCAGTCGACACCGGACTGGCCCGATCGACGTGCGTCTGGCCGTGGATCAGCCGGGTGGGAAGAAGTTCGAGGAGTTTGCCAGTCTTGTAGGCATCACGCCGGAGAGTAAACCGGCGACCGAACCCAGCGCCGACACGGAAGCGCTGCGCAAGGAACTGCACGATCAGGCCGTTCGCACGCGCCGGCTGGAACGCGCCATCGGTGACATGCGCGCGCAGATACGCCGGGAGCAGGAGCGCCGGCGGAATGAAGGCCAGCCCCTGCCCAACCGTTAGAGAGTGGGCGTGGTCGAGCACGCAGGCGAAAGCGCCTGCCAAACCCGCGTCTATTTCTTCTCGGCAACGTTCGAGCCAAAGTGCACGGTCGGCCCGATGGAGAAACGCAACTCATTGCGATGATTCAAAAGATCGCTGAATAACGCATCGCGCACAAAATCCACATGCACCTTCATGCCGTAGTGCCGGGTGATGTTGAGGTCAAAACCGCCGCCGACTCCGTAGAAGCCCACCCAGTCCGCCTTCACTCCAGAAGCCGCATATTGCGCAACGAAGGCCTGGCCGAGCGCGTCGTCGGGATGTGGCGTCGCGACTTCGTGCATGGCGCCCAAATCCGGATGGATAAATAGCGTTACTGCCCCGAAGTGGCGATAGTTGACCTGCGGGCCCACGGCATAGGTCTCCGTTCTCGAATGCATCGGCACGCCCAACGCGTAATTGGCTGGGATCACTCCCGCGGCTTTCAATTGGCCGACTTCTGCATTGATCTGTTGCTGCAACGAGGATTTCAGCATGCCGGGCGTAAGCGTTGTATCACCGGTTCCTGTGCTGAAGTCGAAACCTAATGAATACCACTTCGTCATGTTCATGCCGACCTGGGTGTGAAACCCGGTTTCGCCAAGATTGATCGCCGAGCTGTCGAGGTACATGAATCCCGTATATATGTCGTAGCGACCGATATACGCCTGCTGGCCAAATGCGATTGACGTCAGCAGAAGCAGGGACAAGGCACCGATTGCTAAACTGTGTCGTGTTTTCATTCGTCACTCTCCATGAGTCCGGGGCGACTCCAGTGCGCGTTTGGATTAAGGACTATTATCCCCTAAATTCCTAATTAAAGATAGGGGGTGGTGGACTCGATGGGTTCGGGCCTCTCCGCGAGCGGTCGTGGCGCATTATACTGTTTTCACCATGCACAACCCCGGACCCCTGCTTGGCGGTTCAAAACTGCTGTTGGCTTTGGCGCCTTTGCTCTCCGCTGCCGACTACCAGGCGGGGGTAGCGACTCTTGTCATCACCCCGAACGAAGCGATCTATCTCTCGGGCTACGCCAGCCGCGACCATCCGTCCGAAGGCGTGGCGCTCGACCTCAAGGCCAAAGCGTTGGTGATTCAGGATAAGCTCGGCGAGCGGACGCTGATTGTGAGCACCGACCTGATTGGCCTGCCGCGCTCCATCGCCGACCCGGTCGCGGCGCGCATCGAGAAGGACTACGGCATCGGCCGCGCGCACATCCTGTTGAACTCGTCCCACACCCATACGGGTCCGTTGCTGGCCAACAACCTGAACTTGATGTTCGAATTGAGCGCGCACGATCAAGAAGTCGTCGAGCGCTATTCGCGGCATCTCACCGATAACCTTGTAGCGCTGGTGGGCGCGGCGATTCAGAACCTGGCCCCCGCTAACCTGTGGTTCGGCAACGGGCAGGCGCACTTCGCGGTGAACCGCCGCGAGCCAACGCCCAGCGGCATCAAAATCGGTGTGAATCCGGCAGGCCCGACCGATCCAGATGTCCCTGTGCTGAAGGTGACCGGGATCGAGGGCCGGTTGCGCGCCGTGCTTTTCGGCTACGCCTGCCACAACACCACGCTGACCGGAGAATTTTACAAGGTTAGCGGCGATTACGCCGGATTCGCGCAGCGCGACATCGAGCAGGCCCACCCCGGCGCGGCCGCCATGTTCCTGATGCTCTGCGGCGGCGATCAGAACCCCAATCCGCGCGGCACGCTGCCGCTCGCCGAAGAGCACGGCGCTACGCTGGCCGCCGAAGTGATGCGCGTGCTGGCGGGGAGAATGCAACCGGTGCGCGGCGCCGTACGGGCCGCCTTCCAGGTAGTGGATTTGGATTTCGCTTACCACACGCGCGAGACTTTCGCATCCAGGTTGCAGGACCCCAACCCCGTGCGCGTGCGCCATGCCGAAGCCATGCTGCGCGCGTACGATGACGGCCACCCCATCCGGCATTATCCGTATCCGGTCGAGGCCATTGCCTTCGGCAAGAGCCTGACCGTCCTGGCTCTGGGAGGAGAGGTCGTGGTGGATTATGTGCTACGCGTGAAAAAGGAATACGGGGGGAAGAGCATCCTGGTGGCCGCCTACTCGAACGATGTGATGTCCTACATTCCCTCGCTGCGGGTGCTGAAGGAAGGCGGCTACGAGGCCAACGAGAGCATGCTCTACTATGGCCGGCCCGGTCCGTACGCCGACGACGTGGAGGACCGCATCTTCGCTACGATTCACAAGGTGATGGCTCGGGTGGGGCGGTAGCGTTGGGACGGGACTTTCGGCTGAAACCGACAGCAGCACGCTATCCAGAAACCCACACTGGAAGTTAGGCGAGCAAGCTCGCCTGCGCCGCCAGGAGTGCCGGCGCGGCAGGCAGGAGTGCCTGCGCCACGAAGCGTGCGCCAGACTCTAGCGCAGAACGCCCTGGTTGAGCGCCCTCTCGATCGTCTCAATGAGTTCGGCGGGATCATAGGGCTTCTTGAGGATACCGGCGAGTCCCTTGCCCGCGAAACGGTTGGCCACCTCCTGCTCGCCGTAACCGCTGCACAGCACAATCGGGACTCCCACCCGGATAAGCCGCAACTCTGCCAGCGCTTCTTCCCCATTCATGGCCGGCATAGTCAGATCCAGTACGATGGCCGACACCTCGCGGGCATACCGGCGAAAAACCTGGATGCCGTCAGCGCCGTCACCGGCGGTAAGCACAATGAAGCCGGATTTCTCCAGGATGATGCGCGCCAGGTTGCGCACACCGGGCTCGTCGTCAATGACCAATATCGTCCCGCGGTCGCGCCATACCCGGGTGCTCGCGGGCGCCTCCGTGCGGACTTCTTCCGTCTTGTCCGAACTGGGAAACAACAGCCGGAACGTAGAGCCCAGTCCCGGCTGGCTGGAGACCTTCAGGGCGCCGTGGTGGGCGCGCACGATACCCAGCACCGCAGCCAGGCCGAGCCCCCGCCCAGTAAACTTCGTCGTGAAAAACGGATCGAAGATCTTCGCCTGCGTCTCCGGATCCATCCCGCATCCGGTATCGGAGACCTCGAGGTAGACGTACCGTCCCGCGGGCAGATGGTCGTCGAAGTAGGTGGCGGAGAGATAGGCCCGGTCGGCGTCGACGATCCCGGTGCCGACCTTGATGACACCACCCCGTTCGCCAATGGCCTCTGCCGCGTTGGTGATCAGATTCATCACGATCTGGCGGAACTGAGCGGGGTCCGCTTCGATCGTGGGGAGAGCGGCTGGCAGGTCATACTGGATCCCTGTCTTTTTCGGGATAACGGTCTGCAGCAGGTTTGCGATTTCTTCCGTCAGCCGCGACAGGTTAACGGCCTGCAAGGTAAACTGGCCCTTCCCCGAGTAAGCCAGCATTTGACTGGTCAGTTCCGCCGCGCGGCTGGAGGCTGTCTCGATCTCGGCCAGATTGTCTACCGCCGGCGATTCCGCGGGTAACTCCATGACGGCCATACGGGCATTGCCCAGGATGACGGTAAGCAGATTATTGAAATCGTGGGCGAGCCCTCCGGCCAGGATCCCCAGACTCTGCAATCGTTGGGCATGCTGTACCTGCGCCTCCAGTTTCCGGTTCGCCTCTTCCGCCCGTTTGCGATCGGTGATGTCGGCGACCGTTCCGATGCAGCCTGTGATTTCGCCGCTGGGCCCCCTTTCGGCGGCGAAATGAACGAGGGCCCAGACTGTGGAGCCGTCGCGATGCAGGAAGCGTTGCTCCATGTTGCTCGGCACCTCTCCTTGCAAGACTTTCCGCCACTCGCCGGCGACCCGGTCTTTATCCTCCGGATGAAAGGTCAGGTCCCACCTGCCCTGACGCACTTCCTCCGCGGTCATGCCGGCGATTTCGCAGGTCCGTTCGTTTACGTAAAGGCAGCGGCCGCGATCGTCGGTGCGGAAAATCCCGACCGGCGAAAGTTCCGCCAGCACCTGATAATGCTGCTCAGATTGGCGTAGCGCTTCTTCCACGCGCTTGCGCTCCTCGATCTCCAGGCGCAACGCCAGGTTGGCTTCTGAGAGTTCAGCGGTGCGTTCCGCCACGCGAAGCGCCAGTTCGTCGCGTGCCATCCGAAGCGCTTCCCGATCCTGCCTGGCATCGGTCACATCCAGACAGGAGCCGAGGTAGCCATCGAACCGGCCGGCGGAGTCGTAGCGTGGAGTCCCGGTATCCAGCATCCAACGATATTGGCCGTCGGCGCGGCGCATCCGGTACTCGGTCCTAAAGTACTCGCGGTTCGCAACTGCTCTAGCCTGTTCCGCCAGACCCCGCTCCCGATCCTCAGGATGTAGACTCTCGGCCCAACCACGGCCGAGGTCCTGTTCCAATGTCCGGCCGGAGAAATCCAGCCAAGGCTTGTTCACAAACACGCACTGGCCGTCCCGATCGGACATCCAAATGAAGACCGGCGCAGTATCGGCCAGGGTGCGAAAGCGCCGCTCGCTTTCCTTGAGCGCCGCCTCTGCCCGCACCCGCTCGGTGATGTCCTGCGCGTGACCCAGTACGCGAGGCGGCGTGCCGGACTCCTGATACAGGACGTTGCGATACAGCCAGATGCGCTCTGTCCCATCCATGGAGAGCAGACGCATCAGTCCGGAGTCGCTACCGTTCCGGCGAACCCGGTCCAGATAGGCATCATAGAGGTGTTGCACGGGAGGGGCGAGGAAGCGCTTCATACTCACCCCGACGCCGTCCTCAGGGCGGAGACCGAGCGAGCGGGCGGCGGCCGGATTGACGATCAGCAGGACGCCCTCGAGATCATGGACGCACATCAGCCCCAGGCTGTCTTCGAACAATTCGCGATAAAGGTCGAGCTGCCGGTGCGCCACCGCCAGATCTTGGGCCACTTGCGCGTCCGGGTTGTTTACTTCTTCCGCCATGAGTGCCGAGTTTCCATAAGCCTAACGCAAACCGCCAAACAGCAGCAAGCGTTGGCGTACAATCGTTGACGGTCCATCGGACGAACACTTCATGCGCCTGCACTTTTCGATCCTGGCTCTCGCCCTGCCACTGGCTCCAACGCTTGCAGCCCAACCCGTACCCGCCAGCCTCTTCGAT
>JBEKUO010000214.1:0-10554 GCA_049514955.1 Bryobacteraceae bacterium | reverse complement strand
ATCAAATCGCTGCCAGCGAAGCGTTGCTCGCGGGCGTCGGGCGCGGGCGCGCCAAGCCCGACCGCGAGCCCCCATTTCCTGGCTTGGGTCTCGGGGCTATCAAGGCCCCGCGCTTTCCCGGCGCGCTGCCCGAAATCTGGAACATCCCGCACCTTCGCAACCCCAATTTCACCGGTCGGGAACAATTGCTTCGGGAACTTCGGGCGGCCCTCACCTCAGGAGGCACGAGGGGCATCGTCCCCATCGTCGGTCTGGGCGGCGTCGGCAAGACACAGCTCGCGCTGGAGTATGCGTATCGTCACACGGCGGATTACGACATCGTCTGGTGGCTGCGCGCGGAAGACGCGGCCACGCTGAGCGCCGATTATGCCAGGCTGGCGACCCAGCTTGGCCTGCCGGAGAAGGACCTCGCCGACCAGCAGGCCACAGGCGCGGCGGCGCGTTCCTGGCTGGATCATAATCCAGGCTGGCTGCTGATACTGGACAACGCCCGCGGTGCCGCCGACTGCCGTGACCATCTGCCGATGGGCACCGCAGGCCACGTCCTGATCACCTCGCGCGATTCCAACTGGGGCACTGTCGCGAAGCCTATACAGCTTCCTGTTCTCCCGCGGTCGGAAGCCGTCGAATTTCTACAAAAACGCTGCGACCGGGACGAACCCACGGTTGCCGGTGAACTGAGCGACGCCCTTGGCGACCTGCCGCTGGCCCTGGAGCATGCGGGTGCCTACATCGGCACTGCCGCCATCTCGATTGCCGATTACCTCGCACGCTACCATCAATATGCCAGCGAGTTGCTCCAATACCGCCCTGCGGAAGCGACATATCCGCAGTCAGTTGCGACTGCGTGGCATATCTCCTTCGAGCGGCTTCAAACCGAAGCTCCGGGGGCGCTCGAACTGCTTTACGTGACCGCCTTCCTGGCGCCGGACGACATTGACCCGGCGCTGGTCTCCCCGGCATTTCCGGATGCCATCCAGTCTGACGGGGCGCGGGCGGCATTGCGGCGATACTCACTGCTCGATGTGAGTGGGGGTAGCATCTCGGTCCATCGCTTGGTGCAAGCCGTAACGCGCGACCGACTGGCTAAAGAAGGGCAGGAGCTGAAATGCGCCGAAGCTGCAGCAGATCTTGTCGCGAAGGCGTTCCGGTTCAAGGAGGATTTGGTGGAGACCTGGGGCCCTTCGTCCCGGTTGCTCCCCCACGCGTTGACTGTCGCCGAACATTGCCAGCGCCTGGGAGTAGCTCTCAAGTCCGTCGCACGGTTGTTGAACGAGGTCGGCCTTTACCTGAAGCATTTGGGGCAACTGCCGGAGGCGGAGGGGATACTGAGGCGTGCCCTCACCATCGTCGAGAAGACCTACGGGCCAGACCATCCCGAAGTGGCTATCTACCTCAACAACATCGGTACCGTTCTGCGGGCCCGAGGGGATCTGGATGGCGCGCTGCAAAATACCGAGCGAGCATTGGCCATCGACCAGAAGGTTTATGGGCCTGAGCATCCCAACGTGGCCACTGAGGCCAACAACATCGGCATGATTCTGCAAGCCCAAGGGGATCTCCCGGGGGCCCTGCGATACACGCAGCGCGGCCTGGAGATTGATGAGAAACTCTACGGGCCGGACCATCCGAAGGTGGCCAGGCGTGCCAGCAATATGGGGCAGATTCTGCGACAGCAGGGCGGCTCCGTGCGCCTAGCTGAGGCCTTGCGGCATACGCAGCGAGCTTTGGCCATCTTCGAAAAGGCTTTTGGACTTGACCATCCAGAGGTGGCCACGACGGCCAACAACATGAGCACTATTCTGCGGGATCAAGGGGATCTGTCTGGAGCCTTGTGGTACGCCCAGCGCGCCCTGGTAATCGACGAACGGGTCTACGGACCCAACCATCCCAATCTGGCCACGACGGCCAACAACGTAGGCCAGATTCTGCAGGCGCAGGGGGATCTGGAGGGGGCCTTGGATCACACCCAGCGCGCCTTGGCTATCGCAGAAAAGGTCTATGGGCCTGACCATCCCGATGTTGCGGCGATGGCGAGCAATGTCGCCATGATTCTCAAAGCCCAAGGCGATTTGCTGGGCGCCTTGCGGTATGCGCAGCGTGCCCTGGCCACAGATGAGAAGGCCTACGGACCCGACCACCCCAGTGTAGCTAGGGACGCCAACAATATCGGCCATATTCTAAAAGACCAAGGAGACTTGGCGGCCGCCTTACGGTACGTCCAGCGTGCGCTGCGAATTATCGAGGCGACCTATGGCCCTGAAAACCCACGGACAAAAGGGTGCGCTCACAACCTCGCGCTTATCCAACAGGTCACGGCGCAACGTGGCCAGGGCACGCCTCCCGCCGCTGACTGAATTCCGTGACACGGTACAATCAAGGTATGGCCAGCCAGTTGGAAGTCGTGTACGACCGCGAGGGAATCGGCCGCACCCACTTCGTTGTCCTCGGCCCCCTCAAGCCGTTCTCATTCGCAGAACGACGGCATCTGGCCGTGATCGTGACAGACGAACTTCGCCCCGACTTGGCGTTCAGCACCCGCGACCGCGAGCAGGAATGGCTTAGATTGAACGGCCCGCGCTACGCGGGCCAATGGGTGGCGATCGAGGGGAATAGGCTGGTCAGCCATGGCGACAATGCCAGGGTTGTTCTGCAACAAGCCCGGACGAATGGCGTCGAGCATCCTCTTGTGATTCAAATTCCTACGGATCCCCCACTGCCATTTGGAGGCTGGTAGGACTTGGCTTTCCGCGTAAGCTTCGCTAAGCAGCATTCCTACGCAGGGCTTGGCGATTCTGTTGCCCTGCCTGTTGTACTGCGCTCCGGCCAAGAGCGGATCGACTTGGTCGCGAGCCTCGACACCGGCGCAGCGTATTGCCTCTTCCAGCGGAGCTACGCCGAGGTTTTGGGCATTGAGGTTGAGCGGGGCGTTCCGATGAGCTTCGCGACGGCAAACAGCCGTTTTGAGGCCTATGGTCACGAAGTCATGATCGGCACGCTGGACATAGAGGTTTACTCACTTGTGTTCTTCTTTGCGGAAGGGAAAATCGTGAAGAACGTGCTGGGCCGGCGCGGCTGGCTGGATCGCGTCAAGGTCGGCATCGTAGACTACGAGCAACTTCTCTACGTCGTGGGCTACGATGCGGCGGTAGATTAGCATTAGCGTGCATACAGCCAGCCGCGCCCCCGCCACCCCAGATGGTCTTACAGGACCCTGCGTCGACATGCCCCGTCGGATCGATACCTTCACCCTACGGTCCCGACAACCCACAAACGAAAACCGTCAGCGAGAACCTAGCGACCATCAAACAAGCCTTGGCGAAAGGAGCGGGCGGTGAACCGAGCCCAAATCCTTAACTCGGGAAGGCTCTATTCGGCTGGACCATGATAAGCTCGCCGCACCCCTGCCACCCTACTCCTGCCGCAACACTGCATTCGGATCCAGCCGCGATGCGCGCCGCGCCGGAGCATACGCGCCCAGCGCCGCCGCAACCACCAGCCCGGCAGTCACCAGCGCCACAAAAAGCAAATTGAACCCCGGCACGCCCAGCGCGAAGGTGATCGCCTTGCTCGCCACCAGGCAAAGCAGCAGACCGATCGAGACACCGATAGCCGCCAGCACCATCCCCTGCTTCATGATCATGCCCAGCACTCCGGAACGGCCCGCGCCGATCGCCATGCGGATGCCGATCTCTCGCGACCGCAGGCTCACCGAGTACGACATCAGACCGTAGAGTCCCACCATCGCCAGCATCAGCCCGAGCAACCCCATCACTCCGATGGCTTCCGTCCAGATTCCGAGCGTCTTCGTGCGCTGCTCGAAGACTTCCTCCATGGTGCGCACGCCATACATCGGTTGGCCGGCATCCAGCGAGCGGACGATTTCGCGCAGCGGTCCGGCCTCCCCGCTCGAGGGACCGGCGGTCTCGACCACAAGGGTCAGGGCTTGCTGCGGGTTTTGGGAAAGCGGCCGATAAAGGTATTCCAAAGGCGGCTCGACCAGGCTGAGGTATTTGCTCTGCCGGGCCACGCCGACGATCTCTAGCACTTCGTCCTTCGCGCCCTTCAGTCGTAGCCGTTTGCCGACGGGGCTCCGATTGGCATAATGCTTCCGGGCGAACAGCTCGTTCACGATCGCCACCGGAGTGGATTCGGCGCGGTCGGACACCTCGAAGGCCCGGCCCGCGACCATCGGTATGCCAAGCGTGTCGAAGTAGCCTTCGCTCACCGTATTCGACATCACACCGATGGCTTCGGTCCCGGGCGGCAGCTTGACGCCTTCCGGAACCACCCGGCTGGTGGTGTCGCTCTCCGGCAGCATCGGCGCCGCCTCCGCAAGCGCGGCCGATTTCACGCCCGTGAGATTTCGCGCCTTCTCCAGCAGCAGCTTATAGAATTCCCTGCTCCGCTCCGGGGTGTACCTCGCCAGCGCCGGATTGAAGCTGGCGATCAACAGATGATTGTTGCGGAAACCGGCCGGCGCGGATATCAGAATCGATACGCCGCGGTAAGCCTGCGTCGCCAGAACCAGCAGCAGAAACGCACCGGCTACCTGCGCAACCACCAGCGTGTTTCTTCCCAGAAAACGCCGCCGCTTGCCGTCATCCGCCTTGCCGGACTTCAACGCCGGAACCAGGTCGGTCTTGGTCGATTGCAGCGCCGGCGCCAATCCAAACACCAGTGCGCTCGCCACGGACGCAAGTATCGTGACCAGCAGCACGCGGGGATCCAACCGCACATCCAGCACTGCGGGAATGTCGGTCGATACTTTGATTCGCGAAAACAGATCGACGCCGGCCGCAGCCACCAGCAGCCCCAGCGCTCCGCCGAGCACCGCGATCACCAGGCTCTCGATCAACAATTGCCTGACGAGGCGGCCGCGGCTGGCTCCGATGGCCAGCCTGACGGCGATTTCGCGCGACCGGGCCCGCGCGCGGCTCAACAGGATATTCATCACGTTGGCACAGGCGATCGCCAAAACCACGGCGCCCATCGCCAGCAGGAAAAACAACAACACGATCTCGATGGGGCTCTCCTTCAGCCGGCCTAGCAGGTCCGAGTCGACCGTCATGGAGGTGGTTCGATTCGTCGCCGGGTAGGCTTGCGCGAGTTGCTGCGAGATTACCCCGGCCTCGGCCCTGGCTTGGGCCACGCTGACGCCCGGTTTCAGCCGCCCGTATACGGCCATGCCGCGGTTGTCGCGCTTTTCGAGCATGCTTTGCTGCAGGTCGTCCTGCAGGCGGGGTCCCATCGCCAGAGGGACAAATAGGGCGGAGCGAATCGAGCCGTCCGAACCGGTGAACCGCTCCGGCGCCACTCCGATCACCGTAAAGGGGACGTTGTTCAGGAAAATGGTTCTCCCGATGACGCTCGGATCCGACGCGAAATCCGTGCGCCACAACTCGTGGCTTAGAACGACCACCGCATCGCGGCCCGGCACCTTGTCTTCATCGGACCGGAACGCCCGCCCCAATTCCAGCGGCACATCCAATACGCGAAAGAAATCGCCGCTTACCAGCTCGCCGAACTTCATCTGCGGCAGCGCGCCTTTTTCGGTTGCGAATCCGAAACGCGAGTATTCGGAGGCCGCCAGGCCCGCAAAGGATTTGTTGCGGTCGCGGAGGTCCTTGAAATCGGGATAGGACAGCCCGAAGTACTCGGCGAGTCCCCCGAGCGATTCGCCGCGCAAGTGCGACTGAACCAGGATGAGCTCGGAAGCATGCGGCACGGGCAGCGGCCGCAGCAGCATCGCGTCAGCCAGGCTGAACATGGCCGAGTTCGCGCCAATTCCCAAAGCCAGTGAAATAATGGCTACCAGGGCGAACCCGGGGCTCTTCCGCAGGGTGCGCAAAGCGTACCGAAGGTCTGAGAACATGCATTGCCAATGGCACGTTGCCTGCCGGACCGCCGCATCGCGTATCTGGTAGCAAATGGGGGTGTGCTACCGGAAGAGCCCACGCGGCTGCCGTCCGTTATTGGGAATAAAGCTTCGCTGGCGAACGCTTGGGTGAGCTACGCCATGACCCAATCTGTCGCAATGCCAGCGGCATGGGACAATGGGATTTCAGCTCGACTCATGCCCAAGCGATACACAAGCCGCGAGCTGGTCAAGCTGGCCGAGGAATTTGGATGGAGATTGGCCGGCGTGAGGGGAAACCACCACAACTTCAAGCATCCGGCGAGCGGTTTATAGTTACCATCGTACATCCGCAAAAGGATGTACCGGTGGGACGAGCGGTGGATGCGGTGAAGAAAATCGGACTGGATCAAGTTATGCGATTTCTAATCATGCTAGAAGAAACCGAGACGGGATTTGCGGTGGAGGCGCCCGATTTGGCTATCGCCACCTACGGAGAGACCATCGAGGCGGCCAAGCGAGCGGCCAGTGAAGCGATTCGGATCAACCTGGAGGCCTATCGAGAAGCCGGACAACCGGTGCCTGAAGGGCAAAGCGTTTCAAGCCATCTTGAGAATCCCGAATTTCGGGATCTGTTGTTCGCGTATGTCGACGTGGCCGAGCCTCATGGGAGAATCGCCGCTTAAGGAACGATTGTTTCGATAAAATGACCGGCTCGCGGGCGTGAGGGAATGGGTCGCAGGTAGTAGCGAAATATCTATCGGCAGCCTGCCATTCGTGCTGGCGATGCCGTTGGCGGTCCGGGTACGGCGATTCAAGTCCCCTTGGCCCACGGCCGGCGGCGGGTTTCGTAGTGTTATACAGCCCGACTCGGTAGCGCGCCCACCATCCTTTCGGCTAATATCGGACTGTGGCCAAGCCGCTCTGCCCTGAGGACTTCCGCGCCGTCCGGATAGAGCTCGAGGATGACGATTTTGCGATCGTGCCGGAGGATCCAGACCGCCCCCCGCGCGACCTCATCGACCGCGATGCCTGGAACAGCATCGTTACCCTTCCCGATGATGTGGCCATTCGGACGTCCAACGATTACGGCTGCTTGCTGGGAGGAATGGATCGCTGCTGGGATGGATTTATTGACTCTCTCTCCATGCGTCGTGACCCAATTGAGACCGCCATCCTTGATGCGGCAGACGAGTTTCACGCAGCGACCTACAACTCACTTCACGGCTTCTATAGGCAAGCGTTTGGTTGTTTGCGAAACGCTCTCGAAACGGTCGCCATCGCGACATATTGTCAAGTGACTGACCAAAGGTCGCTCTTTAGGGAGCGCGAGGCCGGCAAATCAAGAATTGAATTCGGAAGAGCGTGCGACGGCCTTATAACTGCTCCGCGATTAACCGTACTCCGGGCGAGGCTACGAAAGGAACTCGGAGACAGTATCTTCGATCAGCGAAAGGGCGGCGCTAGTGACACAGGTGGGTGGGCCCGGCGCCTGTTTTCAGATCTTAGCGAGTACGAGCATTCTCGCCCGAAGTTCAGAAATGCGGACATGTGGGAGAGCAACGGCCCGGTTTTCAGTCCAACAGCCTTTACCAAATTAGCGGCAAGCTTCTTTGAGACAGCAGCTCTATGTTTCCTGATGGTCAAGATGGGAAGACCACGTTTCTCGCTGCCCGAAAGGGCGAGGGAAATATGGGACTCGAAGGTCATACGGCCCTCAAGGATAGCAACGCTTTCCCGTGACATCCTCTACTGACAGAAGTCCGCCTCTTGGGCGCGCTAAACGCCATGGTGGGAAGCATCAAGATTAGCATTCCGACCGGAATGGTCATGCATCCGGAGTTATCCACTTGGACGTAGCGTCGGCTAACTGTAAGTGCCGCCGGCAGGCACTCCGCCGGAACGGCGATTTCACGGAGATATCGCGGCGACCCCGACGCAACCCTATTCCTGCCGCAGCACCGCGTTCGGATCCAACCGCGAGGCGCGCCGCGCCGGAGCGAATATGCCCAGCGCCGCCGCAACCACCAGCCCGGCTGTCACCAGCGCCACAAAGGGCACATTGAATGACGGCACGCCCACCGCGGCGGTGACCGCCTTGCTCGCCAACAAGCAAAGCAGCAGACCGATCGAGACTCCGATCGCCGCCAGCACCATCCCCTGCTTCATGACCATGCCCAGCACCCCGGAGCTGCCTGCGCCGATCGCCATGCGAATGCCGATTTCCCGCGACCGTAGGCTTACCGAATACGACATCAGCCCGTAGAGTCCCACCATCGCCAGGATCAGCCCGAGGATACCCATCGCTCCGATGGCTTCCGTAAAGATGCCGAGGGTCTTGGTGGCGCGCTGATCGAAGACTTCCTCCATGGTGCGGATACCATACATCGGCTGGCTGGCATCCAGCGAGCGCACTGTTTCGCGCAGCGGCGCCGCCATCGCACTCGAAGGTCCGGCGGTTTCGACCAGGATGGTCATGGCCTGCTGCGGGTTCTGGGAAAGCGGCCGATAAAGGTACTCAAAGGGCGGCTCCACCAGGAAAAAGTACTTGCTCTGCCGGGCCACACCGACGATTTCCAGCACCTCGTTCTTGTCGCTCTTCAGCCGAAGCCGTTTGCCGATAGCGCTCTGGTTGGGATAATACTTGCGCGCGAATAACTCGTTCACGATCGCCACCTGCTGTGATTCGGCGCGGTCCGTCTCCTGGAAGGCGCGGCCCTCGACGATCGGCACGTTGAGCGCGTCGAAGTAACCTTCGCTGACGGTGTTTGTAATTATGGTGACTGCATCGCTACCGGGAGGCAACTGGACACCTTCCGGGACCAGCCGGCTGGAGTCGCCTCCCGGCAGCATCGGCACCGACTCTGTGAGCGCGGCGGATTTCACGCCCGTCAGATTTCGGGTCCTCTCCAGCAGTTGCTTATAGAAGTTCTTGGTCTGATCCGGAGTGTATCTCGCCAGCGCCGGATTGAAGCTGGCCATCAGCAGGTGGTCGGTGCGGAAGCCGGCGGGCCGGGACACCACAATCATGGCGCCGCGGTAAGCCTGGGTCGCGAAAACCAGGAGCAGAAGGGCTCCGGCTACCTGCGCAATCACCAGCGAGTTTCTTCCCAGCAGACGCCGGCGCTTGCCGTCGCCCGCCTTGCCGGACTTCAACGCCTTAACCAGGTCGGGCCTGGTCGACTGCAGCGCCGGCGCCAGTCCAAACAAAAGGGCGCTGGCTACCGAGGCGAGTATCGTGAACACCAGCACTCGCGGATCCAACTTCACGGCCAGCACGACGGGTATGTCGGTGGGAATTTTCATCTGGGAAAACAGATCGGCGCCTGTCTTTGCCACCAGCAGCCCCAGCGCTCCGCCGGCCGCCGCAATCACCAGGCTCTCGGTCAACAGTTGCCGGATCAGGCGGCTCCGGCCCGCCCCGATTGCCAGCCGGACGGCGATTTCGCGAGAGCGTCCCCCGGCGCGGCTCAACAGAATATTCATCACGTTGGCGCAGGCGATCAACAAAACCACGCCGGCCAGCGCCAACAGGAAAAACATCAACATGGCATCGTACGTATCTTGCTTGATACGGGCTCGCACGTCCGTATCGACCACCATGGAGCAGGTTCGATTCGTCGCCGCGTATGCCTGGGCTAGCTGTTGCGCAACGACTCTGGCCTCGGCCGCGGCCTGCGCCACGCTGACGCCCGGTTTCAGACGCCCCATTACGGTCATCCCCCGGTTATCGCGCTTCTCCAACGTGCTTTTCTGGAAGTCTTCCACCAGGCGGGTACCCATCGCAAGTGGGACAAACAGCGCGGAACGAATCAGTCTGTTCGACCCGGTAAAGGGCTCCTGCGCCACTCCGATCACGGTAAAGGGGACGTTGTTTAGGTAGATAGTCCTTCCGATGACGTTGGGATCGGAGGAAAAATCTGTCCGCCACAACTCGTGGCCGAGGACGACTACCGCGTCGCGGCCCGGCACGCTGTCTTCGTCAGGCCGGAAAGCGCGCCCCAATTCGGGTGGCACATCCAGAACGGTGAAGAAATCGCCGCTTACCAGCTCGCCGAATTTCATCTGCGGCAGCGCGTTCTTCTCGGTTGCGAATCCGAACTGGGAGTATTGGGAAGCCTCCAGACCCGCAAAGGATTTGTTCCGCGCACGGAGGTCTTTGAAGTCCAGATAGGACAGGCCGGAATACTGGAGGATACCGCCGATAGTTTCGCCCTTCAATTGCGACTGGACCACGATGATCTCGGAAGCATGCGGCACGGGCAAGGGCCCCAGCAGAATGGCGTCCGCCAAGCTGAACATGGCGGAGTTGGCGCCGATTCCCAAGGCGAGCGAAATAATGGCTACCAAAGCGAACCCCGGGCTCTGCCGCAGGGTGCGCAACGCGTACCGAAGGTCGCGGAACATATTTTAGGGAGAGCACGCTTCCGGCCAACAGCCGCAGCGCGTATCTGTTGCAGAATCGGTGTGAGGCCCGGTTGCGCCGGTCGGCAGCCGTCCGGTTTTGGGACTCACTGCTTCGCGGACGGGACGTCGCAAGCGGGCGACGCGGGGATGCGGCGACACGGCGACAAGGAGATGCGGCCACACACGGCGACGCGGGGACACGCCGACGGCTATTCGTGGCGAAGGGCCACCATCGGATCGACGCGGGCGGCCCGCCGCGCGGGAACGTAGCAAGCCACAATCGAGACCGC